>JAOUIL010000071.1 GCA_029883975.1 Betaproteobacteria bacterium
GCCTCGGGCTGGATCTGCGACCGCATCGGCGGACTGCGCACGCTGCTGCTGGGCTCCGCGCTGCAGGGCGTCGCGCTGCTGCTCTACCTGCCGGCCGACGGCCTCGTGTCGCTGTACGTCGTTTCCGCCCTGTTCGGCCTCTTCCAGGGGGGAATCGTCCCGTCCTACGCGATCATCGTGCGCGAGTACTTCGACGCCAGGACCGCGGGCGCCACGGTCAGCATCGTGCTCACCGCGACGCTGGTCGGCATGGCGCTCGGCGGCTGGATGTCGGGGGCGCTGTTCGACCTGACTGGCTCCTACCGCGCCGCGTTCCTGAACGGCATCGCCTGGAATCTGCTCAACATGGCGATCGCCGGCTGGCTGCTGTGGCGCGCGCGAAAGCGGATATAGTCCGGGGAGGAGGCACGCATGGATCTGAGCGAGAAGCTGCTGCGCCTGAAGCCCGAGGCGATGTCCGGCGAGGAGTGGCAGGTTCGCCTCGAGCTCGCCGCGCTGTACCGCGCCTTCGACTGGCTGGGCTGGACCGAGTCGATCTACAACCACATCACCGCGCGCGTGCCCGGCGGCGAGCGCCACTACCTGATCAACCCCTACGGCCTCAACTACAACGAGGTCACGGCCACCAACCTCGTCAAGGTGAACCTGGGCGGCGAGGCCGTGGACGGCTCGAGATACCCGGTGAACAAGGCCGGCTTCATCATCCACAGCGCGATCCACGCGGCGCGCGAGGATGCGCACTGCATCATCCACACGCACTCCACGGCCGGCAGCGCGGTGGCCTGCAAGAAGGACGGCCTGCGCTATGACAACTTCTACAGCGCGATCCTCTACGGCCAGGTCGCGTACCACGACTTCGAGGGCGTGACGACCGACGCGGCCGAGCAGCCGCGTCTGGTGAAGAGCCTCGGCGACAAGGCGATCCTGATCCTGCGCAACCACGGGCTGCTGGTCGCCTGCCCGGGCATCCCGCAGGCTTACCTGACCTACTGGGGTCTGCAGCGCGCCTGCGAAATCCAGGTGGCGACCGATGCCATGCGCGGCGACAATCTGCCGATCGCGCCGCGCGTGCTCGAGCAGACGCCGGCGCGCTCGCAGGCCTTCAACGCGGATCCGCGCCCTGGCGCCCTGCCCTTCGATGCCCTGCTGCGGCGCGCGGGCATCCGCTACGAAGACATCGTCTAGAACGGAGAGCGAGGATGGACAAGCGAGGCCACAAGGAGCGGTACGACCAGGGACTGAAGACGCGCCGCGAGGTGCTGGGCGCCGGCTACGTGGACAAGGCGATGGCCTCGGTCGACGACTTCAACCGGCCGTTCGTCGAGCTGCTGAATACCTATTGCTGGAACGACATCTGGAACCGGCCCGGGCTGGAGCGCAAGACGCGCTCGATGCTCAACCTCGCCATGCTCTCGGCGCTCGGCAAGGAGCACGAGCTGAAGCTGCACATCAACGGTGCGCTGAACAACGGCCTCTCCAAGGAGCAGATCCGCGAGGTCTTCCTGCAGGTCGCCATCTATTGCGGGGTGCCGGCGGCCGTGGTGAGCTTCCGCTGCGCGAAAGAGGTCTTCAAGGAACGCGGCGTGTAGTAGTTGTTTGACAGCATTTCCCCCCGGTGAGATGGTTCGCCCCCCGGGGGGCACTTGGCGAAGATCGCGGTATTCAACCAGAAGGGCGGGGTCGGCAAGACCACGACCTCGCTCAACCTCACGGCCGCGCTCGCCCGCCGCGGCTTCAACCCGCTGTCGATCGACCTGGACCCCCAGGCGCACCTGTCCTACGTGTGCGGCGCGGTGGTCGAGCGCTCGGACGACTCGATCTACGGCTTCTACCAGCTCTCCAAGCCGCTCACGCAGCTCATCCGCCCGTCGACCGGCGGCTGGCTGGCGATCTCGGCGCACGTCGAGCTGTCCAAGGTGGACACGCAGTTCGGCAAGGGCGCGAACGTGCTCAACCGCCTCAACATGGGCATCGTGCGCGAGAACCTGAACACCGGCCGCCCGATCGTCATCGACTGCTGCCCGGTGCTCGGCGTGCTGTCCCTGTCGGCGATCTTCGCCTCGGACCGCGTGCTGATCCCGGTGTCGGCCGACTACCTGGCGCTGAAAGGCGTGCAGCAGTGCGAGAAGACGCTGAGGGCGCTCGAGCACGTGCTGAAGAAGCGCGTCGAGCGGCGCTACCTGGTGACGCGCTTCGACACGCGCCGCAAGCTCTCCCACCGCATCATCGAGGAACTGCAAGCGCGCTTCGGCGCCGACATCTGCCAGACGCGCATCTCCGAGAACGTCGCGCTGGCGGAAAGCCCGGCGGCCGGCAAGGACGTCTTCGCCCACGCCCCCGAGAGCAAGGGCGCGCAGGACTATGACTCGCTGGTGGAGGAGCTGCTGGCGACGGGTTTCATCCAGCGGCGCCCGCCGCCGCCCGCGCCCTAGCCGGTCTTGCCGTCGTCGCGCGAGATGATGGAGATGATGGCGTCGAGGCTCGCCGACTCGTCCCGGGGCATGGCGGTCAGCTCCCGGCACTCGAGGATCTCGCAGTAGGGGTACATCTGCTGCAGGCGGCGCTCGGCCTGCGCCTGGTCGGCCGCCTGGATCAGCAGGTTCTCCACCGGCGTGCCGCTGCGCGTGCGGATACGGAAGCTGAACTTGGTGAGGAACTTCGACGGGCTCTCAGGCGGCATGCCGCTCAGTGCGCCGGAAGACGTCTTCCATCTCGCGCCGCAGCCGCACCGCAGTCACGCCGGCGTCCACCGCCACGTCGCTCCAGCGCAGCACCTCGCCCGCCGCGACCGGGCGGGTGAGCTTGCAGCCGTGCGCCAATCCGAGCGGCAGGCATCCCTGGGCGAGTGAATCCGCCGCCGGCATGAGCCGCCCGACCACGGTGTAGCCCCCTTCCCCGTCGAGCACCTCGCCGGTCTTGAGCGCGCGCTTGGCGGTGGCCACCGCATCGGCGCGAAAGCCCGTGGCACAGCCCGTCGGCTCGCCGCGCAGCCCGACCGAGGCCACGGAGATGCCCACCTCGAGGCCGATCAGGTGCCAGCGCTTGTACAGGCAGGCGTAGCGTCCGCTGTCGTCGGTCTTGACGCCATACTCGGCGAAGCAGCGGCGGATGTAGTCCGTCTCGCCCTCGAATGCCACCCACACGCCGAAGCGGATGTCGTAGTCGATCGGCGTGCCGTCGGGGTGCAGCGAAGAGACGACTTCCACCTGGCCCTTGTGGTGCAGCACGCCGCCCTCGGCGCGCGGGCGCATCAGGTTCGGAATCTGGTCCACGCTGCCGGCCGGGTAAGCGAGGCCGCCCGGGGCCGGCGTGAGGCCGGTCGCGTTGCACACGGCGCTCGTCTCGATGGCGGGCTTCGAGCCGTCGAGGAACGAATTGAACATCTTCGGGTTGAGCCCGCCGAGCTTCGCCTGCTCCGGCGTAAGCCCGTAATGGCGCCAGACCGTCTCCGGCGTGGACTGCGCGAAATGCGGCAGCCACTTGTGCCCGCGGCCCGCCGCCACCACCGGGAAGCCCGCGGTGCGCGCCCAGTCCACGAGATCGCAGATCAGCGCCGGCTGGTCGCCGTAGGCGAGGCTGTACACCACTCCCGCGGCGGCTGCCTTCTGCGCCAGGATCGGGCCGCAGAAGGCGTCGGCCTCGACGGTCACCATGACGACGTGCTTGCCCTGGCGGAAAGCCTCGAGCACGTGTTCCACGGCCGCGACCGGGTTGCCGGTGGCCTCGATGACGATGTCGACCTGCGGGCTCGAGACCAGCTTGCGCCAGTCTTCGGTGATCGGCGTGCCGTCCACGAGCGCCGCAGGCCAGCCGACGCGCGCCAGGTTCGCTCTGGCGTTCGCGGGCTGCAGGTCGGCGATGCCGGAGATGCGGACGCCCGGCGTGCGCGGCACCTGGGCGAGATACATGGCGGCGAACTTGCCCGCGCCGATCAGCCCGATGCGCAGCGGCTTTCCCTGCGCCTCGCGCTCCCGCAGCCTGGCGTGCAGGTTCATCTCAGGCCGCCTTCAGCACGCCCTGCAGCTCCTCGGGCGGCGTGCCGTCCTTCCAGGGCAGCGGCACATCGTAGGGCTTGAGCAGGCAGTCGTCGGGCAGGCAGCGGATCGGCGTGAAGTCGCGGTGCGCGATGTAGCCGGGGCGCTTGAAGCGCCGGATGTGGTTCGACACGGCGCACAGCGACAGATACACGCTGACGCGGTTCCAGGGCGAGAGGTTGGACGTCGAGGCGTGCACCAGGCAGCCGTGGAACAGGATCATCGAGCCCGCCGGACCCTTGGGGGCGACGATGCCGCCGCGCTCCACCAGCTTGGCGATCGTGCCGTGGTTGATGGTCCACAGCGGGTAGCTGGTGGTGCTGGTGTCGTGCTCGGCATCCAGCACGCCGAGCTTGTGGCTGCCGGGGATGAACATCAGCGGCCCGTTGAACTCGTTCACCTCGTCGAGGAAGATGGCCACGTTCATGGCGCGCGCCTCGGGCATCTGGTCGTCGGCGCGCCAGGTGCCGTAGTCCTGGTGCCACTGCCAGACGTCGCCGTCGAAGGCCTGCTTGCCGTTGATCTTGAACTGGTGCATGTAGACGTCTTCGCCGAAGAGCTGCACGATCGGCTCGACCATGCGCGGGTGGCGCGCGAGCCTGGCGAACGGAGCGCTGTACAGGTGCGCGGCGAAGTTGGTGCGCACCACGTCGCCGGTCTTCTCGCGCACGTTCTCGGGCCGGCGCTGCGCGTACAGGGCCGGGACCTCGTCGGTCAGGACCTTCACCTCCGCGGACGTGAACCGCGCGGGGAAGAACAGGTAGCCCTCGCGGTCGAATTGCTGCAACTGCTCCTGGGTCAGCTTCATCTGCCCCTCCTCCAATAGCCGGATGCTACGCCCCGGGACCCCTGGAATCGCCTGCCTCACGCATACCTGATGCGATAGGTGAGATATATAGCCTATTTTCTTGTTTCTACAACATTTGTATTGATGACCTGGAAGAATACCTCGTCTGGCCTGATCAACCCCAGCTCGTAGCGCGCGCGCTCCTCGATCGCTTCCTGGCCCTGCTTCAGGTCGCGGACCTCCGCTTCGAGCGCACCGTTGCGCAACTCCAGCTGCGCGTTCTTGCGCTGCGCGGCCTCCAGCTGCCCGTCCAGATCCCACACGCGCAGCCACCCCCCCTTGCCCAGCCAGAGCGGGTACTGGACCAGCAAGAGCAACGCGCCGAGGATGCCGGCGAGGGTCTTCATGTCAGCGCGGCCGCGCCAGGGCCTCCCGCCCCGGATAGCTGACCGAGTCGCCGAGATCCTCCTCGATGCGCAGCAGCTGGTTGTACTTGGCCACCCGGTCCGAGCGCGACAGCGACCCGGTCTTGATCTGCAGCGCGTTCGTGCCGACGGCGATGTCGGCGATGGTCGTGTCCTCGGTCTCGCCCGAGCGGTGCGAGACCACCACGCCGTAGCCCGAGCGCTTGGCGAGCTCGATGGCGGCGAAAGTCTCGGTCAGCGTGCCGATCTGGTTCACTTTCACGAGGACGGCGTTGGCCGCCCCGCGCTTGACGCCCTCGCGCAGCGTGCGCGCGTTGGTGACGAACAGGTCGTCGCCCACCAGCTGCACCTTCGCGCCCAGCCGGTCGGTGAGCAGCTTCCACCCGTCCCAGTCGCTCTCGCCCATGCCGTCCTCGATCGAGACGATGGGGTAGCGCGCCGCGAACGCGCCGAGGTAATCGCACATCTCCTGCGCATTGAGCTGCAGCTTCTCCGAGGCGAGGACGTAGCGGCCCTCCTTCCACAGCTCGCTCGCCGCGCAATCCAGCGCCAGCGCGACGTCCTCGCCCGGCTTGTAGCCGGCCTTGGACACGGCCTCGAGGACGAGCTCGATGGCCGCGGCGTGCGTCGGCAGGTCGGGAGCGAACCCGCCCTCGTCGCCGACCGCCGTCGACATGCCCTGGCCCGCGACCAGCTTCTTCAGCGCCTGGAACACCTCGGCGCCGCAGCGCAGCGCCTCGCCGAAGCTCTTCGCGCCCAGCGGCATGATCATGAACTCCTGCAGGTCGAGCCGGTTGTTGGCATGCGCGCCGCCGTTGATGACGTTCATCATCGGCACCGGCATCTGCATCGGGCCGGAGCCGCCGAAATAGCGGTACAGCGGCAGCCCGGCTTCCTCCGCCGCGCTCTTGGCCACCGCCATCGACACCGCGAGCAGCGCATTCGCGCCGAGGCGCGACTTGTCTTCCGTGCCGTCGAGCTCGATCAGCGTCTTGTCGATGAACGCCTGCTCGGACGCATCCAGCCCGACGATCGCCTCCGAGATTTCCGTGTTGACGTGCTCTACCGCCTTCAGCACCCCCTTGCCGCCGTAGCGCCGCGCGTCGCCGTCGCGCAGCTCGAGCGCCTCGCGGCTGCCGGTGGAGGCGCCCGACGGAACGGCCGCGCGGCCCATCGAGCCCGATTCGAGCAGCACGTCCGCCTCGACGGTGGGATTGCCGCGCGAATCGAGGATCTCGCGCGCGACGACGTCAACGATAGAGCTCATGAGCTGGTCACCTCGGTTTCCGCGAATGCGTTCTTCTTCACCGCCCGGTCCAGTTCGCGCAGCGTCTCGAGCAGCCCGGGCATCCGCGCGAGCGGCCAGGAATTCGGCCCATCGCACAGCGCCTCGTCGGGTTTCGGATGCGTCTCCATGAACACGCCGGCGACGCCCGCCGCGACCGCCGCGCGCGCCAGCACCGGGATGTACTCGCGCTGCCCGCCGCTCGAGCTGCCCTGCCCGCCCGGCAGCTGCACCGAGTGCGTCGCGTCGAACACCACCGGGCAGCCGGTGGCGCGCATCGCGGCCAGGCCACGCATGTCGACCACCAGGTTGTGGTAGCCGAAGCTGAAGCCGCGCTCGCACACCAGGATCTGCTGGTTGCCGGCGCTCCGCGCCTTGTCGACGACGTTGCCCATCTCCCAGGGCGAGAGGAACTGGCCCTTCTTGATGTTCATCGCCTTGCCCTGCCGGGCCACGCTGCGGATGAAGTTCGTCTGGCGGCACAGGAACGCGGGCGTCTGCAGCACGTCCACTACCGCAGCCACCTCGCCGAGCGGCGTGTCCTCGTGCACGTCGGTGACCACGGGCACGCCGATCTGCTTCTTCACCGCGGAAAGGATGCGCAGGCCCTCGGCCATGCCGGGGCCGCGATAGCTCGCGCCCGAGCTGCGGTTCGCCTTGTCGAACGAACCCTTGAAGATGTAGGGCATGCCGAGACGCGCCGTGTGCTCCTTCAGCATGCCGGCGACGTCCAGGCACAGCTGCTCGCTTTCCAGGGTATCGGGGCCGGCAATGAGAAACAGAGGCTGGTCGAGCCCGGCCTCGAACCCGCAAAGCTTCATGCCGCGACGGCCGAAAGCGAGCCGCCGGGGGGCGCGCGCTTGGCGCGCGCGCGCTGCTCGATGGCAGCCTCGACGAACGCCTTGAACAGCGGGTGGCCGGCGCGAGGCGTCGACGTGAACTCCGGATGGAACTGCACACCGATGAAGAACGGGTGCGCGGGCAGCTCCATGATCTCGGGGAGCTGCTCGCTCGGCGTGCGGGCGGAGACCTTGTAGCCCTTCGCCTCGAGCTGCGGCACGTAGACGTCGTTGACCTCGTAGCGGTGGCGGTGGCGCTCGTTCACTTCCGCGCCGTAGACGCGGTGCGCGAGCGTGCCGGGCTCCACCGGGCACTTCTGGGCGCCGAGGCGCATCGTGCCGCCGAGTTCGGTCTGCGCATCGCGCCGCTCGATGCGGCCGGTGCGGTCGAGCCACTCGGTGATTAGCGCGACCACCGGGTGCGGCGTGTCGGGGTCGAACTCGGTGCTGTTGGCGCCCTCCAGCCCCGCGACGTGGCGCGCGAACTCGACCGTCGCGAGCTGCATGCCGAGGCAGATGCCGAGGTACGGCACACCGTTCTCGCGCGCATGGCGGATCGCGCGGATCTTGCCTTCCGTGCCGCGCTTGCCGAAGCCGCCCGGCACCAGGATGGCGTCCATCTTCTCGAGCATGCCGACCCCGCTGCGCTCGACCTCCTCCGAGTCCACGTAGTGCACCTTGACGCGGCTGCGCGTATGGATGCCCGCGTGGCGCAGCGCCTCGTTCAGCGACTTGTACGAGTCCTGCAGGTCGACATACTTGCCGACGAAGGCCACGTCCACCTCGTGCTCCGGATGCTCGAGCGCGTACACCAGCTTGACCCAGGCCGACAGGTCGGCCGCGCGCGCCAGGATCTGCAGCTTGTGGCAGACGATCTCGTCGAGCATCTGCTCGTGCAGCATCATCGGGATCTTGTAGATCAGGTCCACGTCCCAGGCGGAGATCACCGCCTCCTTCTGTACGTTGCAGAACAGCGCGATCTTGCGTCTTTCCTCATCGGGCAGCGGCCGGTCGGTGCGGCACAGCACCACGTCGGCCTGGATGCCGATCTCGCGCAGCTCCTTCACAGAGTGCTGCGTCGGCTTGGTCTTGATCTCGCCGGCGCTGGCGATGTAGGGCACGAGCGTCAGGTGGATGTAGCACACGTTGTTGCGGCCCAGGTCGAGGCCCATCTGGCGGATGGCCTCGAGGAACGGCAACGACTCGATGTCGCCCACCGTGCCGCCCACCTCGATGATGGCCACGTCGGCGTCGCCCGCGCCCTTCTTGATGAAGTGCTTGATCTCGTCGGTGATGTGCGGGATCACCTGCACCGTGCCGCCGAGGTAGTCGCCGCGGCGCTCCTTCTTGATCACCGACTCGTAGATCTGGCCGGTGGTGAAGTTGTTGGTGCGGCGCATCTTGGTGCTCTGGAAGCGCTCGTAGTGCCCGAGGTCGAGGTCGGTCTCGGCGCCGTCCTCGGTGACGAACACCTCGCCGTGCTGGAACGGCGACATCGTCCCGGGATCGACGTTGATGTACGGGTCGAGCTTGATGTTGGTGACGCGGATGCCGCGCGACTCGAGGATCGCGGCGAGGGAGGCGGCGGCGATGCCTTTCCCCAGAGAGGAAACTACACCACCGGTTACGAACACATACTTAGTCATTGACCCACGGCGTGTAGGGATGGAGGAGTCTACCGGAACTCCCCCGCCGCTACAAATCCGCGAGCTCCCGCCGGCCGCGGAAATGCTCCAGCGCCTCCGGATTGGCGAGCGCCTCGACGTTCTTCACCGGCTGCCCGTGCACGACGTTCCTCACCGCCAGCTCGACGATCTTGCCGCTCTTGGTGCGCGGGATGTCGCCGACCTGCAACACCTTGGCCGGAACGTGCCGGGGGGTCGTATTGTCGCGGATGCGCTTCTTGATCCTGGCGACCAGGGCATCGTCGAGCTTCAGGCCGTCGCGCAGCTTGACGAACAGCACCACGCGCACGTCGCCCTCCCAGTCCTGGCCGATGACCAGCGACTCGACCACCTCGTCGAGGCGCTCCACCTGCCGGTAGATCTCCGCCGTGCCGATGCGCACGCCCCCGGGATTGAGCACGGCATCCGAGCGCCCGTAGATGACGATCCCGCCGTGCTTCGTGATCTCGCACCAGTCGCCGTGGCGCCAGACGTTCGGGTACTTCTCGAAGTAGGCGGCGCGGTACTTCGCGCCGTCGGGGTCGTTCCAGAAGCCCACCGGCATCGCCGGGAAGGGCCGCGTGCAGACGAGCTCACCCTTCTCGCCGATCAGCGGCCGCCCCTCTTCGTCGAACACCTCGACCGCCAGCCCGAGCCCCTTGCTCTGGATCTCGCCGCGCCAGACCGGGAGCACCGGATTGCCGAGCACGAAGCAGCTGACGATGTCGGTGCCGCCCGAGATCGAGGACAGGCACACGTCGTCCTTGATGTTGCGGTAGACGTAGTCGAAGCTCTCGGCGACGAGCGGCGAGCCGGTGGAGAGCACCGCGCGCAGGTTCTCCAGACGGTGCGTGTCCTTGGGCCTGAGGTTGAGCTTGGCGATGGCGTCGATGTACTTCGCCGAGGTGCCGAAGTGCGTCATGCCCTCGGCGTCGGCATAGTCGAAGAGCACGCGCCCGCGCTGCACGAACGGCGAGCCGTCGTAGAGCAGCAGCGTCGCGCCGCTCGCCAGGCCCGAGACGAGCCAGTTCCACATCATCCAGCCCAGCGTCGTGAAGTAGAACAGCCGGTCGCCCGCGTCCACGTCGGAATGCAGCCGGTGCTCCTTGAGGTGCTGGAGCAGCGTGCCGCCGGTGCCATGCACGATGCACTTGGGCACGCCGGTGGTGCCCGAGGAGTACAGGATGTAGAGCGGATGGTTGAACTCGACCTGCTCGAAGGCGGGCGCGCCCGGCTCGAAGCGCTCGGTGAAGTCGCCAAAGCCGCCATCACCGTAGCGCACGGTCACGGTCTTGCGCACGCTCGGCAGGCCGGCGAGCACCTGGGCGTTCTTCTCGGCAAGGCCGAACTCCTTGCCGCCGTAGAGGTAGCGGTCGGCGCAGAACAGCACCTTGGGCTCGATCTGCCCGAAGCGGTCGAGGACGCCCTGCACGCCGAAGTCCGGCGAGCACGAGGACCAGATCGCCCCCAGGCTCGCCGTGGCGAGCGTTGCCGCCACCGCCTCGGGCAGGTTGGGCAGATAGCCCGCCACCCGGTCGCCCTTGCCCACCCCTTCCGCGCGCAGCGCCTGCTGCAGCCGCGAGACGAGCGCGCGCAGCTCGCGCCGCGACACGCGGCGCTTCACCTGGTCCTCGCCCCAGAACACCATGGCCGGCGCGTCGCCCGCGTCGCGCAGCAAGTTCTCCGCGAAATTGAGCCGTCCGTCCGGGAACCACTGCGCACCGGGCATGCGGTCGCCATCCACGAGCCGCCGCTTGCCCGGCGCGCCGCGCACCTCGGCGAACGTCCACAGCAGCGACCAGAAGTCCGCGCTGTGCTCGACCGACCAGCGGTGCAGCCCGGCGTAGTCCCTCTTGCCCGCGAGCTGCATGAAGCGCGCCATGCCGGTCTGCGCGGCACGCGCCGGGTCCGGCGTCCAAAGCGGCTGCTCGCTCACGCCGCCGCCTCGGCGCGCTCGAGCCGCGCGCGGATCTCCCCGGGAATGCGCTTGGACCTCTGCGACTTCATGTCGATGAACACCACGGTCGCCGCGCCGTCCGCGTAGGGCACCGGATCATCGTCCACGCGCAGCTCGTAGCTCGTCGGCACGCTCGCCCCGCCCGGCGCGCCCACGTACAGCCGCACCTCGACCGTGCCCGGGTAGGTGATCGCGCGCTTGTAGTTGCACGAGGCGTTGGCGATGACGATGCCGGTGGACTGCCAGGCGTCGTCCTCGGGCATCAGGCGGTCGAACCAGCTGATGCGCGCCTGCTCCATGTAGCGGAAATAGACGGTGTTGTTGACGTGGCCCATCGCGTCCATGTCTCCCCAGCGGATGGCAATGCGCTCGATGTGCGCGAGGCGGCGGCTTTCGCTCATGTCCCGATAATATAATGCCGTCATGAGTCGCGAATCGATGCAGTACGACGTCCTCGTCGTCGGTGGCGGCCCTGCCGGACTCGCCGCCGCCATCCGGCTCAAGCAGCTCTCCCCGGAAACGTCGGTCTGCCTCATCGAGAAGGGCTCGGAAATCGGCGCGCATATCCTCTCGGGCGCGGTGATGGACCCGCGCGCGATCACGGAGCTGTTTCCGGACTGGAAGGACAAGGGTGCGCCGCTCGGCGTACCGGTGAGCGAGGACCGTTTCCTGTTCCTCACCGAGAAGGGCGCGTCGCGCACGCCGAACTGGATGCTGCCGGGCTGCTTCAGGAATCACGGCAATTACGTCATCAGCCTCGGCAACGTCTGCCGCTGGCTCGGCCAGCAGGCCGAGAGCCTCGGCGTCGAGATCTTCGCCGGCTTCGCCGGCGCCGAGGTGCTCTACGACGACAAGGGCGCAGTGCGCGGCGTGGCCACCGGCGATATGGGCGTCAACCGCAAGGGCGAGAAGACGGACGCGTTCCAGCCCGGCGTCGAGCTGCTCGCCAAGTACACTTTCTTCGCCGAGGGCTGCCGCGGGCACCTCGGCAGGCAGCTCGAGGCCAGGTTCAAGCTGCGCGAAGGCGTGGACCCGCAGGTGTACGGCATCGGCTTGAAGGAGCTCTGGGAGGTGAAGCCCGAGCTGCATCGGCCCGGCCTCGTCGTGCACACCGCCGGCTGGCCGCTCGCGTCCGACACCTACGGCGGATCGTTCCTCTACCACTTCGAGAACAACCTTGTGGCGGTCGGCTTCGTCGTCGGCCTCGCCTACACCAACCCGTACCTGTCGCCCTACGAGGAGTTCCAGCGCTACAAGACGCACCCGGCGATCCGCGGCTTCTTCGAGGGCGGCAAGCGCATCGCCTACGGCGCGCGCGCCATCGCCGCCGGCGGCCTGCAGTCGCTGCCGCGGCTCGTGTTTCCCGGCGGCTGCCTGCTCGGCGACGACGCCGGCCTGCTGAACGCCTCGCGCATCAAGGGCAGCCACAGCGCGATCAAGTCGGGCATGGTGGCGGCCGAGGCGGCACACGCCGCGCTGCAGGCCGGGCGCGGCGGCGACACGCTGGCCGCGTATCCGGAGGCGCTCGGCACCTCCTGGCTGTTCGACGAGCTGCACCGCGCGCGCAACTTCAAGCCGTGGATGGCGAAGGGCCTGTATGTTGGCAGCCTGATGTTCGGCATCGACCAGATCGTGTTCGGCGGCAAGGCGCCCTGGACGCTGCGCCACGCACATGCCGATCACGAAACGCTGAAGCGCAAGGGCGACGCGAAGCCGATCGCCTACCCGAAGCCCGACGGCAAGCTGACCTTCGACCGCCTGACCTCCGTGTCGTTCTCCAACACCAACCACGCCGAGGACCAGCCGGTGCACCTGACGCTCAGGGACGCGAGCGTGCCGGTGGATGTGAATCTGGCGCTGTACGATGCGCCCGAGCAGCGCTACTGCCCGGCGGGGGTGTACGAGATCGTGCGCGACGGCGGCGCGCCGCGCCTGCAGATCAACGCGCAGAACTGCGTGCACTGCAAGACCTGCGACATCAAGGATCCGACGCAGAACATCGTCTGGGTGGTCCCCGAGGGCGGCGGCGGCCCGAACTACTCGAGCATGTGAGGCGCACCATGACCCGCTATACGAGCTTCGCGTCCTTCTATCCCTATTACCTGTCCGAGCACTCGAACCACACCTGCCGGCGCCTGCACTTCATCGGCACCTCGCTCGGCATCCTGTTCCTGGCGCATGCCTTTTCCACGCTCAATTTCTGGTGGCTGCTGGCCGGCGTCGTGCAGGGCTACGCCTGGGCGTGGGTGGGCCACTTCGTGTTCGAGAAGAACCGCCCCGCGACCTTCACCTACCCCTTCTACAGCTTCCTCGGCGACTGGGTGATGTGGAAGGAAATGCTCACCGGCAAGATCCGCATCTAGGCCCGCCCCCGTGCTCACCCGATTCTGGAGCTCCGAGCTCCCGTACGTCATCGTCGTCACCCTGGTGCTGACGGCGCTGCTGCTGCGCGCCCGTCCCGTCGAGCGCTCGACCTACCTCAATACGCTGTGGCTGTTCGCGCTCGGCATCGCCGGGCAGGCGGCGGGCCTGGGGGCGGCGAAGCTCGGCCTCGACAACGCCGCGCGCGTGCTGGACGTGCTGTTCCGCATCGTCTGGACGATCGCCCTCATCCGCATCGCCGGGTTCGCGTTCTTCCGCTTCGCGCTGCCCAAGCTCGGCAAGTCGCTGCCGCGCATCATCGAGGACCTGGCGCTGGTCGCGGTCTACGTGGCCTACGGACTGTCGCAGCTGCGCTACGCGGGCGTGGACCTCACCGGCATCCTCGCCACGTCCGCGATCATCACCGCGGTGCTCGCCTTCGCCATGCAGGACACGCTCGGCAACGTGCTCGGCGGGCTGGCGATCCAGCTGGACAACTCGGTGCGCGTGGGCGACTGGATCCAGGTGGACCAGCAGAGCGGCCGCGTGATCGACATCCGCTGGCGCTCGACCGCCATCGAGACGCGCGACTGGCAGACCGTGGTCATCCCGAACAGCCAGCTGATGAAGAACCGCTTCACCATCCTCGGCCGCCGCGAAGGCGCGCCGCTGCAATGGCGGCGCGGCATCCGCTTCATGATCGACCCGGCCGTGCCGCCCGCGCGCGTCATCGCGCTTCTCGAGGAGGAGATGCGCGAGATCATGATCGCCAACGTGGCGCGCGCGCCGGCGCCGAGCTGCGTGCTGCTCGACTTCGTCGCCGGCAACCTCCTCTACGAGCTGCGCTACTTCCTCACCGACCTGCAGGAGGACGAGCTGACCGACTCGGTGGTGCGCGTGCACCTGTTCGCCTCGCTGCAGCGCGCCGGCCTGCGCGTCGCCGAGGAGCAGCGCACCACGCACGCCGTGGCCAAGGACGAGGCGCACGCCGAGAGCGTGCGCCAGCGCGAGCTGCAGCGGCGCATGATCATGCTCAAGCAGGTGGACCTGCTCGCGCCCCTGTCGGACGAGGAGCGCAAGTTCGTCGCCGAGCGCCTGCAGTACACGCCGTTCGCGCGCGGCGACATCGTCACCAAGCAGGGCTCGGTGGCGCAGTGGCTGTACGTGATCGCCTTCGGCGAGGCCGAGGTGCGCTTCGAGCAGGGCGGGCGCCCGCCGCGGCTGCTGGGCACGCTCGGCGCCGGCCAGTTCTTCGGCGAGATGGGGCTGCTGTCCGGCGACTCGCGCAACGCCACCGTCGTGGCGCGCTCCGACCTCGAGTGCTACCGGCTCGACCGTGCGTCGTTCCAGGCGCTGCTGCTGGCGCGCCCCGAGCTCGCCAACGAGGTGAGCAAGGTCATCGCCTCGCGCAAGCCCGGGCTGGAGACCGCGCGCGCCGAGGCGGCCAGCGCGCCCGCGTCGATGCCCGAGCCGGCGCAGCCGGCGCTGCTCGAGCGCATCCAGAAGTTCTTCGGCCTGAAGTAAACGTAAATGGGGACTGTCCCCATTAAGTTACGCTGCGAGCATCGAATCCTCGGGCACGGCCATGACCGCGCTCGCGCCCTTGACCACCGTGTCGCGTAGCGCCGGGGCCTGCACCAGCACCTGGTCGGCGTAGAAGCGCGCGGTGGCGAGCTTCGCTTCGCAGAACGCACGGTCGGCGCCGGCAAGACCCCTCTCGGCCGCGAGCGCCGCGCGCGCCATCTGCCAGCCGCCTGCCACGATGCCCATCAGCTTCAGGAACGGCACTGCGCCGGCGAAGGCGGACAGCACGTCCTTGCCGGCGTTGGCGACGATGTAGTCCACGCATTCGCCCACCGCGCCCGCGCCCGCGGCGAGCGACGCGCGGATCGACTTCACATCGGCGTTGCCCGATTTCGCCAGCTCCGCATCGAAGGCTTTCAGGTGCGCGAGCCAGGCCTTGGCCGTGGCGCCGCCCTCGCGCGCGATCTTGCGGCCCACCAGGTCGTTCGCCTGGATGCCGGTGGTGCCCTCGTAGATCGTGGTGATGCGCGCGTCGCGCAGGTGCTGCGCCGCACCGGTCTCCTCGATGAAGCCCATGCCGCCGTGCACCTGCACGCCGAGCGACGCCACCTCGATGCCCGTCTCGGTGCTCCACCCCTTCACCACCGGGATCATCAGGTCGACGAAGGCATGGTTCTGCTGGCGCAGCTTCTCGTCCGGGTGCCGCGCCGCGATGTCGAGCGCCGCCGCGACCACGTAAGCCAGCGCGCGCATCGCCTCGGTCTGCGACTTCATGAGCATGAGCATCCTGCGCACGTCCGGATGGCGGATGATCGGCACCGTGCCGCCCCCCGCGAGGTCGCGGCCTTGCACGCGCTCCCTGGCATAGGCGAGCGCGCGCTGGAAGGCGCGTTCGGCGATGGCCACGCCCTCCAGGCCGACGGCGAAGCGCGCCGCGTTCATCATGATGAACATGGTCTCCAGCCCGCGGTTCTCCTCGCCCACCAGGTAGCCGACCGCGTTGTCGAACACCATGACGGCCGTGGGGCTGGCATGGATGCCGAGCTTGTGCTCGATCGAGGCGCAGGTGGCGCCGTTGCGCTCGCCGAGCGTGCCGTCGGGCTTCACCAGGAACTTCGGCACGACGAACAGCGAGATGCCCTTCACGCCCGCTGGGGCGTCGGGCGTGCGCGCCAGCACCAGGTGCACGATGTTGCCGGTGTAGTCGTGCTCGCCGAAGGTGATGAAGATCTTCTGCCCGGAGATGCGGTAGTGGTCTCCCTCGCGCACCGCGCGCGTCTTGAGCAGCGCCAGGTCGGAGCCCGCCTGCGGCTCGGTGAGGTTCATGGTGCCGGTCCACTCGCCGCTCGCCATCTTCGGCAGGAAGACCTTCTGCAGCGCCGGCGCGCCGCGCAGCTCGATGGCGTGAATGGCGCCCTGCGTCAGCATGGGGCACAGCGAAAAGCTCATGTTCGCGCTGCACCACATCTCCTCGACCGGCGTGGCGACGATCTTCGGCAGGCCCTGCCCGCCCCACTCCGATGCGACCGGCAGCGCGGCCCAGCCGCCCTCCACGTACTGCCGGTACGCGTCCTTGAAGCCCTTCGGGGTGGCGACGGCGCCGTCCTTCCAGCGCGAGCCCTCGGTGTCGCCCGTGCGGTTGAGCGGGTCGAGCACGCCAGTCGCGAACTTGGCGGCCTCCCCGAGGATCGCGTCCACCGTGTCCGCGTCCGCCTCGCCGTATCCCGGGAGCTTCGCCACCTCGGCGAGCCCGGCAAGCTCCTTCAGCACGAAGCGCATGTCCTTCAGCGGCGCGACATAGGCGGACATGGCGCTCTCCCTATTTCTTCAGTTCCTCGACGAGCTGCGGCACGACCTGGAACAGGTCGCCCACGACGCCGTAGTCGGCCACCTGGAAGATCGGCGCTTCCTCGTCCTTGTTGATGGCGACGATCACGCGGCTGTCCTTCATGCCGGCCAGGTGCTGGATGGCGCCCGAGATGCCGACGGCGACGTACAGCTCCGGCGCGACGATCTTGCCGGTCTGCCCGACCTGCCAGTCGTTCGGCACGAAACCGGCGTCCACCGCGGCGCGCGAAGCGCCCATGGCGGCGTTCAGCTTGTCGGCGAGCGGCTCGAGCAGCTTGAAGTTCTCGCCCGAGCCCATGCCGCGGCCGCCCGAGACCACGACGCGCGCGGAGGTCAGCTCCGGGCGCTCCGATTTCGCCACCTCGCGCCCGACGAAGCTGGACAACCCCGTGTCGGCCGGGGCCTGCACCGCCTCCACCGCGGCGCTGCCGCCCGATGCTGCCACCGCGTCGAAGCCGGTGGTGCGCACGGTGATGAACTTGATCGCGTCCGACGACTTGACCGTCGCGAGCGCGTTGCCGGCGTAGATCGGGCGCACGAAGGTATCGGGCGACTCGACCGCCACGATCTCCGAGATCTGCTGCGCGTCCGAGAGCGCCGCCGCTCGCGGCATGATGTCCTTGCCGGTGGAGGTGGCGGGCGCCAGCACGTGCGAATAGCCCCTGGCCAGCCCCGCGAGCAGCGCCGCCTCGTTTTCGGCCAGGAATTCGCCCAGTTGCGCCGCGTCCGCGTGCAGGACCTTGGCGACGCCCGCGATCTGCGCAGCGGCCTTGGCCGCCTCGCCCGCGTTGTGCCCCGCCACCAGCACGTGGATATCGCCGCCGATCTTCTGCGCGGCGGCGACCGTGTTGAGCGTCGCCTTCTTGACCGTC
>JAOUIL010000008.1 GCA_029883975.1 Betaproteobacteria bacterium
CGAGCCGTACTTCACGGCCAGTTGAAACGAGACGTCGCTGTGATGGCTCGGCACGTACACGGGGTGCAGCAGCGGCGGGCCTGTCTTGCCGCCGCGCAGATCGTCCCCGTGGCACTGCACGCAGTGCGCCGCGTAGAGCTTCTTGCCCGCCGCCGCATTCGGCATCAGGCCCGCCGACGGCTTGGGAATCTGCAGCGGCTGCGCCTGCGTCACCCCCGCAATCACGAACAGCGCCGCCGGCACCCAAGGGAGCGCACGGCGCATCGAGATGTCCGTCCGCTCAGTGCCGCGCGAACACGCGCGTGCCGCGCTCGTCGAACGCGATCGTCGCGTACGGTTGCGGCGGACCGCCCTCCATGCCGGGCGAGCCGACCACCATGCCCGGCACCGAGAGGCCGATCACACGCGGCCGCTCGCGCAACAGCCGCCAGACATCCGACGCGGGAACATGACCCTCGATCGCATAGCCGCCCACGAGTGCGGTGTGGCACGAAGCGAGCGCATCGGGAACCATGCTGCGCCGCTTGATCGGCGTGACGTCTTCCACGTCCTTCACGTCGAGCCGAAAGCCGTTGGCGCGCATGTGCTTCACCCACTCGCCGCAGCAGCCGCAGGATGGGCTCTTGTACACCGTGACGAGGGGCTTGGCCTGCGCGCCCGCCCGCCATGCCCCGCCCAGCAGCATCGCCGTGCCCGCGAGCACGAAGACTCGTCGTGTCGTCATACGTCGAATCCTCCGGTACCTAGCGTGGCCCGCGACCGCGCCCGCCGCGACCCAGCTGCTCGCGCTGCTCCGGCGTCAGCACCGCCTCGACCTTCTTGCGCATCTGCAGCGATGCCTCGAACATCTTCTTGTGCGCGTCGGTCATCGCCTCATAGGCCTTGCGCGCCGCCTTTTCGTCGAACGGGCCGGCAAAGGCCTGCGACATCGGGCCGTCCTGCGCGTGCAGCTTGCCCATCAGCTCCCAGCGCTTCTCGGCGAACTCGCGCTGGATGTCGCCGATCTTCGCGCGCTGATCCGCGCTCAGATCGAGGTCGTAGTAGCCGTATCCGGGACCGAACCCGCCCATCATCCCCGGGCCCATGCCGTAGCCGCCGCCCGGGCCGTAACTTCCCATCATCCCGGGACCCATGCCGTAGCCCGGGCCGTAACCGCCGCCCGGACCATAGCCTCCCATCATGCCGGGGCCCATGCCGTAGCCGCCACCCGGGCCGTAGCCGCCCATCATCCCGGGACCCATTCCATAACCGGGCCCATAGCCTCCGCCGGGGCCGTAGCCCGGGCCGTAGGGTTGCGCGAATGCCGCCGCGCCAACCGTCAACAGCGCCGCCGCGGCCGCAAGAACCGTGCGTTTCATCGTCATGTCCTTTCTGGCAATTCTGCCTCGTGCATTGTGCGTCCCCGGCCGGGGACGGGGTTGACCCTTGTCAAGGAAGGCGCCTACTTCGCGCGCTCGATCCTGGTGACCACGTACTGTCCGCCCTCCTTCTGTGCATCGAACTTCACCTTGTCCCCGGCTTTGACCGCCTCCAGCATCTGCGCGTTCTTGACCCTGAACACCATGGTCATGGGCGGCATGTCGAGGCTCTTGATCTCGCCGTGCTTGATGGTGAGCTTCTGCGCGTCCTTGTCCACTTTGCGGATCTCGCCCTCGGCGAGCTGCGCCAGCGCGCCGGTTGCTGCCAGCGCCAGAACCAATGCCATCGTGATGCGTTTCATGGCCACTCTCCTTGTCATCGAACCGTGATCCTGCCGGCCATTCCCGCCTCGAAGTGGCCGGGGATGAGGCAGCCGAAATAGAACGTGCCGTGCTGCGTGAAGCGCCAGCCGATCTCGCCCGTCCTGCCCGGCGCGACGTGCGCGATGTGCGGCTCGTCGTGCTCCATGCCGGGGAACTTCGTCATCAGCTCGGCGTGTTTCTCGAGCTCCTCCTTCGTTCCCAGCACCATCTCGTGCAGGACCTTGCCCTTGTTCGCGGCGACGAAGCGCACGACCTCGCCCCGCCGCACGGTGATCTGGGCGGGCGTGAAGCGCATCGTGTCGCTCATGTCGACGCGGATGGTGCGCTCTGCCGTGGCCGGATCCGCGGCGATGCCAAACGGCGTCGCCTCGGCCTTCGAATAGTCGAACGCCCGCGCATACGGCTTCTCGCCATGGGCGAGCACGGGCTGCGCCAGCGCTGCCAGTATCGTCGCGATCAGAAATCTCATCCCCGCTCCTCTCAGTGGCGTCCGCCGCGGCCGCCGGGTTTGCGCACGCGCAGCGCACGGCCCGCTTCCGCCACTGGCGTACGCCGCTCGGCGCGCGGCGCCTCGCCCGTCCACGGATAGGACACCGTTCCCGCCGGATGCCGGTACCAGCCCGGATCCTTGTAGTCGTTGCGCGCCAGGCCCTCGCGCACCTTCACTACCGAGAACATGCCGCCCATCTCGATCGGCCCGAACGGCCCGGCGCCCGTCATCATCGGCAGCGTGTTGTCGGGCAGCGGCATCTCCATCTCGCCCATGTCGGCCATGCCGCGCTCGCCCATCACCATGTAGTCGGGCACCAGGCGCATGATCTTCTGCGCCACGCCGCGGTGGTCCACGCCGATCATGGTCGGCACGCCGTGTCCCATGGCGTTCATGGTGTGATGCGACTTGTGGCAATGGAATGCCCAGTCGCCCGGCTCGTTGGCGGTGAACTCGATGGCGCGCATCTGCCCTACGGCGACGTCGGTGGTCACCTCGGGCCAGCGCGCCGACTTCGGCACCCAGCCGCCGTCGGTGCCCGTGACCTCGAAGTCGTAGCCGTGCAGGTGGATCGGATGGTTGGTCATCGTCAGGTTGCCGATACGGATGCGCACACGGTCGCCCTTGCGCGCCACGAGGTGATCGATGCCGGGAAATACGCGCGAGTTCCACGACCACAGGTTGAAGTCGGTCATGGTGTTCACGCGCGGCGTCGCGCTGCCCGGGTCGATGTCGTAGGCGTTGATGAGGAAGACGAAGTCGCGGTCCACGCGCATGAACTTCGGGTCGCGCGGATGAACGACCAGGAAGCCCATCATGCCCATCGCCATCTGCACCATCTCGTCGGCGTGCGGGTGGTACATGAAGGTGCCGGACTTCTTCATCTGGAACTCGTAGACGAAGGTCTTGCCCGTGGGGATCTGCGGCTGCGTAAGGCCGCCCACGCCATCCATGCCGTTCGGCAGCAGGATGCCGTGCCAGTGGATCGTCGTGTGCTCCGGCAGCTTGTTGGTGACGAAGATGCGCACCTTGTCGCCTTCGACGCACTCGATCGTCGGGCCGGGGGACTGGCCGTTGTAGCCCCAGAGGTGCGCGGTCATGCCCGGCGCGAACTGCCGGCGCACGGGCTCGGCGACGAGGTGGAACTCCTTCCAGCCGTCCTTCATGCGCCAGGGGAGCGTCCAGCCGTTCAGCGTCGCCACCGGGTTGTAGGGGGGGCCGTTGGGCGGAAGGAGCGGCGGCGCCATGTCGGGCTTGTCCATCATCGGCGCCTCGGGCAGCGCAGCGGCCTGCGCGCGCGACACGAGCGCCGCACCGAACAGGCCGGCCGCGGAAGTTCGCAGGAATTGCCGGCGTGAGCTCATCGGCATCTCCTCAATGTCCGCCGGCGGCGGGCGCCGCCGAAATCGCGGCCTTGACGAAGCTCGCCGCCTGCCCCGGCGTGCCGGTGGTGAGCGCCATCTGCAGATCGGCCTCCGCCTGCCAGAAGTCGCGCTGCGCTTCGACATAGGCGTTGACGCTCGCCACCGTCTCGCGCACGTCCGCCAGCAGCTCGAACACCGAGGACAGCATGCCGTTGTAGCGCAGCAGCATTTCCTCCGAGATGCGCTTCCTGAGCGGCACGATCTCGTCGCGGTAGTGCCGCGTGAGGTCGTAAGCGGTGCGGTAGGCGCCGTAGGCCTCGCGCACCTCGGAGCGCGCGCGCACCGCAGCATCGGTGGCGCGGTTCACCGCCTGCATGTACTGGTGCTCGGCGCGCGCCACGCGCGCCCCGCCGAAGTCGAAGATCGGAATGCGCAACTCGAGCTCCCAGCCGCGCTGCTCTTCCAGCCCGGTCTCGGTGTTGCGCAGCGCGCCCACGTCGATCAGGTTGACGTAGCGCGTGACCTTCGTGAGATCGAGCGACGCGGCGAGGCTCGCCGCCTCGCGGCGCGCGGCCTGCACGTCCAGGCGCTGGCGCAGCGCCTGCGCCTCGAGCTCCACGCTTTCCTTCACCGCCGCGGGCGGCTCGGGCAGGCGCTCGGGCAGCCGGTAGCCCGCTGCCTGATCGCCCCACAGCCCCATCAGGCGCGTAAGCCGCTCTCGTGCTGCGACCTGCATCTGGCGCGCACGCGCAAGCTGTGCGGTGGCATCCGCATAGAACGCCTGCTCGCGCGCCTGCGTGAGGCGCGGCCAGTTGCCGACCTCGGCCATGCGGCGCGCGAGCTCGGCGCTCGCCTCCGCAGCCTCCTTCACGTCCTGCAGGTATTGCTCGGCCTGCTGCGCGGCGACCGCGCCGTACCATGCCTTGCGCGTATCGAGCGCCAGGCGCAGCGTGTCCTCGGCTGCGCGGCGCTTGGCCGCCTCGAAGCGCTGGCCCTGCGCCTTCGTCGACAGCGGGATCGAGACCAGGCCGAGGATGTCGAGAAACAAGCTCCTCTCGCGCTCGATCTCGTCGCCCCTGCGCAGGCGCGCGTAGGACAGCGTAGGACCGCTCCAGCGGCTCGCCTGCACCAGGTCGGCTTCTGCGATGCCGAGCTCCGCGTAGCGCGCCTGCAGCCCGGGATTGTTGAGCAGCGCGATGCGCACCGCGTCGTCGGCCGAGAGCGGCGCGGCGAGCAGCTCCCGCACGCGCGCGGCGACCGAGTCGGCCTCGTCCGCAGCGCGTATCCACTTCGCGCCGTCGACGCCGCGCTCCGTGGCTGCTTTCTGCACGCTGGAAAAGCCGCCGTCCTGGCTGAACGAAACGCAGCCGGCGAGCAGCGCGAGCGCCGGCAGGATACCGGCCCTCATTTGCGCTCTCCCGAGGCATCCTTCTTCGGCGGGGTCTGCTCGCGCAGGATGCCGACGTGTCCGCCGATGCGGCCGACTTCCTCGTTGGCGGCGCGCCAGGGGATCTGCTTCGACAGGTCGTGCATCCGATAGCCGTCGAAGACCGACCGGTAGACGGCCTCTGGCACCCGTACCTCCGGACCGGCGGGGTCCGGTCGCGCGCCGGCTTGTGCAGCTGCATTGCCTGCGGCCAGCGCCGCAAGCAGTAACCCATATGCGTGCTTCATGCTCGCTCTCTTCGCAGTGAATGAACGCCGGCGGCCTGCGCCGCGGCGGCTCAAACGATGGCGAAGCTAGACGAGCGGGGGGCGGTCGAGCCGGTCCGGGAAGAACACGGCCGTGCCGGGTGTGGCCGCGTCGATGCTTTCACCGGCGACCGGCTGCGCCGCGAGCGCGGCGTCCATCGCCGGAGCAAAAGCCGCGCTCGAGCAATGCTCGACGCAGATGTTGCAGGAGGAATCCGCCGGCTGCGAGGGGGCCCCCTCCCCGTGGCCATGGTGCGCGTGCTGCCCCGCGTCGTGCGCGTGGCCCGTTGCCTGCGCCGCCACCGCCATGTCCTCATGCCCCGAAGGGCAGAAGCCGATCGTTGCGCCCGCGACCGCGCGCAGAGGCATCAAGGCCATGAGCGTGAGGACGACGGCGAGCTTGAGCACATGCGACATGAGAATCATTATGACATGTCGCCTGGGCGCCGGTTCCACGGTCCGACGCTTCCCTCAATGGTGCGCATGCACCACGGCATGGCCCTTGCCGCGCGCGATCAGCCAGCGGTTCACCGGCAATGCCGCGACCGCCGCGAGCGCCAGCGCCACCGCCAGGCTTCCCCAGAAGAGCAGGCTGTCGAGGCCCGCATCCATGGCGCCTGGGATGACCAGCATGATGGCGTTGTCGACGATTTCCATCACGGTGATGGACGCCGTGTCCGCGGCGAGCGCGAGCTTCGCCGCGTTGGGGAACGCCATGCCCGAAGCGAGGAGCGGGCGCATGGTCAGCGCGTAGCCGAACAAGAAAGCGAGCACCACTGCGAGCGCGATGGTCGCGAGATTATCCCAGCCGAGCGCCGTGCCGATCACCATGCCGAGGACTTCGCCGATGGCGCAGCCGGTAAGGCAATGCAGCGTCGCCGACCAAGCGAGGGCGTTGAGTGCAGTGCGCGGCATACCGGTGACCGGATGCGCCGCATGATCGCCGTGATGCATGCTTGCGTGGTCCATGTGACCTCCCGGAGGTGAAAGACCGCGCCAGTGTCATCTCTCCTACGATGGGAGAGTCAAAGGATCAGGCCTTGGCCAGGTCCTCGAGAATCGGGCAGTCGGGCCGATGGTCGCCGTGGCAGTGCTCGGTCAGATGCTCGAGCGTCGCGACCATGGACTGCATCTCCGCGATGCGCTGCTTTAGGCCGTTCATATGCTCCGCGGCGACGCGCTTGACCGAGGCGCTGGGGCGCGACTTGTTCTGCCACAGCGAGAGCAGCTCGCGGATGTCCTCGACGGAAAAGCCCAGCGACCGGGCGCGCTTGATGAAGCGCAGCGTATGCACGTCGCTCGCGCTGTAGACGCGGTAGTTGGCATGGGTGCGCGCCACCTTCTTCAGCAGGCCGATCGCCTCGTAATGGCGGATCATCTTCACCGACACACCGCTCGCCTTCGAGGCGCGGCCGATATCCACCAGGCCGCGGCCGAGCGCGTCCGCGTGCTCGAGGAACGCTTCGTTCTTGCCCATCTCAGCTCTCCGGCTTCCAGCGCTTCAAGAGCAGCGCGTTGGTGACCACGCTCACGCTGGAGAGCGCCATCGCGGCGCCCGCCACCACGGGGCTCAGGAACCCCAGCGCCGCGAGCGGGATGCCCACCACGTTGTAGAAGAACGCCCAGAACAGGTTCTGGCGGATCTTGGCGTAGGTGCGACGCGAGATGTCGATGGCCGCCGCGACGAGGCGCGGGTCGCCGCGCATCAGCGTCACGCCCGAGGCGTGCATCGCTGCGTCCGTACCGGAGCCCATGGCGAAACCCACGTCGGCCGCCGCAAGCGCCGGAGCGTCGTTGATGCCGTCGCCCACCATGGCGACGGTGCCATGAGCTTCGTGCAGCGCCTGCACTTCGCGCGCCTTGTCTTCGGGCAGCACTTCGGCACGCACGTTCTTGATGCCTACGCGCGCCGCAATCGCTTCGGCCACCACGCGGCTGTCGCCGCTCACCATGACCGATTCCACGTGGCGGCTCGCAAGCTCTGCGACTGCCTGCGCAGCCTCGGGCTTCAGCTCGTCGCCGATGCCGAGGAGCGCCAGCGCTCTGCGCGCGTCACCGAGCTCGGCGAGCCAGGACACCGTCAGTCCTTCGCGTTCGAGCGCTGCCTGCCGGTCGGCGAGCGCCGACAGATCCACGCCGAGCTCGCGCATCCAGCGGCTCGAGCCGACGGCGAGCCGCCGCTCGCCGACGCGCGCTTCGATGCCGCGCCCCGGCGTCACCTTGGTCTCGGAGGCCGGGAGCGTCGCGGTCCGTTCCCTCTTCGCGGCCTCCGTCACCGCCTTGGCGAGCGGGTGCTCACTACCGGATTGCACCGCGGCGGCGAGCGCGAGCGCCGGAGAGCGCTCTCCGCTTGCCGTCTCGAGCGCTACCAGCGTCGGCTTGCCCACCGTGAGCGTCCCGGTCTTGTCGAAGGCGACGACGCGCACCCGGTGCGCAATCTCGAGCGCCTCCGCGTCCTTGATCAGCACGCCGTGCTTCGCGGCGACGCCGGTGCCAGCGATCACGGCCGCCGGCGTCGCGAGCCCGAGCGCACAGGGGCAGGCGATCACCAAGACCGCCACGGCGTCGAGCACCGCGCGCTCCCAGTCTCCCGTACCGATCCCCCAGGCGGCGAGCGTCAACGCCGCAATGCCGAGCACCACCGGCACGAATACCGCGCTGACCTGGTCCACCAGCCGCTGGATCGGCGCCTTGCGCGCCTGCGCCGTCTCGACCATCTCGATGATGCGCGCGAGCACCGACTGCGCGCCCACCGCCGTGGCGCGCACGACGATCAGGCCTTCGGCGTTCACCGAGCCGCCCGTCACACGCTCGCCGGGTCCTTTGCCGACCGGCAGGGATTCGCCGGTGATGAGCGACTCGTCCACATGCGTCGCGCCCTCCACGATCTCCCCGTCCGCGGCGACGCGCTCTGCGGGCCGCACCACCACGAGGTCGCCCACCTTGACGGATTCCACCGGGACGTCGATCTCCTGACCGTCGCGACGCACGCGCGCGCGCTCCGGGCGCAAGGCCTGCAGCGCGCGGATCGCCTCGCTCGCCTGGCGCTTGGCGCGGTGCTCGAGCCACTTGCCGAGCAGCACCAGCGTGACCACCGCGGCGCCCGCCTCGAAGTACAGATGCGGCACGCCGTGTTCGGCGTGGCGGATGAGCAGGTAGACCGAAAGCGCATAGGCCGCGCTCGTGCCGATCGCCACGAGCAGGTCCATATTGCCGGTGCGCGCGAGGAGCGCCTTCCAGCCGGCGCGGTAGAAGCGCGCGCCGAACACGAACTGCACGGGCGTGGCGAGCACGAGTTGCAGCCACCCCGGCAGCGCCCAGTGCATGCCGAAGGGATCGAGGGCCATCGGCACGAGCAACGGCAGAGTGAGCAGAGCCGATGCGGCCACCGGCCACCAGGAGCGGTCGGTGGAAGACGAGTGCGGCACGGGCGCAAGGCGCGCCTCGTAACCCGCCTTGTGTACGGCCTCCACCAGCGACTCGGGCCGCGCGCCGGCGGCGAACGTCACGGTCGCGGTCTCGGTCGCGAGATTGACCTCGGCGCTGCCCACGCCGGGCACCTTCTTCAGCGCCTTCTCCACGCGCGCCACGCAGGACGCGCAGGTCATGCCTTCGATCGGCAGGCGGATCTGGATGCTGGTGTCCAAGGCAGGTCCTTTCAGGTCGGCGTTCGACCCGTGCAGCCTGAAGTCTGCCACCATTGGAGGGTCAAGGCGGGGGAAAGGTTCGCGCCTTTGAGGTGGGTCAAGGGCTTGACCCTGCCCTTGTGGGAGGGTGGAGGCTGTGCGCCAGGCTCCGATCCGTGGAGCCTTGGATAACGGAGCTGGAGATGATCGAACTGAAGGTACCGGACATGACCTGCGGGCACTGCGCCAGCACCATCACCAAGGCGGTGAAGGAGCTCGACGCCTCCGCCAAGGTCGAGGTGTCGCTGCCCGAGCATCGCGTGCGGGTGGACGGCAAGGCCTCCAAGGAAGACCTCGTGCGCAGCATCGCCGAGGCGGGCTACACCCCCGAAGCTATTTGAGCCGGCCGCCGAGGTCGCGCAGCACTTCCCGCGCGCAATTGTGCCCGGGCGCACCTGTGACGCCGCCGCCAGGGTGCGCGCCCGAGCCGCACAGGTACAGCCCCTGGACGGGCGTGCGGTAATCCGCATGACCGAGCACCGGGCGCGCCGACCAAAGCTGGTCGAGCGTGAGCTGCCCGTGGAAGATGTCCCCGCCGACCAGGCCGAACTCGCGCTCCAGATCGGCGGGCGAGAGCGCCGTGTGCGCGATCACGCTGGCGCGGAAGCCCGGCGCATGCGACTCCACCACGTCGAAGATGCGCTCGACCGCCTCGGCCCTGCGCGTGTCCCAGTCCGCGTCCGGCGCGAAGTGCTGGGAAAACAGGCTCGCCACGTGCGCGCCCTTGGGCGCTAGCGTCTCGTCCAGCATGCTCGGAATGACCATCTCGACAATCGGCGCGCGCGCCATGCCTTGCGCGCGCGCATCGACGTACGCCCGGTCCATGTAGGCGAGCGAGGGCGCCATGATGATGCCGGACGCGTGGTGGGGCCCGGGCTCCGGACGGCAGGAAAAGCGCGGCAGCGCGGACAGGGCGACGTTCATGCGGAAGCTCGCCGAGCCGCACTTGTAGCGCTCGATGCGCTCGCGGAACTCCTTGTCGAGCAGCGACGGCTCCAGCAGGCGCAGGAAAAGCAGCTTCGGGTTGACGTTGGCGACGATAGCGCGCCCCGCGAGTTCGCGGCCGTCCTCGAGCCGCACCGAGCCCGGGCCGACGCGAGCCACCGGCGCCTCGCATTCGATCTCCACGCCCAGGCGCCGCGCTTCGGCGGCCAGCGCTTCGCTGATCGCGCCCATGCCGCCGATGGCGTGACCCCAGAGGCCGCGCCGGCCATTCACCTCGCCGAAGCAATGATGCAGGAGGACATAGGCCGTGCCGGGCTGGTAGGGGCTGGCGTACGTGCCGACCACCGCGTCGAAGCCGAAGGCCGCCTTGACCGGCTCTGACTCGAACCAGTCTTCCAGCCAGTCGGCCGCACTGCGCGCGAACAACCCGAGCAGGTCGCGGCGCGCGGGCATGTCGAGCGACTTCAGTCGCCGCGCCGTGCGCCAGGCCGAGAGCGCATCGCGCCAGCCGCCGCCGGCGTTCGGCGGCGTGTCCAGCACCATGGCACGCAGCACGTCCGCGACCCGGTTGAGCCGCTCCCAGTACGCGGTGATGCGCAGGGCGTCGCGCGCCGAATACTTGCCGAACTCGCGCCGCGTGGCGTCCAGCCCCCCGCCGATGGCGAGATAACCGCCCGCGAGCGGCAGGAAGTTCGACAAGGGGCGCTCGACGATGCGCAGCCCGTGCTCGGCGAGCCGCAGCTCGCGGATCACTTTCGCCTGCAGCAAGCTCACGGTGTAGGCGGCCACCGAGTTGCGGAATCCGGGGTGGAATTCCTCGGTGACCGCGGCGCCGCCGACGCGCGCGCGGCGCTCCAGAACCTTCACCTTCAGCCCGCCGCGCGCGAGGTAGCAGGCGCAGGCGAGTCCATTGTGCCCGGCGCCGACGACGAGCGCGTCGTAGCCGCTCACCGGCTCACTCGACCGTGACGGACTTCGCCAGATTGCGCGGCTTGTCGACGTCGGTGCCGCGCGCAAGTGCCGCGTGGTACGCGAGCAGCTGCAGCGGCACCACGTGCAGGATCGGCGAGAGCAGTCCGTAATGCTCCGGCAGACGGATGACGTGCATGCCTTCCTGCGGCGCGATGCGCGTATCGGCGTCCGCCAGCACGTAAAGTTCGCCGCCGCGCGCGCGCACTTCCTGCATGTTCGATTTCACCTTCTCCAGCAGCGTGTCGTTCGGCGCCACCGTCACCACCGGCATGTCCTCGGTGACCAGCGCCAGCGGCCCGTGCTTGAGCTCGCCCGCCGGGTAGGCCTCGGCGTGGATGTAGGAGATCTCCTTCAGCTTCAGCGCGCCTTCCAGCGCGATAGGGTAGTGCAGCCCGCGCCCGAGGAACAGCGCGTGCTCCTTCTTCGCGAAGCGCTCGGCCCAGGCGATCAGTTGCGGCTCGAGCGCGAGCGCCGCGGCGATCGCGTTCGGCAGGTGGCGCAGCCGCCGCAGATGCTCCTTCTCCGCGCGCGCCGGCAGCCGCCGGCGCAGCTTGGCCAGCACGAGCGCGAGCAGGAACAGCCCCGCGAGCTGCGTGGTGAATGCCTTGGTGGAGGCGACGCCGATCTCCGTCCCGGCGCGCGTGAGGAACTGCATCTTCGTCTCGCGCACCATGGCGCTCGTCGGCACGTTGCACACCGCGAGGCTGCGCTTCTGCCCCAGCTTGCGCGCGTGGCGCAGCGCGGCGAGCGTATCGGCGGTCTCTCCCGACTGCGAGACCACCACCACGAGCGCATCCTTGTCCGGGACGCTGGCGCGGTAGCGGTATTCGCTTGCGATCTCCACCTGCGTCGGCAAGCGGGCGAGCGACTCGATCCAGTGCTTGGCCGTCAGCCCGGCGTAGTAGCTCGTGCCGCAGGCGAGCACCAGCACGCTCTTCGCGCCGCGCAGCATCCTGGCGGCCTCCTTGCCGAAAGGCGCGGGTGTCACGCTCTCGACGCCTTCCAGCGTATCGGCGAGCGCGCCGGGCTGCTCGAAGATCTCCTTCTGCATGTAGTGCCGGTAGGGCCCGAGATCCACCTTCGAAGCGCCCGCCTGCACGGTGCGCACCGGGCGTCGCGCCTCGCGATCCGAGGCGTCGCGCACCCTGAAGCCGCCCAGGTCGATCTCCGCGACATCGCCTTCTTCGAGGAAGGCGATGCGCTCGGTGGTGCCGGCAAGCGCCAGCGCGTCCGAGGCGAGGAACATCTCTCCCTCGCCGACGCCGACCACCAGCGGACTGCCGGCCCGCGCGCCGACCACGCTGTGCGGCCGGTCCGAAGCCACCACGGCGATGGCGTAGGCGCCCGTGAGGCGCTTGACGGCGCGCCGCACCGCCTGGAACAGGTCGCCGTCGTACAGGCTGTGCACGAGGTGCGCCACGACCTCGGTGTCGGTCTGGCTGTCGAACTCGTAGCCCGCGGCCTTCAGCTGCGCGCGCAGCTCCTCGTAGTTCTCGATGATGCCGTTATGCACGAGTGCGATTTGCCCGCGCGACATCATCGGGTGGGCGTTGTGCGTGGCCGGCGCGCCATGCGTCGCCCAGCGCGTGTGCGCGATGCCCGTGTCGGCGGCAAGCTTCCGGCTGCGCACCTGGCTAGCGAGATCCTCTACGCGCGCGACGCTGCGCACGCGCTCGAGCGCCCCGTCCGTCAGCGCCGCGACGCCGCAGGAGTCGTAGCCGCGGTACTCCAGGCGCCGCAGTCCCTCGATCAGCACCGGCACAATGTCGCGCCGCGCCGCGGCGCCCACGATTCCACACATGGCTATTTCTTCTTTGGTGCCTTCCAGTTCGGCAGCGACACCTGCTTGGCGCGCGCCACGGTGAGCTGGCCGGGCGGCGTCGTCTTCGAGATGGTCGAGCCGGCGCCGATGTAGGAGCCCCGCGCGATCGTCACGGGCGCCACCAGCGTCGCGTCCGAGCCGATGAACGAGTCGTCCTCGATGACCGTGCGGTGCTTGGCCGCGCCGTCGTAGTTGCAGGTGATCGTGCCGGCGCCGATGTTCACGCGCGCCCCGACCTCCGCGTCGCCGATGTAAGACAGGTGGTTGGCCTTCGAGCCCGTGCCAATGCGGCTCGCCTTCACCTCGACGAAGTTGCCGATGTGCACCTGGTCGCCGAGGGTCACCCCGGGCCTGGTCCTCGAGAAAGGCCCGATCCGGCAGCGCTCGCCGATGGTGGCCTCGTCGAGCTGCGTGAACGCGAGTATCTCGGTGTCGGCGCCGACCGTCACGTTGCGCAGTACACAATTCGGGCCCACGCGCACGCGGTCGCCGAGCCGCACCGCGCCCTCGAAGACGCAGTTCACATCGATCTGCACGTCGCGGCCGCAGGCGAGATCGCCGCGCACGTCTACGCGCCAGAGGTCGGCGAGGGCGACGCCCGCCTCGAGCAGCTTCTTCGCCTGCGCATTCTGGTAGGCGCGCTCGAGAATCGCGAGCTCATGCCGCGAATTGACGCCGGCGACCTCCCAGGGGTCCTGCGCCTCTACCACGGCAATGGTGACCCCGTCCTTCGCGGCGAGCGCGATCACGTCGGTGAGGTAGTACTCCTTCTGCGCGTTCGCAGGCTTCACGTGCGCCAGCCATTTCCCCAGCCGCTCCGCAGGCGCGGCGAGAAAGCCAGCGTACCACTCGCGGATGCGCAGTTCGCGCGCAGTGGCATCCTTGTGCTCTACGATGCGCCGCACGCGCTTGCGCGCGTCCCGCACCACGCGCCCGTACCCGGTCGCATCGGTGAGGTCTGAAGTGCAGATGGCCAGTCCGCCGCGCGACGCGTCCACGAGGCGCTGCAGCGTCTCCGCGCGCACCAGCGGTATGTCGCCGTTCAGCACCAGCACGCGCGCGCCGCGCGCCACCTTGGGCATTGCCTGCGCCAGGGCGTGACCGGTGCCGAGCTGCCGATCCTGCTCCACCCACTCGACTTCCTCGCCGCCGAACGACGAGCGCACTTCTGCGCCGCCGTGTCCATGCACGACCAGGATCTGCTGCGGCTTGAGGGCGCGCGCGGCGTCCAGCACATGCGCGAGCAGCGGACGGCCCGCCAGCCGATGCAGCACTTTCGGCAGCGCCGAATGCATGCGCTTCCCTTGCCCGGCGGCGAGCACGACCACGGCGAGGCTCATGGCGCTGGATTCTAGCATCGGCATCCCGGCGAACTCCTTGAAAGATCATAAGAAAGCGCCGTAACATGACAGTCCGATGACAGTGGCACGTCCCCGTGAATAGCGAAACTCTCGAGATCGTGTTCAGACTGGTGGCGGCGCTCGCGGCCGGCGGCATCATCGGACTGGAGCGCAGCTTTCGCGGCCGCGCGGCGGGATTTCGCACGCACGCGCTCGTCTGCCTCGCCTCGAGCCTTCTGATGCTCGTCACCGTCTTTGAGCATCAGTGGTTCGCCCAGCAGGCAGGCTCGCGCGTGGTGGTGGACCCGACGCGCATGGCGCAGGGGATCATGACGGGCATCGGCTTTCTGGGCGCCGGCGTCATCGTCAAGGAAGGCCTGACAGTGCGCGGGCTGACGACCGCGGCCTCGATCTGGGTGACCGCCGCGATCGGGATCCTGACCGGCATCGGCTTTTACTTCGCCGCGGGCATCGGCGTGGTCCTGACGCTCGGCACGCTGTCGGTGTTCCGCTGGATCGAAGGGCGCATGCCGACGGAACTGTATGCCAACTTCTCGGTGCGCTTTGCGCGCGACGCGGTGATGCCGGAAGCCGAACTGCGCGCCCTGGTAGGCCGCCACGGCTTTTCCGTGGCCAATCTTAACTACCGCCTGCTGAGCGAGGGTGGCCAGATCGAGTATCGCATGGTGCTGCGCGCGCTCAAGGCCGACCGCTTGCGAGCGCTGGCGGAATCCCTTAACGCCGAGGCCGGCGTCCTGGAATACCGCATCTCCCCGACGAGCGACTGACTCAGCGCGGCAGCTCGGACAATCCCATCAGGAACTCGTCGACCGCGCGCGCGCACTGGCGCCCCTCGCGGATCGCCCACACCACGAGCGACTGCCCGCGGCGCATGTCGCCGGCCGTGAACAGCTTGTCCACCGAAGTGCGGTAGGCGCTCGCGCCTTCGACGTCGGCGCGTACATTGCCGCGCGCGTCCTTCTCCACGCCGAACACTTCCAGGACGGAGGCCACCGGCGAGACGAAGCCCATCGCCAGCAGGACGAGGTCGGCGGGCAGCTCGAACTCCGAGCCGGGCACTTCCACCGGCTTGCCGCTCGTCCAGTCCAGTTTCACCGCCTTCAGCGCCTTGACCTTGCCGCCCTCGCCGACGAAGGCCTTGGTGGCGATCGACCAGTCGCGCTCGGCGCCCTCCTCGTGCGACGACGAGGTGCGCAGACGCGTCGGCCAGTATGGCCACTCGGGATTGCGCTCGGGGTCCGGCGGCATCGGCAGCAACTCGAACTGGGTGATCGACGACGCCGCGTGGCGGTTGGAGGTGCCCACGCAGTCCGAACCGGTATCGCCGCCGCCGATGATGACGACGTGCTTGCCGCTCGCCCACAGGTCGTCGACGTTCTTGTCGCCGGCCACGCGCCGGTTCTGCAGCGGCAGGAAATCCATGGCGAAGTGCACGCCGTCCAGATCGCGTCCCGGCACCGGCAGGTCGCGCGGCACCTCCGCGCCGCCGGCGAGCACGACGGCGTCGAAGTCCTTGAGCAGCTTTTTCGCATCCACCGGGCGCGCCTGGCGATTGCCGGCCCCGACCGGAGCGGCCCCGATCACGTGGTTGGTGCGGAATTCGACGCCCTCGGCTTGCATCTGCTCGATGCGACGATCGATGTGCCACTTCTCCATCTTGAAGTCCGGGATGCCGTAGCGCAGAAGCCCGCCGATCCGGTCGTTCTTCTCGTATACCGTGACCGCGTGGCCGGCGCGCGCCAGCTGCTGGGCGCACGCGAGGCCCGCGGGCCCGGAGCCGATGACGGCCACCTTCTTGCCGGTCCTCGCCGCCGCCGGCTGCGGTGCGACCCATCCGCTTTCCCAGGCGCGATCGATGATCGCGTGCTCGATCGACTTGATGCCCACCGGATCGTTGTTGATGCGCAGGACGCAGGCCTCCTCGCAGGGCGCGGGGCACACGCGGCCGGTGAACTCGGGGAAGTTGTTGGTCGAGTGCAGCGTGTCGATGGCGAGTTTCCAGTCGCCGCGATAGACGAGGTCGTTCCAGTCCGGGATGATGTTGTTCACCGGACAGCCGGACATGCAGAACGGCGTGCCGCAGTCCATGCAGCGCGCGCCCTGGATCTTGGCTTCCTCGTCGGAGAGGTGCAGCACGAACTCGCGATAGTGCTTCTTGCGCGCGTCCGTGCTTTCGCTCGCTTCCTGGAGCCGCTGGTACTCCAGGAAGCCCGTGACCTTGCCCATTCAGGCCGCCTCTTTCTTGCGGGCGGCGGCCAGCTCGCCCAGCGCGCGCCGGTACTCCTTCGGGAACACCTTGACGAAGCGCGCCCGGTACTCGGCCCACTGCCCGAGGATCTGCTGCGCGCGACGGCTGCCCGTGTGCTTCGCGTGCGCCTCGATGAGCGCGCGCACGTTCGCCTCGTCGGTGCGGCCGAGGTGCCAGAACTCGCGGCCGCCTCTTGCCTGCTGCTCGGTCTCCGCCAGTATCGGCTCGAGGTCGACCATCGCCGGGTTGCAGCGCCTCGCAAAATCGCCGTCCGTATCCAGCACGTAGGCGATGCCGCCCGACATGCCGGCGGCGAAATTGCGCCCGGTCGAGCCGAGCACCGCCACGGTGCCGCCCGTCATGTACTCGCAGCCGTGATCGCCCACGCCCTCGACCACTGCCGTGGCGCCCGAATTGCGCACCGCGAAGCGCTCGCCGGCGACGCCGCGGAAATACGCCTCGCCCGCGATCGCGCCGTACAACACCACGTTGCCCGTGATGATGTTGTCGGCGGGCTCGCCGCGAAACTTCGGCGAAGGCTGCACGCTGATGCGCCCGCCCGACAATCCCTTGCCGCAGTAGTCGTTGGTGTCGCCGACCAGGCTCAGCGCCACGCCGCGCGCGAGGAACGCACCGAAGCTCTGCCCGGCCGACCCGGCGAAGCGCACCTGGATAGTGTCCTCCGCCAAGCCTTCATGCCCGTAGCGTCGCGCGATCTCGTGCGACAGCATCGTGCCCACGGTGCGGTTGATATTGCGGATCGGCATGTCGATGGCGACCTTCTCGCCGCGCTCGAGCGCCGGCTGCGCCAGCTCGATCAAGCGCTGGTCGAGCGCCTTCTCCAGGCCGTGGTCCTGCGACTCGCTGTGATGGACGGCCACCTGCACCGGCATCTTCGGCATCTCGAAGATGCGGGAAAAATCGAGTCCTTTGGCCTTCCAGTGCTCGATGCCCTTCCTCATGTCGAGCAGGTCAGTGCGTCCGATCAGCTCGTCCAGCTTGCGGATGCCGAGGCTGGCCATCAGCTCTCGCGCCTCTTCGGCGACGTAGAACATGTAGTTGACGACGTACTCGGGCTTGCCCGTGAACTTGCGCCGCAGCGCCGGGTCCTGCGTCGCCACGCCGACCGGGCAGGTATTGAGGTGGCACTTGCGCATCATGATGCAGCCGCTCACCACGAGCGGCGCGGTGGCGAAGCCGAATTCGTCCGCGCCGAGGATCGCGCCGATTACGACGTCGCGCCCGGTCTTCAGCTGCCCGTCCACCTGGACTGCGATCCGGCCGCGCAGCCGGTTGAGCACCAGCGTCTGCTGGGTCTCCGCCAGGCCGAGCTCCCAGGGGGTCCCGGCATGCTTGATCGAGCTCCACGGCGAAGCGCCCGTGCCGCCGTCGTAGCCCGAGATCGTGACGTGATCCGCCTTCGCCTTCGACACGCCCGCCGCCACGGTACCGACACCGACTTCGGACACTAGCTTCACGGAAATCGAAGCGTTCGGGTTGGCGTTCTTCAGGTCGTGGATCAGCTGCGCGAGGTCCTCGATCGAGTAGATGTCGTGGTGCGGCGGAGGGCTGATGAGCTCCACCCCCGGCGTAGAGAAGCGCAACTCGGCGATGTACTCGGAAACCTTGCGGCCCGGGAGCTGCCCGCCCTCGCCCGGCTTGGCGCCCTGAGCCATCTTGATCTGGATCTGCTCGGCGCTCGCCAGGTACTCGGCAGTGACGCCGAAGCGGCCCGAGGCTACTTGCTTGATCTTGGACTTCAGCACGTCGCCTGCGCGCAGCTCGATATCCTTCTCCACACGGCCGGCGCCGAGGCGCGAGCGCAGCGTCTCGCCGGCCTTCACGGGGGCGTAGCGCCGGCGGTCCTCGCCGCCTTCGCCGGTGTTCGACTTGCCGCCGATGCGGTTCATGGCCACGGCAAGCGTCGTGTGCGCCTCGGTCGAAATCGAGCCCAGCGACATCGCGCCGGTCGAGAAGCGCTTGACGATCTCCGCGGCGGGCTCGACCTCGTCGATCGGTACGGGCCTGACCTTGTCGCGCTGGAACTCGAACAGCCCGCGCAGCGTCATGTGGCGCAGCGACTGGTCGTTGATGATCTGCGCGTATTCCTTGTACGAGGAGTACGAATCGCTGCGCGTGGCGCGCTGCAGCTTGGCGATCGCGTCCGGCGTCCACATGTGCTCCTCGCCGCGCACGCGCCAGGCATACTCGCCGCCGGCATCCAGCATCTCGCGCAGCACCGGATCGCGCTCGTCGAAGGCGGCGCAGTGGATGCGGATCGCTTCCTCCGCCACCTCGAACAGGCCGATGCCGCCGACGTTCGAGGCGGTGCCGGTGAAGTACTTGTCCACCAGCGGCCGCGCCAGCCCCACGGCCTCGAAGATCTGCGCGCCCGTGTAGGACATGTAGGTCGAGATGCCCATCTTGGACATCACCTTCTTCAGGCCCTTGCCGACCGCCTTGACAAAATTCTTGATCGCCTTGCTGCCGGCCGCCGGGTCGCCCGGGTGCATGGCGAGCAGCGTCTCCAGCGCGAGGTAGGGGTGCACGGCTTCCGCGCCGTAGCCACCGAGCAGCGCGAAGTGATGCACTTCGCGCGCCGAGCCGGTCTCGACCACGAGTCCCGCGCTGGTGCGCAAGCCCTTGGCCACCAGATGCTGGTGGATCGCCGAGAGCGCGAGCAGCGCCGGGATCGCGACGCGCTCGCGGTCGACGAGCCGGTCCGAGATCACGATGATCGAGGCGCCCGCGCGCACCGCGTCCTCGGCCTGCGCGCACAGCGAGGCGAGGCGCGCCTCGACGGCGTCGCGCCCCCACGCCACAGGGTATGTGATGTCGAGCTCGAGCGCGCGGAACTTGCCGCCGGTATAGCGCTCGATGTGCCGGATCTTCTCCATCTCGTAGAAGTCGAGCACCGGCTGCGACACCTCGAGCCGCAGCGGCGGGTTCATCTCGTCGATGCCGAGCAGGTTCGGCTTCGGACCGATGAACGACACGAGCGAGGTCACCAGCTCCTCGCGAATCGGGTCGATCGGCGGATTGGTGACCTGCGCGAACAGCTGCTTGAAGTAGTGGTACAGCGTCTTGTCCTTGCCCGAAAGCACGGCGAGCGGCGAGTCGTTGCCCATCGAGCCGATCGGCTCTTCGCCGTTCTGCGACATCGGCGCCATCAGGAACTTGACCTCTTCCTGCGTATAGGCGAAGGCCTGCTGCCGGTCGAGCAGCGGCACGGCGCTCTTCAGCGGCGCGGTCTTCTCGCTCTCCACCTCGTCCAGCTTGACGCGGATGCGCTCGATCCACTCCGCGTAGGGGCGCGCGCCCGAGAGCGCATCCTTCAGCTCGGCGTCGTCGACGATGCGGCCCTTCTCCAGGTCGACGAGGAACATCTTGCCCGGCTGCAGGCGCCACTTCTTGACGATTTTTTCCTCCGGCACCGGCAGGCAGCCGCACTCGGATCCCATGATGACCAGGCCGTCCTCGGTGACGATGTAACGCGACGGGCGCAGCCCGTTGCGATCGAGCGTGGCGCCGATCTGCCGGCCGTCCGTGAATGCAATCGACGCCGGTCCGTCCCAGGGCTCCATCATCGCCGCGTGATACTCGTAGAAAGCGCGCCGCGCCGGATCCATGAGCGCGTGGTTCTCCCACGCCTCCGGAATCATCATCATCATGGCGTGCGCCACCGAGTAGCCGCCCATGACCAGCAGCTCGAGCGCGTTGTCGAACGATGCCGAGTCCGATTGCCCGGGGTAGATCAGCGGCCAGATCTTGCCGAGGTCCTCGTCGAGGACGGGGCTGGAGATGGCGCCCTGGCGTGCGCGGATCCAGTTCACGTTGCCGCGCACGGTATTGATCTCGCCGTTGTGCGCGATCATGCGGAACGGGTGCGCCAGGTCCCACGACGGGAACGTGTTGGTCGAGAAGCGCTGGTGCACGAGCGCGAGCGCCGATTCGACGCGCGCGTCCTTCAGGTCGAGGTAGTACTCGCCGACCTGATGGGCGAGCAGCATGCCCTTGTAGACCAGCGTGCGCGCCGACATCGAGGGCACGTAGAACTCCTTGCCGTGCGCGAGCCTGAGCGCCTGGATGGCGTGGCCGGAGCTCTTGCGGATGATGTAGAGCTTGCGCTCCAGGGCGTCGGTCACGGTCACCCCGCGTCCGCGCCCGATGAAGATCTGGCGGATCACCGGCTCGAGCTTCTTCGCCGGCTCGGCGAGATCGGCGTTGTCGACGGGAACGTCGCGCCAGCCGAGGATCACCTGGCCTTCGTCCTTGACCGCCCGCTCGATCTCGTACTCGCACGCCTGCCGGCTCGCCGGATCGCGCGGCAGGAACACCATGCCGACGCCGTACTGTCCCAGCGGTGGAAGCTTTACCCCCTGCCGCGCCATTTCTTCGCGCAGGAACCGGTCCGGAATCTGGATGAGCAGTCCGGAGCCGTCGGAAAGCTTCGGATCCCACCCCACCGCACCCCGGTGCGTCAGGTTCCTGAGGACGGTGAGCCCCTGCTCCACGATGCCGTGGGACTTCTTGCCCTTGATGTGCGCGACGAATCCTACGCCGCAGGCATCGTGCTCGTGCCGCGGGTCGTACAGGCCTTGCGCGCCGGGCTGGGCAGGCAGCTCCATAGGCAAATCTCTGATTTGCAGTGCGTTTCGCTCAAGTTCGCCGCTATGCACAAAAACAGCGGCAATGCGGTCGAATATACCCGCGGAACCTAGCGTCAACAAGGGCTTCCGGCTTAGCGCCGGCTACCGCGACGCAGCAGTCTGCGGCTTGGCGCTGGCGGCGGCGATCGCCGCGCGAACGTCCCGCTCCTCGAGGTCGTGGCGCAGGATGGCCTGTCCGATCCCTTGCAGCACCACGTAGCGAATGCGGCCGGCGGAGGCTTTCTTGTCGCCCGCCATCAGCTCGAGGTAGCGCTCCCAGGCGAGTGGCGGCCCTTGGACGGGTAGGCCTGCCCGCTGCACGAGCCGCTTCAGCCGCGCCGCGTCGTCCGCCGCAAGCATGCCGGCGCGCACGGACAGCTCCGCCGCCATCACCATCCCCGCAGCCACGGCCTCGCCGTGCAGCCAGGCGCCGTATCCGGCGCCCGCCTCGATGGCATGGCCGAAGGTATGCCCGAAGTTGAGCAACGCCCGCGGTCCCGACTCGCGCTCGTCGGCCGCGACCACCTGTGCTTTCAACTCGCACGAGCGGCGCACGACGTGCGACAGCGCCTCGGTATCGCGCGCGAGCAGCCGCTCGAGGTGCGACTCCAACCAGGACACGAGTTCTGCGTCGAGCGCGAAGCCGTGCTTGATGACCTCGGCGATGCCTGCACGCAGCTCCCGGTCAGGCAGCGTGGCGAGCGTGCCCACGTCCGCGACGACGGCCACCGGCTGATGGAAGGCGCCGATCATGTTCTTGCCGCGCGCATGGTTCACGGCGGTCTTGCCGCCCACGGACGAATCCACCTGCGCGAGCAGAGTGGTCGGCACTTGCAGGAAATCGATGCCGCGCTGGTAGACAGCGGCGGCGAAACCCGCCAGGTCGCCCACCACCCCGCCGCCCAGGGCGACGATCAGGCCATCGCGGCCGATGCGCGCGGCCAGCAGTCCGTCGAACACGCGCTCGAGCGTGGCCCAGCTCTTGGCCGACTCGCCATCCTCCACCAGCACTTCCGTTGCCACCTGCGCCCCTGCGCGCCCCAATGCGGCCTTCACGCGCGCGCTGTATATCGGCGCGACCACCGTGTTGCTGACCACGGCCACGCGCCCGCCGCGCAAGTGGGAGCGATAGAGCGGCTCCGCGTCGAGCGCGCCGGCGCCGATGTGAATCGGGTAGGCGCGCCGGCCGAGTTCTACGCGGACAGTTTCCATGTCTCCTTCAGCCGCCCCAGGACTTCACGCGCGAGGTTCTGCACGCTCTGTCGTCCCGTGTCCATCACGATGTCGGCGACCTCGCGATACAGCGGGTCACGCACCCCGTACAGCTCGCGCATGCGCGCCAGCGGATCCGGCGTCGCGAGCAGAGGTCGGTTCCGGTCCTGCCGCACGCGCTCGTAGAGCGCGTCGGGCGGCGCATGCAGGTAAACGACCGTGCCGCGCGCCGCCAGCAGGCGGCGATTGACCTCGGCGAGGATCGCGCCGCCACCGGTCGCCAGCACCACGTCGTGCTGCGCCGTCAGCTCGGCGAGCACCGCCGACTCGCGCGCGCGAAATCCCGCCTCGCCCTCGATGTCGAAGATCACCGCGATCTTCACGCCGCAGCGTCGCTCCACCTCGTGGTCGGAATCGAAGAAGGCGCGCTTCAGCCGGCGCGCCAGCAGCCGCCCCGCGGTGGTCTTGCCGGCCCCCATCATGCCGACCAGGAATACATTGCGCGCGCCGTGCATGCTCCTATTGTAGGACTTGCGCAAACAAAAACGGCCAGGCGAGCCTGGCCGTGTCCCACAAGGAGATCTGGCAAAGAATTCAGCGCACCGTGACGCGCTCGTTGACGATGCGAGGCGTCACGAATACCAGCAGCTCGGTCTTCTGCGAGTTGGTCGATCGGTTCTTGAACAGATTGCCCACGACCGGCAGATCGCCGAAGAAGGGCACCTGGGTGACGTCGGTGCGCTCGGTCTGCTCGAAGATGCCACCGATCACGACGGTGCCGCCATTTTCGACCAGCACCTCGGTCTTCACGTGCTTGGTGCTGATCTGCACGCCGGCCGGCGTCGTCGCCCCGGGTGCATCCTTGTTGACGTCCAGCGTCATGATCACGTTGCCGTCCGGCGTGATCTGCGGCTTCACCTTGAGCGCAAGGTTGGCTTTGCGGAACGCCACGGCAGTCGCGCCCGAGGAGGTCGCTTGCTGGTATGGGATCTCCGTGCCCTGCTCGATCACCGCCTCGACCTGATCGGCGGTCAGCACGCGCGGGCTGGAGATGATCTTGCCCTTGCCGTCCGCCTCCAGCGCCGAAAGCTCGAGATTCAGGAATCGGGTCAGCGCGCTGTTGAATAGAATGAACGACAGCTGCCCCGCGTTGAACGCATTCAGGCCCGCGGCGGGCAGGTTGCTGTTCAGGCCGGGCCCGTTGATTACCGGAGTGCCCTGCACGATGCCCATCGCCTGCCCGGTATTCACCAGTTCGGCGCCGATGTTGGGGCCCTTGATGCCGCCGATCGAGCGATTGGCCGGACCACTCTCGATCAGCCCGATGCGCACGCCGAGGTTCTTGCTGAAAGTGTCGCTCGCCTCGACGATGCGCGCCTCGATCATGACCTGGCGTACGGGCACGTCGATCTTGGCCAGAAGCTTTCTCACCTCCTCGAGCCGCGACGGCGTGTCCTGCACGAACAGCGTGTTGGTGCGCGCGTCCACCACCGCGCTGCCGCGCTTGGAAAGCAGCGGCTGGGTCTTGTCCGAGAGCAGCTTGGCGACGTCGGACGCCTTCTGGTAATTCATCTGAAAGGCCTCGGTGCGCGTCTGCTCGAGGTCGTTGATCTGCTGCGCGGCCTCGAGCGCGAGCTTCTCGCGCGTCGCCAGCTCGTCGCGCGGCGCGATCCAGATGACGTTGCCGTTGCGCCGGCTGTCCAGGCCGCGCGTCTGCAGGATGATGTCCATCGCCTGGTCCCAGGGCACGTCCTTCAGCCGCAGGGTGATGTTGCCGCCGACGGAGTCGCTGGTGATGATGTTCAGGTCGGTGAAGTCCGCGAGCACGTTGAGCACGGCGCGCACCTCGACGTTCTGGAAGTTCAGCGACAGCTTCTCGCCGACGTACTGCCCCTTCTTCGGCGTCGCGTCCGGAACGACCGGCTTCACCTCGACGACGAATTGCGTGTCGGACTGGTACGCATTGTGGTCCCACTGCCCGCGCGGCTCGATGACCATGCGCACGTTCTCGCCCTGCTGGAAGGTGCTGATGTTCTGCACCGGGGTGGCGAAATCGACGACGTCCAGACGCCGGCGCAGGTTGTCGGGCAGCGCGGTCTTGAGGAAATCGACGATGATGTTCTGCCCCTGCTGGCGGATGTCGATCCCGGTGGCGGTGTCGGAGAGCTCCACGACCACGCGCCCTTCGCCGGTGCGCCCGCGGCGGAAGTCTATGTCGCGGATGGCGTGCTTCGATTCACCCCGGCCTTCGGCGAAATGGGCCACCTTGTCACCCGCAGGCGCCGCTGCAGCCGACAGCGTCACTACGACGTTGCGGCCATCGAGCGCCACTTCGTGCGCCACCGGGCGGCGCAGGTTGAGCACCAGGCGCGTCTTGTCGGCCGCCTGCACCACGTTCATCGAGCGCAGCTCGCCCTGGGCGATCTCCTGCGCGGAGCGCCCCAAGGCATTCACCGTGCCGGCGAAATCAAAGGCGATGCGCGCCGGGTTGGCGACCGCAAAGCTGGGCGGCGGCGCGCGCAGCGGCTCCTTGGTGGTGATGCGCAGCACCACCTTCCCGCCCTGCTGCGACACGTCGAGCGCCTCGATGCTGTTGGAGGACTGGGCGAGCGCCATGCCGCACGCCGCCAGCCAGATGGCAAGCACGCGCAGGGTGCCGCGCGCGATCCGATCGATCCTCATTTCTTGACCTCCTGCAGTTGCAGCGAGCTCGAGCGCTCGATCCATTCGCCGCTGCCTTCCTGGATCAGTTCCTTGAGGCTGATCTGCACCTCATCGATACCGGTGATCACGCCGAAGTTCTGCCCCATGTAGTTGCCCTTGCGCACGCGGTACAGGTTGGGTCCGGCCTTCACCAGGCCGAAACTCTCGCCGCCCTGCGTGAGCGATCCCACCATCTGGATGGACTCCAGCGGGAAGGCCTCGAGCGGTTCCTTGGGCCGGTCGAGGTCGGGCTGCTTGCCTCCCGCCTTCGCCGCCGTCCCGGGTGCCGCCGCGACCTCGATGCGATCAGGCCGGAACGGGTCGACCTCGCCCTCGGCCTGGTAGGGCACGGGCTCGTAGGGCCGGACCTGCGGCAGCGGATCGACCCGCCCGCGAAGGTCCTTGGTCAGCTCGTTGAGCTCGTTCTTCAGGTCGCTGTGCTGCTCGCCGCCGCAGGCGGCGAGCACGGCCACGCACGCGAGCACCAGGACGCGCCTCATCGGCGTCCCTTCTTCGCGCCGGCGGCCGCCTTGCGCTGCGCGGCGATCTCTTCCTCGTCCAGGTAGCGGAACGTGCGCGCCGTGACCTCCATCACCAGACTGCCGTCCTTCGCCGTCGTCATGTTGACGTTGTTGAGCGTCACGATGCGCGACAACTGCCCGACGTCGCTCGCGAAGGCGCCCATGTCGTGATACACGCCGACCACCTTCAGATTGATCGGCAGCTCGGCGTAGAACTCGCGCACGACCTCGCGCCCCGCGGGCTTGAACAGCTCGAACTGCAGGCCGCGGCCGAGTCCGGCCTGGTTGATGTCCACCAGCAGGGCGTCCATCTGCGACTTGTTGGGCAGCTGCTTGAGCAGCGCGCCGAACTGCGTATCGATCTCGCGCAACTGCTGCTTGTGCAGGTCGAGGTTGACGGCCTGTGCCTTCTTCTTGACGTAGTCCTGCTTGAGCTTCTGCTCGTCGTTCCTGCCCGTTTCCAGCTCCTCGAGCTGCCCCTGCCACAGGCCGAAATACCCCAGCACGGGCAGCGCCACCAGGATCGCCACCAGCACGACCGCCTTGGGAATGGCCGACCAGCTACCCGGATCGCGCCAGTTGGTGGCCCGGAAGTCCTCGACGATCCTGTTGAAGTCGATGGCCATCGCCATGGTTCAGCCCTTCTTGGCCGGCGCTTTGGCCGGCGCCTTGGGCGCTTCCTTGAGCGTCACCGGCTTGAGCTGCATGGTCAGATTGAACTCCGACAGGCGCTTGTTGCCGACCTTCGAGGCCTTGATTTCGATGAGCTTGGGATCGGCGAGCCAGGGCGAAGCCTCGATGTTGCGCATGAGCGTGGACACGCGCGCATTGGATTGCGCGTAGCCGTGCAGCGCGATCGACAAGCCCTTTTGCCTGACGCCTTTCAGGTAGACGCCTTCAGGCATCTGGCGCACGAGCTGGTCCATCAGGTGCACGGTCTGCGCCCGGTCGGCCTGCAGCGTCTCGATGATCTGCTTGCGCGCAAGCAGCGCCGCAATCTCGTCCTTGAGTTTCTTGATCTCGGCAATTTCCTTGTCCAGCACCGCGATCTGCCCCTTGAGGTAGCTGTTGCGGCCGTCCTGGATGTCGATCAACTGGCTGATGTAGAGATATCCCGCCCCGACGATCGCCAGGCCGAGCACGGCGGTCAGGACGCCGAGCACCGCGAAATGCTGGCGGCCGCGCTTGCGCCGCTCCTCGCGGTGCGGCAACAGGTTGATGCGTACGCTCATCAGTCGAACCGGCGCATGGCGAGGCCGCAGGCCACGATCAGCGAGGGCGCGTCCACCATGAGCTTCTTCATCTGGATGCGCGGAGACGTCTGCATGGCCGCGAACGGGTTGGCCACCATCGTCGCGACCTGCGTGCGGGTCTGGACCACCTCGTCCAGCCCTGGAATTACCGCTGAGCCGCCGGCCAGCAGGATCTGGTCGACGCTGTGGTACTGCGTCGACGTGAAGAAGAACTGCAGCGCGCGCTGCACCTCCATGGCGAGGTTCTCCATGAACGGGCGCAGCACTTCGGACTCGAAGTCATCCGGCAAGCCACCGGAGCGCTTCGCGCTTTCTGCTTCCTCGGCGCTCATGCCGTAGCGGGCGACGATATCCTGCGTCAGCTGGCTGCCGCCGAACGCCTGCTCCCGCGAGTACACGGACTGGTCGTTGCGCATCACGCTCACGTTCATCACGTTGGCGCCCACGTCGACGACGGCGACGTTCAGGTCCTTGCCGCCCCCGGGAAGCTGGCCGACGACCAGGCCGAGCGCGGTCTGCTGCGCGAAGGACTCGATGTCCATCACGGCCGCCTTCAGGCCGGCCGACTCGGCGACGGCCACCCGGTCTTCGACCTTTTCCTTGCGCGTCGCCGCGATCATCACTTCCTGCTCGTCAGGCGAGGTCGGCGACGGGCCGACCACCTGGAAATCGAGATTGACCTCCTCGAGCGCGAACGGGATGTACTGGTTGGCCTCCGATTCCACCTGGACCTCGAGCTCGGTCTCGCGCAGGCTCGCGGGCACGACGATCTTCTTCGTGATCACGGCGCCCGTCGGCACGGCCATGGCCACGTGCTTGGCACGCGTCCCGAGGCGCTTGTAGGCGCGTTTCACCGCCTCGACGACCATCTCCAGGTTGCTGATGTTGCCGTCGACGGTGGCATCCCGCGGCAGGGGCTCGATCACGTAACGCTCGACGCGATAGCCGCTCTTGCCCGCATCTACGATCTCGAGCATCTTGACCGACGATGAGCTGATGTCCAGACCGAACAGCGGCGGCGCCTTCGGGCTGAAGATGTCCAGTTGCATCGTTATTTCCCTTTTTGTATCGGCCCTTAGGCACGATACGTAGAATTTGCGTTAAATGCTAGCAACAACTCCCCCCGGTGTCTAGCGAATCCGTCACCCTTTGGGGGACGGCTATAATTCGCGCTCATCCTGCTGCGCGCAAATGCGGCTGCCTCGGTGCCGCAATGGTTGCCTAATCCTTGATCTGGCTTCGTTTTTTGACGTTTCCACTGGCCCTGCTCGGGGGCCTGATTGCCGCCGGCCTGTGCGTCGTAGGGCTGGTGGTCGCGCTGGCCTACCCGAACCTGCCATCCCTGGAGACCCTGACCGATTACCAGCCCAAGGTCCCGCTGCGCGTCTACACGGTCGAGGGGGAACTGATCGGCGAATTCGGCGAGGAACGCCGGGTGCTCGTGGACATCAAGGACGTCCCGCCGACCCTCACCAACGCCATCATCGCTACGGAAGACGAGCGCTTCTACCAGCACTCGGGAATCGACTACATCGGGGTGGCGCGCGCCGCGTATGCCAACCTGCTGACGGGAGGCCGGCGGCAGGGCGCGAGCACGATCACCATGCAGGTGGCGCGCAACTTCTTCCTTTCGTCCGAGAAGACCCTGACGCGCAAGCTCTACGAGGTCCTGCTGGCGCTGAAGATCGAGCACAACCTGACCAAGGACCAGATCCTCAGCCTGTACGTCAATCAGATCTACCTGGGGCAGCGCGCCTACGGCTTTGCCTCCGCGGCACAAACCTATTTCGGCAAGAGCATCGGTCAGCTGACCCTGGACGAAGCCGCCATGCTCGCGGCCCTGCCCAAGGCACCGTCCAGCTACAACCCGATCGCCAATCCGCAGCGCGCGAAGCAGCGTCAGGTCTACGTGCTGCGCCGCATGCGGGACTTGGGCTACATCACCCAGGAACAGTTCGACCAGGTTGCGCAAGCGCCGATCGTCACCCGCAAGGCGGCCGAAACCACTTACGCGGTGCGCGCCGAGTATGTGGCCGAGATGGTGCGCCAAGCGGTGTACGAGCAATATCCGGATGACGCCTACAGTCGCGGCTTTCGTGTCTACACCACGATCCGCAACGCCGACCAGGAAGCCGCAGTGCTCGCGCTGCGCAGCGGCCTCATGGAATATGACCGCCGCCTCGGCTATCGCGGCCCCGAGGCGTTCGCGGAGCTTCCGGCCAAGGCCGGGGAGGTCGAATTCGAGGAGGCGCTTGCCGACCACGACGACGATGACGACCTGCTGGTCGCGCTGGTGCTCTCTGCGAGCACGCGCGAAGTCAAGGTCGTCCTGAAGAACGGGCAGGAAGCGGTGATCAAGGGCGACGGGCTGAAATTCGCCGCGCCTTCGCTGCAGCGCGTGCCCGCGCAGCGCCGCATCCGGCGGGGCGCCATCGTGCGAGTGCGCCAGCCGGATGCCAAGAACTGGGAGATCGTGCAGCTGCCGGACGCCGAGGCCGCCTTCATCGCCATGGACACGACGGATGGCGCGATACGCGCCCTGGTCGGCGGATTCCAGTTCTACCGCAGCAAGTTCAACCACGCGACCCAGGCCTGGCGTCAGGCAGGCTCGGCGTTCAAGCCTTTCATTTACTCCGCCGCGCTCGAGCGCGGCTTTACCGCCGCGACCGTCGTGCCCGACGAACCGATCGCCATCGAGGCCGACGTCACCGGAAGCCAGCGCTGGGAGCCGAAGAATTTCGACGGCAAGTTCGAAGGGCCCATGCGCCTGCGCACGGCACTCGCCAAGTCCAAGAACATGGTATCGGTACGCATCCTCGACGCCATCGGCCCCAAGTACGCGCAGGATTACGTGACGCGCTTCGGCTTCGAGCCCGAGCGCCATCCGCCCTATCTGACGATGGCTCTCGGCTCGGGTACGGTGACCCCGTGGCAGATGGCGCGCGCCTACGCAGTATTTGCCAACGGCGGCTATCTCGTGCAACCGTACTTCATCCACAAGATCGTCGACGACCGCGGCAATCTGCTCGGCGAAGCGCGTCCGCAACGCGCCGGCGACGAGTCGCTGCGCGTGATCGACACGCGCAACGCCTTCATCATGGACTCGTTGATGCAGGATGTGGCGCGCGTCGGCACGGCGGCGCGCGCGGCGAGTCTCGGCCGGAAGGACGTCGCCGGCAAGACTGGAACGACCAACGAATTCATCGATGCCTGGTTTGCCGGCTACATCCCGTCGCTCGTGGGGGTGTCCTGGGTCGGGTTCGACCAGCCGCGCACGCTGGGCAGGAACCAGACCGGCGGCCTGGTGGCGCTGCCGATCTGGGTCGGCTACATGCAGAAGGTGCAGAAAGCCGTGCCGGAGATGCAGCGCATCGTGCCCGAAGGCGTGGTCACCGGCGACACCTTCGATCTCGATCCGGCCGGCCTGGGGCAGGTGAAGCAGCTGCCCGAATACTTCTACCGGGAATTCGTGCCGACGGACGACACGCCCCCGTTCCCCCTGCTGCCGGTGTTCGTGCCGCCGCCGGAGGAATCGCTGACGACAGAGCCGCCCGCAGATTCAGGCGTGGCTCCGGCGCCGCCTGCGCCCGCACCTGCGCCCGTCACGGCGCTGCCGCCCGCCCCGCGCTAACCCGGAGCGAGGATCACCGGCGTCCCGCCCTGCGCGGACACGATCTTCGAGAGCGCCGCGAACAGCTCGGTGCCGTCGCGCGTGTCGCGCCAGGCGTGGTCGACGCGCCGGAAATGAAACCCGCCCGATTTCGCCGCCACCCAGATTTCGCGCGCCGCGGCGTGGCGATTGACGATCACCTTTGAGCCGTCGGCGAACTCGATCTCCAGCACGCCGCCATCCTTCGGCAGCACGTCCAGGTCGAGGTTCGCGCGCTCCAACGCGCGCTCGACGGCCGCCAGCGCAGCGTCGGCGAGAGACTCGAACTCGGTGTCCGTCATGTCGTATCGGTTCCCTGCTACCATGGCCATTTTAGCCGCCGCATGCGCGCCTTTGCGTTGATCGTCTCCGCCCTGCTGCTCGCTGCAGGCTGCGGCCAGCGTGGTCCGCTGTACCTGCGCGACAACCCGCCCCCCGGCGTCAAGGCGCACAAGTCCGAGTCGTATGAGCCGGTGCCCTACCCTGCGGAGGACGCGGAGCGCACCTCCGAGAAGAAGTAGCGCCCATGGAATTCGCGTACCGGCAGGGCGTGCTTTGCGCCGAACAGGTGCCGCTCGACGAGATCGCGCGGCGTGTGGGCACGCCATGCTACGTCTACTCGCGCGCAGCGATCGAGCGTGCCTACGGCGAGTTCGCCCGGGCGTTGTCCGGGCGGCGCGCGCTCATCGCCTACTCGGTCAAGGCGAACTCCAATCTCGCGGTGATCGCGCTGCTCGCCCGCCTCGGCGCCGGCTTCGACATCGTCTCCGGGGGCGAGCTGGCGCGCGTGCGCGCCGCCGGCGGCGACCCGCGGCGCACCCTGTTCTCCGGCGTCGGCAAGACTGAAGGCGAGATCCGCCAGGCGCTGGAAGCCGGGGTGCTGTGCCTCAATCTCGAGTCGGAAGCGGAGCTCGCGCGGGTCGTCGCCGTGGCCGCGCACCTCGGCGTGCGCGCGCCGGTCGCCTTTCGCGTCAATCCCGACGTCGACGCGAAGACGCACCCCTACATTTCCACCGGCATGCGGCAGAACAAGTTCGGCGTCGCCTACGCGGAGGCGGAGCGGCTGTACGCGCTCGCCGCGCGCCAGCCCCAGGTCCAGGTGGTCGGCATCGGCTGCCACATCGGCTCGCTGATGCTGGGCGCGGGCCCATTCGTCGACGCTGCGGCACGCATCCTCGCACTGACGCAGCGCCTCGAGCGTGAAGGCATCCGCCTGGCGCACATCGACCTCGGCGGCGGCTTCGGCATTCGCTACCGCGACGAAGCGCCCGCACCGATCGCCGAGTTTGTCGATGGCGCGCTCGGCGTGCTCGCCGGGCGCAACGAGACCCTGATTCTCGATCCTGGCCGCGCCGTCGTGGGCAACGCGGGCGCGCTGCTCACACGCGTCGAATACCTCAAGCCGGGGGAATCCAAGAACTTCCTGGTGGTGGATGCGGCGATGAACGATCTCATCCGGCCCGCGCTCTACGACGCATGGCACGAGGTTCGCCCGGTGCGCGAGCCGCAAGCGGGGGTGCGTGCGCCCGTGTTCGACATCGTCGGGCCCGTGTGCGAGAGCGCCGATTTTCTCGCCCGGGAGCGCGCTGTCGCGGCCGCGCCAGGCGACCTGCTGGCGGTCATGACGGCCGGCGCCTACGGCATGGTGATGAGCTCGAACTACAACACGCGCCCGCGCGCCGCCGAGGTCATGGTGGACGGCAGTCGCATGCACGTCGTGCGCCAGCGGGAGCGGCTCGCGGACCTGTACACTGGGGAAAGCATTCCATCATGGTGAGGGCTCGGGCATGATGCACGGGTTTTTCGCGGGAGAACAGGAAGCCAAGTGACCGAAACCCAGAACCTCGCCGTTTTCTGCGATTTCGAGAACATCGCCTTGGGCGTGCGCGACGCCAAGTACGAGAAGTTCGACATCGGGCGCGTGCTGGAGAAGCTCCTGTTGAAGGGCTCGATCGTCGTCAAGAAGGCGTACTGCGACTGGGACAGGTACAAGGAGTTCAAGTCGGCCATGCACGCCGCGGCCTTCGAGCTGATCGAGATTCCGCACCGCGGCCAGTCGGGCAAGAACTCCGCAGACATCCGCATGGTGGTGGACGCGCTCGACCTGTGCTACACGAAGGGGCACGTCGACACGTTCGTCATCGTGAGTGGCGACTCCGACTTCTCCCCCCTGGTGTCCAAGCTGCGCGAGAACGCCAAGACGGTGATCGGCGTGGGCGTGAAGAACTCGACGTCCGACCTGCTGATCTCCAACTGCGACGAGTTCATCTACTACGACGACCTGGTGCGCGAGGACGAGGCCAAGCGCCGCGCCGCGAAGAAGCGGCGCGAGTCGCGCCCGGCCGGCGCTACCAAGGAGGCTGCGCCCAGCGACGACAAGAAGCAGGAGGCCTTCGACCTGGTGATCGAGACGCTACAGGCACTGATCGCGGAGCGCGGCGAAGGCGAGCGCATCTGGGGCTCGATGGTGAAGCAGGCCCTGAAGCGCAGAAAGCCCGGATTCAACGAGTCCTACTATGGCTTCAAGGCGTTTTCCGATCTGCTCGAAGACGCCGAGACGCGCAAGCTCCTCAGCCTCGAACGCGACGAGAAGTCCGGCGGCTATTTGATCCGGCCCGCCGCGGGCGCGTGAGCCCCGGCGAGCTCGCCGAGGCGCTGCGCCTCGCCGAGCGCGGCGACTGGCACGGCGCGCACGCCGTCGTGCAGCGCGACGAGTCCGACCCCGTGGCCTGCTGGCTGCACGCCGTGCTGCATCGCCAGGAAGGCGACTTGGCGAACGCGCGCTACTGGTATGCGCGCTGCGGCCGGCGGCTGCGCAAGCGCATCGCACCCGGGGACGAGCTCGCCGAGATCCGCGCGGTGCTCAGGGATTGAGCTGCCGGTACACCAGGTTGGCGAGGCGCAGCAGCTCCTCGCGCTCCATGTCGGCCGAAGACAGCGCATAGCCGAACTTGCGGTCGATCCAGTAGAACACGCGCACGTTGCCCTCGCGCGCGTAGCGGAACGCAGTCTCGCGCTGGTCCGGCCCTTCGGTACGCACATAGAGCGTGGCGCGCCGGCCCTGGGCGTTCTGGTACATGAATTGCGCCACCGGTCCGGGATCGCCCGGCAGCAGGCGACCGCCGACCAGTGACATGCCTTCGGTCTCGAGCTTGGGCGCGCGCACTTCTCCGCCGAGGCGCTTGGACAGCCAGGCGACCAGATGCTGCTCCTGGTCAGCGCCCACCTCGACCGGATGGCGCACTTCGGGCGCATAGGTGGCATGCGCGAGCGCGGCGCGGCGCGCAAGCACCAGTGCCTCCGGTTTCACCATGGCGATGGCGGCCGGCGCCCGCCGCGCGTGCAGCTCCCAGCCCGCCGCGCCGCCTACCGCCACGCCGATTGCGAGCCACCCGGCGACCGCGGCCGCCCTGCGCCAGCGCGCGCCGCGGGTCGCAAAACGGCGGAGCTGCTCGGGTACGGGCTCGTCCAGAACTGCGCCGAAGCGCGCGCGCAGCTGCTCGTTCAACCCCCGATAAGCCGAAACCCGCTCGGCCTCCTCGGGACGCGCGGTCAGCCACGCCTCCACGTCCGCGCGACGGCCGGCGGGCAGGCGCCCATCTGCCCACGCCTGCAACTCGCTCTCGCCGACCGGCTGTCCCGTCTCGCTCATTTCACGACCTGCAGTTTCGTTCCGCCCTTTCCCGTCATCAGCACGCGCAGCTTCTCGCGCGCCCGCGCCAGCCGCGACATGACGGTGCCGATGGGGATGCCGAGCACGTTCGCCGTTTCCTCGTAGCTCAGGTCCTCCAGCGCCACCAGCAACAGCACCTCGCGCTGCGCTGCCGGCAGCGCCGCCAGCGCGCGTTCCAGGTCGCGAACCAGCAGCGCGTCGCCCTGCACCGCGCGCTGCGCGAGCTCGGGCATTTCGTCCTCCAGCGCGTCGGTCGGCCGCGCCGCGCGCACCTGGTTGACGTGCACGTTGTGCATCACCGTGAACAGCCAGGCGCGCAAGTCGGTCCCCTGCCGGAACAGGTGCAGCTTCGCCCAGGCGCGTTCCAGCGTGTCCTGCACGAGGTCGTCGGCCGCGGCGCGGTCGCCGACCAGGGCGCGCGCGTAGCGGCGCAGGCGCGGGATCAGCGCTACCAGGCTCGGGCCGTCGCTCATGGAACTGAACAGTGCCCCGCCACGCGCTATTCCGTCAACAAGCGCAAGCGTTCAGCGTGCCGCGTCCGCGACCGGCGGCAGCGAGCGCAGGTAAGCCACGACGGCCGAGAGGTCCTCCGAGGTCAGCTGGCTGGTCATGTTGCGGACCACCTCGGCCATCGACTGCCCGGCGATGTCCCCGTCCGGCGTGAGGCCGCTGAGCAGGAATTCCCGCAGCTCGTCGTTACTCCACTTCTTGAGCTTGGCGGGTGTCAGATTCGGCACGCCCTTGCCTTCCGGGCCCTTACCGCCGGCGAGATGCCGGTCGCGTCTCGATGCGCCCAGCATCGTGCGCGGTGTGTGGCACTCGCCGCAATGGCCAAGCGCGTTTACGAGGTAGTCGCCTCGATTCAGCGTCGCCGGACGCGACGCATCGGGCGTCCAGGCCCCCGGCAAGAAATACAGCCACTTCCAGACACCTGCAAGTGCGCGCCAGCCGAATGGAAATCTCAGTTCGTGCGGACGATTGCGCTGCGGACTGGGCGGGAGCGAAGTAAGGTACGCCCACAGATCCAAAGCGTCCGCATCCGCAATGCGGGTGAAGGACGGATAAGGAAAAGCGGGGTAATAGTGCGCACCGTCAGGTCTGGTTCCCGTGCGCAGCGCGCGCATGAAATCGTCCTGCGTCCAGCGGCCGATGCCTGACCCCGGGTACGCGGTGATGTTCGGCCCATAGAACGTGCCGAACGGCGTCTTCAGTGCCCGCCCGCCAGCGTAAGGCATCGCGCCCTTGCGATCCTCCGTATGGCAGCCCAGGCAGCCGCCTGCCTTGGCGAGATAGGCGCCGCGCTTTGCGTCGCCCAGCGCGTACGCCGGGTTCGCCAGCGCGCACAACAGGACCGCGAAGAACACGGGCCCCGCGCGTGCGGGGCTCATCCATGACGCGTGCGTGCTATTGCTTTTCGCGAAAATCGTCGTGACAGCCGCCGCAAACCTTTCCCACGGCGCCGATTTGCGCCTTGATGGCGGACTCGTCGCCGCTCTTGCTAACTGTTACGAGCTTCGCTGCCTCGTTCTCCAGCCGGCTCGCGTACTGCTTGAACTTCGCGCTGTCGTCGAACACCCCCGGGAGCGCCCGGCTCTTGACGCCGCGCGTGCTGGCGTCGAACCCGTCCCAGGACATCCTGGTCAGGTTGTCGAGGAAGCCGGCGTTGCGCTGCACGGTTTGCACATTGAAAGGCACCCGCCCCTGCGCCATGCCGCCCAGCGGACCAAAGTACTTGCCTTGCAGCGTCATGACCGCTTGGCGCTGCTTGACGAGAACTTCGGGCTTCGCCTGCGCGTGAGCCAGTTGCGTCGAAACCGCGCCGAGCGAGAGCGACAGCGCGTATACGAGGTGTTTCGTGGACATCTTGTATTCCTCCGTGGATGGGACTACGCCGGTGCGAACACACCGGCCGAGGCTTTTCATCCACTTGCGCTACCGCAGGCCGGCTGCGTACTCGGCTACGGCCCTGATTTCCTCGTCGCTCAAGCGCGCGGCGACGCCGCGCATCATGCCGCCAGGATCGTTGGCGCGCGTGCCGGCGCGAAAGAGCTTCAACTGTGCCTCGACGTACTCGGAGAACTGGCCGGAGAGCCGTGGATAAAGTCCCGGGATTCCGGCGCCGTCCGGCCCGTGACATCCAGCGCAGGCGGCCACGCCCTTCGCCGCGATTCCCCCGCGCCACACTTTCTGGCCGAGCGCAGCGCGGTCCTTGTCGCCCGCCGTGGCGGGGCGCAGGCCCTGCCCCGCGTAATACACGGCCACCGAGCGCATGTCGGCATCCGTCAAAGCTGCGACCATGCCGGACATGATCGCGTTCTCCCGCGCCGCCTTCTTCCCGCCCTGCGCCTTGAAGTCGCGCAGCTGCTTGTTCAGGTATTCCGGAAACTGCCCTGCCAGCTTCGGATTGGCGCTCGCGACGCTGTTGCCGTCGGGCGCATGGCAGGCCGCGCACACCTGCTTGGCGATGCCCTCGCCCTTTGCAGGATCGGGCTTCGCTGCGCTTTGCGCCGCCGCCTGCGTCGCCCATAGCAGGCCCGTGGCAGCGAGCGCCGCCAGTAAACGATTCATGCTGCAGCTCCCCGGATCCGATCGAAGGGCCTCATTTTATTAGAATTTCAGCCATGCCGGAACCTGAAACCGCCTTTGCGTCCCTTCGCTTCCTGACCTCCGCGGCCAGGATCGAACAACTGCCGCCGGAGGATCTCCCCGAGCTCGCGTTCGCCGGCCGCTCGAACGTCGGCAAGTCGAGCGCCATCAACGCCCTGGCGCGGCGGCGGCGGCTCGCTTTCTTCTCCAAGACGCCGGGGCGTACGCAGACGATCAATTTCTTCGAGCTCGGCGGGCGCGGCCGGCTCGTGGACCTACCCGGCTACGGATTCGCGCGCGCCCCGCGCGCGCTGCGCGCGGAGTGGGACCGTCTGGTCGGCGGCTTTCTCGCCAGGCGCGGTACGCTGGCGGGCGTGGTCGTGCTGATGGATGCGCGCCGGCCCTTCACCCCGCAGGACGAGCTGCTGCTCGATTGGCTGCGCCCGGCGGGGCGGCGCCTGCTCGTGCTGCTGTCGAAGTGCGACAAACTCTCTCGGCAGGAGCGCGTGGCCACGCTCAAAGCGGCGCGCGCGCGCCTGGCGTCCATGGAACCCGGCGCGGAGGTTAAGCTCTTTTCTTCGCAGAGCGGCGAAGGGGTGGAGGAGGCGCGCGCGCTGCTCGACGGATGGCTCCGGGCAGCGCGCGCAGAATAAAAAACCCCCGGTAAAGGGGATATAAACCGGGGGGAGAAACGCCTTAATTGAGATTAAGGCAACCCGCTCAGGGAGGAGAAGCGGGAGACGACTCACATCGTCTGAAGGTAAGATTGCCGGCGGCGGCGAAAGTTCCTCATGCGGAAACCTCCCAAGAAATCAGCACCATGAATATCTACGGGCAGTTCCCTGCGGTGCGGATGCGGCGCATGCGCCGCGACGATTTCTCTCGCCGACTGATGCGCGAAACGGTCCTCACGGCCAATGACCTGATCTACCCGGTGTTCCTGCTCGACGGGAAAGGCCGTACCGAGAAAGTGGATTCGATGCCGGGAATCGAGCGCCTGACGCTCGATCGCCTGCTGCCGGTGGCGGAGGCCTGCATGAAGCTGCATGTCCCGGTCATGGCCCTTTTCCCGGTGATCGATCAGAAGCTCAAGACCCTGGATGGCCGCGAAGCGTACAACCCCAAGGGCCTGGTGCCGCGAGCCGTCGCGGCGCTGAAGACGCGCTTTCCTGGGCTCGGAATCATGACCGACGTCGCGCTCGACCCCTACACCTCGCACGGCCAGGACGGCGTCATCGACAAAACGGGCTATATCCTCAACGACGTCACGCTGAGAGTCCTGGAGAAGCAGGCGCTTTGCCAGGCGCGCGCCGGCGTGGACATCGTCGCGCCCTCCGACATGATGGATGGACGCATCGGCCGCATCCGCAGCGCGCTGGAAAAGTCGGGGCACGTCCATACGAGGATCCTTGCCTACTCGGCGAAGTACGCCTCTGGCTTCTACGGGCCGTTCCGCGACGCGGTCGGCTCGGCGAAGAATCTCGGCAAAGGCGACAAGAAGACCTACCAGATGGACCCGGCGAACAGCGACGAGGCGCTGTGGGAGGTCGGGCTCGACCTCGCCGAGGGCGCGGACATGGTCATGGTGAAGCCGGGCCTGCCCTACCTCGACATCGTGCGCCGCGTGAAGGACGAATTCCGCGCGCCGACCTACGTCTACCAGGTATCGGGTGAGTACGCGATGCTGCGCGGCGCGATCGACCGTGGCTGGCTGCCCAGGAGCTGCATCCTGGAAGCGCTGGTCGCCATGAAGCGCGCGGGCGCCGACGGCATCCTCACTTACTTCGCGCTCGAGGCTGCGCGCGAGCTGAAGAAAGCGTCCTAAGGCGCCAGCGCGCGCTCAAGCGTCTGCAGGAACCGATCGGCGTCCTGATAACCGATTACGCGCAGCCCACGAATTTCCCGCCCCTGCGCGTCGAAGAAGACGATGCCCGGCGGTCCAAAGAGCGAGAAGCGCTTGAGCAGCGCCTTGTGGCCGTCGTCGTTGCCAGTCACATCCGCCTGCAGCAGCAGCATGGCATCCAGTTTCTGGCGCACGCGCGTGTCGCTGAACGTAAACGCCTCCATCTCCTTGCACGACACGCACCAGTCGGCATAGAAGTCGAGCATCACCGGCCGGCCGGGCGCGCGCAGCGCGGCGTCGAGCTCGGCGGGTGAGTTGACGCGCTTGAACGCGAGCGGCCCGGTGACCGCACTGCCGCCGACGAGGCCCGCCAGCGGGCGCAGGGGATCGCGGCTGCCGGCAAGCGCGCCGACCAGCAGCGCCAGGCCGGCGACGAGCAACAGGATGCCGACGGCCTTCGCCAGCCGCGCCGGGGTGCGCGCATCGGCGGGCAGCCGGTCCACGGCGCGCAGGAACACTCCCGAGCCAACGAGCAGCGCCGCCCACGCGAGCATGCTCGCCCCTGCCGGCAGTACCGGCGAAATAATCCAGATGGCGACGGCGAGCAGCAGGACGCCGAAGAACGACTTCACGCGCGCCATCCAGAGACCGGCCTTGGGCAGCAGCGCGCCCTCCGATACGCCGACTGCGATGAGCGGCACACCCATGCCGAGCGCCATGGCGAAGAGCGCCGTGCCGCCGAGCGCCACGTCGCGCGTCTGCGAGATATAGAGCAGCGCGCCGGCCAGTGGCGCCGCGACGCAGGGGCTTACGATCACCGCAGAGAGCACGCCCATGGCCGCGACCGAAGCAATGCGACCGCCGCGCAGCCTGCCGTGCGCGCTCGCCAGCTTCGTGTGCAGGAAGCCGGGCAGCGCGATGTCGTACAGCCCGAACATCGACAGCGCCAGCCAGACGAACACGGCCGCGAATGCGCCCAGCACCCACGGGTTCTGCAGCGCCGCGGCGAGCATCGAGCCCGAATAGGCCGCGGCCACACCCGCCGCCGCATAGGCGACGGCCATGCCGAGCACGTAGCTCGACGAGAGCACGGCGGCGCGCCGCTTGCCCACGTTCTTGCCCTCGCCCGCGATGATCGCGGAGAGGATCGGGACCATCGGCAGCACGCACGGCGTAAACGTGAGCAGCATGCCGAAGCCGAAGAAGCCGGCGAGCACGAGCAGCGCGTGCCCGTCGAAGAGCGCCGCGATGTCCCGGTCGCTCGCATAGATCGACCAGCGCGGCGCGGGCCCGACCACGCGCGGTCCCTCGGACAACGCGGGCGGCGGTTGCGCCGACGCCAGCGCGAGGGTCGCGCGGGACTCCATCGGCACGTAGCACACGCCCACGTCCGCGCAGCCTTGCGACACGACGAGCAGCTCGAGCGGATCGCGCGCGCCGGGAGCGACCGGCACGCGGATGTTCACGGCCTTGCGGTACACCACCGAATCGCCGAAGAACTCGTCTTTCTTGCGCTCCCCCGTCGGCATCTCCGCCGGCCCGAGCTGCGCGCCGCGCGCCTCGAACCTGAAGCGGTCGCGGTACATGTAATAGCCCTCGGCGATGGCAAACGTCACTTCGAGCGCGTCAGCGCCCAGCGCGCGCGCCGAGAAGCGAAATGCCTTTTCCGGCTCGAGCAGCTCGCCTTCGAGGGCGCCGTGCGCGAGCGGCGCGGCCAGGGCGAGCACCAGCAGCAGGGATCGGATCACGGCGCGGACGAGGTTTCCGCGGCCACCCAGGCGAGATAGCCTGGCAGGCCGCGCTCGATTGGGACCGCGATGATTTCGGGAAGTTCGTAGGGATGCAGCGAGCGGATCTCCGCCTCGAGCTCGGCATAGCGCTCCGCCGTGGTCTTGACGAGCACGGGATGCTCCTCGTCGCGTTGCACCTCGCCCTTCCAGCGGTACACCGACCGGCAGGGCGAGAGGATGTTCACGCAGGCCGCGAGCCGCCTGGCGACCAGCGCGTCCGCGAGCCGTTCGGCGGACGGGCGGTCCGGCAAGTTCGTGATGACGAGCAGCGTGCTCACGCGGCTGCCTTTGCCCACGGCAGCCCGTCGTGCACGGTTGGATAGCGCAGGCATACGCCCAGACGTTCCTTCAATCGCGCGTTCACCAGTCGCCGCGATTCGCCCAAAAAAGTGCGCGTGTCGGGCGACAGCACCGCCAGCGCCTCGGCGCGCGAGATGCGCGCAGGCCGCGGCAGCGCGCAGCGCTCGGCCACCAGATCCATCCAGTCGCCGGCAAGCAGCTCGGTATCATCGCTCGCGTTGTAGATGCCCTCCGGCGCATCGTCCTCCAGCGCGCGGACGGCGATCGCCGCCAGATCCTCCGCGTGCACGTGGTTGGTGTACACGTCGTCCTCGCGGCGCAGGACGGGCGTTCCCGCGCGTAGCCGCTCGAGCGGCAGGCGGTCCGCGGCGTAGATGCCAGGCACGCGCAGGATGACGAGCGGGATGGCGCGCGTGCCGCACCAGGCCACGAGCCGGCGCTCCGCGTCCACGCGGCGGCGTGCGCGGTCGGTCTGCGGGGTCACCGGCCGCGCCTCATCGACGCGCGCGCCCGCGCAATCGCCGTACACGCCACTCGTGCTGACGTACACCACGCGCGCCGGTAGAATCCCGGCCTTCGCGAGCGCTGCGAGCAGGTTGCCGGTGCGCGGGTCGGAGGCGCCATGACCGGGTGGCGGCGCGCAGTGCAGCAGCGCGTCGGCAGCCGGCAGCGCCACCAGCGTGTCGGGGCGGTCGAGGTCCAGGCCGTGGCGGCGCGACAGGGGGTGCCAGGCGAAGCGGCCCGCCAGCCGCGGCGCGACGCGGCGCGCGATATCGCCAAAGCCCGCGATCAGCAGCGTTTTCATCGATGCCATTTTAGCGACATGCACAACGTCACGATCCAGCCGAGCGGTCTGCAACTTCAGGTGGAGGAGGGCGAGGCGATCCTCGCGGCAGCCCTGCGCCAGGGCTTCGTCCTGCCCTACGGTTGCAGGAACGGCGCCTGCGGCAGCTGCAAGGGCCGGATCCTGTCCGGAACGGTGGACTACGGCGTGTATCAGCCCAAGGCCCTCACCGAGGAAGAAAAGGCGAACGGCAAGGCGCTGTTCTGCCAGGCAAAGCCTCTCAGCGACCTGGTGATCGAAGCCCGCACCATCGGCGCGGTCAAGGGCATCGAGGTGAAAACGCTTCCCTGCCGGGTGCAGAAGATGGAGCGGCTCGCCGACGACGTCATGGCGCTGCACCTGAAGCTGCCGGCCAACGAGAAGCTCGTCTACCTGGCCGGGCAGTATCTGGAGTTCCTGCTGAAGGACGGCTCGCGACGCAGCTTCTCGATGGCCAACGCACCTCACGATGCGGAACTCGTGCAGCTGCACGTGCGCCACGTGGCGGGCGGTGCGTTCACGGACCACGTCTTCGGCAAGATGAAGGAGCGCGACATCCTGCGCTTCGAGGGGCCGCTGGGCACCTTCTTCCTGCGCGAGGACTCCGCGAAACCCATCGTGTTCGTCGCTTCGGGCACGGGATTCGCGCCCATCAAGGCGATCGTCGAGGAAGCGCTGCACAAGGGGATCGCGCGTCCGATGACGCTCTACTGGGGCGGACGGCGGCCCAAGGACCTCTACATGAACGCGCTTGCCGAGAGCTGGGCGGCGCAAGGACGCATCACCTACACGCCGGTGATTTCCGACGCATCGCCGGAAGACGCCTGGACGGGCCGCATGGGATTCGTGCACCGCGCGGTGATGGAGGACTTCCCCGACCTTTCCGGGCACCAGGTGTACGCCTGCGGCGTGCCGGTGATGGTGGACGCGGCGCGCAGGGACTTCACGACTTTGTGCAAGCTGCCCGAAGACGAGTTCTACGCCGACAGCTTCACGACCCAGGCGGACTTGCCTCAGCCGGTCGCGCCGAAATAGAGCGTCACGGGCTGCGGGCCGCGCTCCTCGCCGGCGTGCGGAAATCCGAGGGCAGCCCTGGCCAGGATGGTCTCCTTGCCGCGGGCGAATTCCTCCCTGGAGTTCTGCCAGCGGTAGACCTGGTCCGTGGCCGCCGTGCCGAGGTCAGGATGCCTGTGCATGAATACGATGTGCGGCGCCTCGATCACCACACCGTCGATGCGCGCGCGGATGGTGAGCTCGTTATCGCTGTACATGCCGCTGTAGGCGGGATGGAAGATCCAGCCCTGCCGCTCGTAGCGCGCGCGCGTCATGACGGGATGCAGGATCAGGTCCCGCGCGTCGCTGCGCGCGTCCCCGTTGGAGCACTTGACGACCGCTTCGGTCTGTTGACGTCCATCCCTGAGCGCACGCTGCGGCAGCTCGGGGTGCGCCTCGATTGCCTGCAGGATGCGCGCGTCCCATGACTCCGGTGGCTCCAGATCGTCGGTCGCCATCACCAGCACGTCACCCGTGGACGCCGCTGCAGCGCAGTTGACGTTGTCCACGAAGCTGCTGCGGCCGTTGAGCGTCGGATGGTTCGGGCCGGAGTTGACGATCCGGCTGCAGCCCGCGAACTGCGCCCGCAGCGCCTCCGCCGGGGCAAGCCGCGCGAAATCCGCGGCCTGCTCCGCGTGGCAACAGACGATGTACTCGAGCGGCAGCGCAGCCCCGGCGGCGTTCGCGCGCTTGCGGTACCACGCCGCAATCGCGGAGGCGAGTTGCGCCGGCCTGGCCGCCGGATGGATCACCGAGATCTTCATCGTCCGCTGTCCGGTTCCCCGGCCCCGATCTGTCAGCCTGCGCCCTCGCCCAGGTAGGCCTCGCGCACCTTGCGGTCCGCCAGCAGCGCCTTGGCCTCGCCCGAAAGCGTGATCGCGCCGGATTCCATGACATAGCCCCGGTCGGCGAGCTCGAGCGCGAGGCGCGCGTTCTGCTCGACCAGCAGGATGGTTACGCCCTGGGCGGCGACCTCGCGCACGATGTCGAAGATCTTGGCCACCATCAGGGGCGCGAGACCCATCGAGGGCTCGTCGAGCAACAGCAGCTTCGGCCGGCTCATGAGCGCGCGCGCGATCGCCAGCATCTGCTGCTCGCCGCCCGAGAGCGTCCCGGCAGTCTGGTGACGCCGCTCGCGCAGCCGCGGAAACGCCTGGTAGCGAAGCGCGATGTCGGCGCCGACGTCGGCGTCGGTGCGCGCGAATGCGCCCATGGCGAGATTCTCTTCCACCGTGAGCTGCGGGAACACGCCGCGCCCCTCGGGCACCATCACCAGGCCGCGCCGCGGCAGCTCGAAGACCGGCCGGCCCTCGAGCGGCTCGCCGGCGTAGCGCACGCTGCCGCCGCGCGCGTGCAGCCCGCAGATCGCGCGCAGCGCCGAGGTCTTGCCGGCGCCATTGGCGCCGATCAGGCAGACGAGCTCGCCCGCGTGCACCTCGAGATCGACGCCCTTCACGGCGCGGATGCCGCCGTAGTGCACCTCCAGGCCGCGCACCTCAAGCAGCATGGGGCGCCCCGAGATAGGCCTCGATCACCTTGGGATCCTTCTGCACCTCGGGCGGCGGACCCTCGGCGATGCGCTCGCCGTAATCGAGCACCAGCACCCGGTCGCAGATGTTCATGACCAGGCGCACGTCGTGCTCGATGAGCAGGATCGTCACGCCGTCGCGGCGCACGGCCTCGATCAGCCTGCCGAGCGCGGCGCGCTCCGCGGGATTCATGCCCGCGGCCGGCTCGTCGAGCGCGAGGAGCTTCGGCTCGGTGGCGAGCGCACGCGCGATCTCCAGGCGGCGCTGGTCGCCGTACGGCAGGCTGCCGGCGCGATCGTTTGCGCGGCCGCGGATGCCGACGTAGTCCAGCAGCTCGGTGGCGCGCCTTTCGATCCCGGCCTCCTCGGCGCGCGTGCGCGGGCCGCGCAGCACCGCGCCGATCACGCCAGCGCGCGTGCGCACGTGGCGCCCGATCATCACATTCTCCAGCACCGACAGATTGGCGAACAACCGGATGTTCTGGAAGGTGCGCGCGATGCCGCGCGCGGCGACCTGGTGCGGGCCAAGCCCGTCGAGCGGTGCGCCGTCGAACATGAAGCCACCCGCGTCCGCCGCGTAGATGCCGGTCAACACGTTGAACAGCGTCGTCTTGCCCGCGCCGTTCGGCCCGATCAGGCCGTAGATCTCCGCGCGGCGGATGGAGAAGGACACGTCGGCGAGCGCCTGCACGCCGCCGAAGCGCTTCTCGACCTTGCGCGCCTCAAGCAGCGTCGTCGTCACGCGCCAGCTCGCGTTTGCGCACCGCGGAGGGCAACAGGCCGGCCGGGCGGTAGAGCATGATCAGCACCAGGGCGAAGCCGAAGATCAGCATGCGGATCACTTCCGGCTCGACCAGCATGTGGCCGAAGAGCGCGCGCTGCATCGGCTCCACGGTCCAGCGCAGGATCTCCGGCACGAAGGACAGCAGCACCGCGCCGAGCACCACGCCCCAGATGTTGCCCATGCCGCCCAGCACCACCATGGACACCACGAGGATCGACTCCACGAGGATGAAGCTCTCCGGCGAGATGAATCCCTGGATGGCGGAGAACATGCCGCCCGCCACGCCGCCGAAGGTCGCGCCCATGGCGAAGGCGAGCAGCTTCATGTGCGTGGTGTTGATGCCCATCGCGCGCGCTGCGGTCTCGTCCTCGCGCACCGCCTCCCAAGCGCGGCCGATGCGCGAGTCCTGCAGCCGCACGTTGAGCGCGAGGATGCCGACCATGACGGCGAGCAGCAGATAGTAGTACTTGATCGGGCCGCTGAAGGTGAGGCCAAGGAAGGTCTCGCTGCGCGCGAAGCTGAAATCCCCGAGAGAAAACGGGTCGATGCCGGTGACGCCCTGCGGGCCGTTGGTGAGGTTCACCGGACGCGACAGGTTGTTCAGGAAGATGCGCACGATCTCGCCGAAGCCGAGCGTGACGATGGCGAGGTAGTCCCCGCGCAGCTTGAGCGTCGGCGCGCCGAGCAGCACGCCGAAGAACGCCGCCACCAGCGCGCCGATCGGCAGGATCGCCCAGAAGGGCAGGTGCAGTCCGAAGTGCGGGCTGGCGAGCAGCGCGTAGGTGTACGCCCCCACCGCGTAGAAGGCGATGTAGCCGAGATCGAGCAGCCCGGCGAAGCCCACGACGATGTTCAGGCCGAGCGCGAGCAGCACGTAGAGAATCGCGTAGTTGGTGATGCGCACCCAGGTCGTGCCGATTTGCGCGAGCGCAAAGGGCAGCACGAGCAGCGTCAGCGCGACCACGGCCACGCCGGCCCAGACCAGGCGCGGACTGTTCTTCGTGTCGAACAGCGGGTGCATTCGGCTAGGCGCGGTCGCCGACGCGCTCGCCGAGCAGCCCGGAGGGGCGCAGGACCAGCACCAGGATCAGCACGACGAACGCGAACACGTCCTGGTAGTTCGAGCCGAAGAGGATGAAGTGGCCGTCGGCCCGGCAACGCTCCTCGACCAGCCCGGCAAGCCAGCTGTAGCGGCACATGTCGGTCACGTCGCCGATGTAGCCCGCACCCAGGGCCTCCACCACGCCGAGCAACACGCCACCGAGCATCGCGCCGGGGATGTTGCCGATGCCGCCCAGCACCGCCGCCGCGAACGCCTTCAGGCCGAGGATCGAGCCCATCGTGTACTGCGCGATGCCGTAGTACGTGCCGACCATCACGCCGGCCACCGCGGCCAGCCCGGCGCCGATGACGAACGTCGCGGCGATGACGCGGTTCACATCCACCCCCATCAGGCCCGCCACCTGGGGATTCTGCGCGGTGGCGCGCATCGCGGTACCCAGGCGCGTGCGATAGACGAGGAAGGCCAGCCCGCCCATGATCGCCACACACAGCAGCACGATGGCGACCTGCACGTTGGTGATCGCCGCACCCCCCACGGTATAGGTCTCGGCGCGGATGATCTGCGGGAAGGCCATCACGTTGCGGCTCCAGACGAGCAGCGCCAGGTGCTGCAGGATGATGGACACGCCGATCGCCGTGATGAGCGGCGCAAGCCGCGGCGCGCGGCGCAGCGGCCGATAGGCGAGCCGCTCCATGCCGTAGCCGACGAGCATGCAGACCGGCACCGCGCAGGCGACGCCGGTCAGCACGACGAGCAGCGGTGGCATGGCGGTGCCGGCGAGCACCGTGATCACCGAGAAGGCCACCATGGCGCCGATCATCACCACTTCGCCGTGCGCGAAGTTGATGAGCTGGATGATGCCGTAGACCATCGTGTAGCCGAGCGCGACGATGGCGTACACGCTGCCCAGCGTGAGCCCGTTCACCACCTGCTGCAGGAAGATGTCCATGCGCGGGCTAGCCTAGCAGAAACGAAAACGGCACCCGCAGGTGCCGTTGTCACTGCGCCCGCACAGGGTCTAGCCGCCGGCTGCCTTCATGAAGTCCGCGAAGGACTGCGTCGTGCCGCCCTTCACGACCGCTAGCGGCTCGACCTTGCCGCCCTTCATGGTGAAGATCGTGATCTCGGCGTCCTTGCGGTCGCCTTTGGCGTCGAACTCGATGCGGCCGGAGGCGCCGTTATGCACGCGCTTTTCCAGCACCGGCAGGTACTTCGCCGGCTCGGTCGAGTCGGCCTGCTTCATCGCCTCGATGATCAGATTCGCCGCATCGTAGGTGAACGGCGCGTAGAGGATCGGATCGGCGTTGAAGCGCTTCTTGTAGGCTTCGAGGAACGCCTTGGTGGCCGCCTGCGGCGGGATGCCGGCCTGCGAGCACAACAGCCCCTCGGCAGCGGCGCCCGCGAGCTCGCTCATCTTGTCGGTGCACGCGCCGTCGCCAAACGCGAACACCGCCTTGACGTCGAGCTCGCGCGCCTGCTTGATGAGCGGACCGCCGGTCGCGTCCATGCCGCCGTAGAAGATCGCGTCCGGGGTGCGCCCCTTCAGCTTGGTCAGCACGGCCTTCCAGTCGGTGGTCTTGTCCGTGCCCTTCTCGCGCGGCAACACGTCGACGCCGGCGGCCTTGAGCGTCTTCTCGACCTCGTTGGCCAGGCCCTCGCCATAGGCAGTCGCGTCGTCGATCACCGCCACCAGCTTGGGCTTGTTCTGCGAAGCGAGATAGTTCGCCACGCTGGGACCCTGCTGGTCGTCGCGCGCGACGACGCGGAAGATGCCCTTGAAGCCCTGCTCGGTGAGCTTGGGATTGGTGGCCGAGCCGGTGATCATCGGAATGCCGGCGTCCTTGTACAGCGCCGAGGCCGGGATGGTCACGCCCGAGTTCAGGTGGCCGACCACGCCGGCGACCTTGGCGTCGACCATCTTCTGCGCGACCGTGGTGCCGACCTTCGGATCGGCCTGGTCGTCTTCGGCGAGCAGCGTGAACTTCACTTCCTTGCCGCCGATCTTGAGCTTGGCCTCGTTCGCCTGCTCGATGGCGAGCCGCGCGCCGTTCTCGTTGTCCTTGCCGAGGTGCGCGATGCCGCCGGTGAGCGGCGCCGCGTGGCCGATCTTGATGTCGGGCGATTCCTTGCTGCAACCGGCGAGCGCGACTGCCGCCCCTGCCGCCACTACGATGAGACTGATCCTGCGCATGTTTCCTCCCGGGGACGCTACTTGATGGAAAGGGTCCACTTCACCAGCGCCTGCAGATCCGCGTCGGGCACGGTCGGGTTCGGGGGCATCGGCACCTGACCCCAGACGCCCGTGCCGCCTTTCTTCACTTTCTCGGCGAGCTTCGCCTCGATGCCTTTCTGCCCGGCGTACTTCTTCGCCACGTCGGCGTACGTCGGGCCGACGGTCTTGGCGCCCTTGATGGCGTGGCAGGCCGTGCAGTTGTACTTCTTGGCGAGCGCTTCGCTCGCCTGCGCCGGCGCGGCGACGGCAAGTGCCAGCGCGGCGGCGGAGATTGCTGCGAATATCATGAAGCTCCCCTTGGAAATCGGGCCGCCATGCTACCGCAACGCGGCCCGGCCGAGAAGGACGCGGCGCGCTTCATTCACCGAGCGCGCTCGATGTGCGCCAGCGTATCGCGGTAGGCCGCCAAGCGCGGGCCGCCCAGCGCCACGGCTTGCCGGGCCGCGCCCAGTGCTTCGTCGCGGCGCCCGAGATCGCTCAGCGCCTGCGCAAGGTTGTTCCAGGCGTCCGCTGACGCGGGCGCAAGCTGCGTCGCCCGGCGATACGAGGCTGCCGCGCCGGACAGGTCGTGCCGTGCATAGCGCGCGTTGCCCAGTCCTAGTGCGGCGAGCGCGCTCCCGGGCCAGCGGGCAAGCGCAGCTTCGTATGCCTGCTCGGCGGCGACGGGATGCAAGCGCTCCAGTGACGCGACGGCAGACAGAAAGCCGCGCTCGCTGGCCGTCACCGGCAGCCGCCCCGGGGGCAATGCGACCATCGCCCAGCCGCCGCCGCGCGTCCAGGTACGCTCGAACGTGTCCAGCGACATCGCGAGCCGCTCCGTCACCCCGGAGCGCAAGATGATCCGCCGCGCGCCGAGGTCATAACCGATCGCCACCGCGTAATGCCATTGCGGCGCCCAATCGAGCGCGAGGTTCTGCAGCACCAGCACGGGCGTCCCGGACGCGATCTCGCGCAGCAGTGCCTCGAGGCGCGGCTCGAGCACGTAGGCCACGAGCGCGTGACGCCGCGTCGCCGCCAGGAGCTCCGGCTGCAACGAGCCCTGGCGAGCGGGGAGGTAGACCTGCGGAACCAGGGATTCCGGCGTCGCGTCGCGTCCCGCATGGTTGAGCAGCGCGGCGAGCGATGCCGGCCCGCACTGGTAATCCTCTTGCGGATAGAACGGCGTCGCGGCGACCTCCGCCGAGGCCGCGAGATCCGGCGGCAGCTGCTCCAGCAGCCCCGCCACCTGCGGGGCCGCGCATCCCGAGACGAGCGCCGCCAGCAGGACCGCCCAGGCGGCGGCGCGGCGCACGGCGCGCTATTTCGCCGAGCGCGTGAAGGGGAAGATCTTCGTGTAGCCCATGATGTCGGTGAGCAGCAAAACCAGGAAGACGATCAGGGCCACCGTGAGAAAGTCCGAGCCACCGGCGGGCGCCGCGTCGATCTCGGCCACCAGCCTTGCGGCCTCCTCGTCGGAAAGCGCCGCAACGCGCGCCCGCGCGTCCGCGGGCTCGACGCCGAGCGCCTGCAGCTGGACGCGCAGCTCATCGCGCTCCAGCAGGGCCGCGAGGCGCGCGCGCTCCGCGCCCGCAATGACGGTTTCAGTGCCTACAATGCCGGCGAGCGCGGGCAGGGGTGCGGACAGTGCGCCCATGCAAACGATCAGCAGGCCAGCGACCATGCGACGAAGCTTGGTTGTCATTGTTCAATGCTCCTTTTCGGACTGGGATCGAAAAAAGCCTAGTCTGCATGCCACGACAGCGTCAATAGCTGGTTGTCGGCGAGGAACGACACCGTGAGCGCGGACGAGATTCTGGATTTCTGGTTCGACGGGCACGCCGGGGATTGGTTCGCCAAGAACCCGGCCTTCGATGCGGAGATCCGCGCCCGCTTTGTCGGGCTGTACGAGGATGCGGCGGCCGGAAGGCTCGCGCACTGGGCGGACGATCCGCGCAGTTGCCTCGCGCTGGTCCTCTTGCTCGACCAGTTCCCGCGCAACATGTTTCGCGGCGAGGCGCGCGCCTTCGCCACCGACGCGCCGGCGCGCGCGGCCGCGCGCATCATCCTCGAGCGCGGGTGGGACATGGGCATGACGCGAAGCGAGCGGCTTTTCGCCTACCTGCCCTTCGAGCACAGCGAATCGCTGGAGGACCAGATCCTGTCCTGCGAGCTGATGAGCGAATTCGACGCGGAGCAGCGCCGGTACGCGGAGAGCCACCGGGACATCATCGAGCGCTTCGGCAGGTTCCCGCACCGCAACGCCCTCCTCGGCCGCGAAAGCACCAAGGACGAGATCGAGTTTCTCAAGCAGCCGGGCTCAGGTTTCTGAGTCGGTAATCGCGCCGCGCGACGCGGTGGACACCAGCTTCATGTACTTTGCCAGCAGGCCGCGGGTGTAGCGTGCCTTCGGCGCCTTCCACTTCTTGCGGCGCGCGGCCAGCTCCTTCCCGGGTACATTGAGCTGGATGAGGCGCTTTTTCGCGTCGATGGTGATCGAGTCGCCTTCCTTCACCAGCGCGATGGTGCCGCCGACGTAGGCTTCGGGTGCCACGTGGCCGACCACCATGCCCCAGGTCCCACCAGAAAAACGCCCATCGGTCAGCAGGCCGACTGACTCCCCCAATCCTTGCCCGATCAACGCAGAAGTGGGCGCTAACATCTCTTGCATGCCCGGGCCGCCCTTGGGACCCTCGTAACGGATCACGACGACGTTCCCGGGCTTGATGCGCTTGGCCATGATGGCCTGCATGCAGGCGTGCTCGGAATCGAACACGCGGGCCGGCCCGGTGATCACGGGGTTCTTGAGGCCGGTGATCTTGGCGACGCAGCCTTCCGGAGCGAGGTTGCCTTTGAGTATCGCGAGGTGGCCCTGCCGGTAGAGCGGGTTGGCCCACGGACGGATGACGTCCTGGTCGGCGCGCGGCTCTGCCGGCACGTCTTTCAGCATCTCGGCCATCGTCTTGCCGTGGATCGTCATGCACTCGCCGTGCAGCACGCCGTTGGCGAGCAGGATCTTGAGTACCTGCGGCACGCCGCCCGCGCGGTGGAAGTCCACCGCAACGTACTTGCCGGAGGGCTTGAGATCGCACAGCACCGGGACCTTGCGGCGCACGCGCTCGAAGTCGTCGATGGTCCACTTCACGCCCGCGGCCGAGGCGATCGCCAGGTAGTGCAGCACGGCGTTGGTCGAGCCGCCGGTCGCCATGACCAGCGCCACCGCGTTCTCGATCGACTTGCGCGTGATGATGTCGCGCGGACGCAGGTTCCTGTGCACCGCCTCGACCAGCACCCTGGCTGACTCGGCGGCGCTGTCTGCCTTCTCCGCATCGGGCGAGGCCATCTGCGAGGAGCCGAGCAGGCTCATGCCGAGCGCCTCGAACGACGAGCTCATGGTGTTCGCCGTGTACATGCCGCCGCACGCGCCCACCGACGGGCAGGCGTTCTTTTCGATGCCGACGAAGTCCTCTTCGTTCATGCGCCCGGCGCTGAACGCGCCCACCGCTTCGAAGGCGGAGACGATCGTCAGGTCCTGGCCCTTCCACTTGCCTGGCTTGATGGTGCCCGCGTAGACGTAGATGCCCGGCACGTTCATGCGCGCGAGCGCCATCATGCCGCCCGGCATGTTCTTGTCGCAGCCGCCCACCACCAGCGCGCCGTCCATCGCCTGGCCGTTGACGGAGGTTTCGATCGCGTCGGCGATCACTTCGCGCGAGACGAGCGAGTACTTCATCGCTTCCGTGCCCATGCCGATGCCGTCGGTGATCGTCGGCACGCCGAACACCTGCGGCTTCGCGCCGGCGGACTCGAGCGCCACCATCGCGCGGTCCACCAGCGGCTGGATGCCCGCGTTGCACGGATTCATGGTCGAGTGCCCGTTGGCCACGCCGATGATCGGCTTGTCGAAGTCGCCATCCTTGAAGCCCACCGCGCGCAGCATCGCGCGGTTGGGCGAGCGGGCCACGCCCTGGGTGATGAGCTTGGAGCGGCGGTTGTCGGCCATGCGGCAGGTCCTCCCAGTAGAATCGAAATTCTACCGTGCTGGTCCACCCACAATTCGACCCGGTCGCGATACAGATCGGCCCGCTCGCCATCCGCTGGTACGGGCTCATGTACCTCGCCGCCTTCGGCTTCCTGTGGTGGCTCGGGCGCAAGCGCATTGCACAGGGCCTTGCGCCCATCACGCGCGAGCAGTTCGACGACCTGGTGTTCTACGGCGTGCTCGGCACCATACTCGGCGGCCGCCTGGGCTACGTACTGTTCTACAAGCCCGCGTACTACCTCGCCCACCCGCTCGAGGTCTTCGCCGTCTGGCAAGGCGGCATGGCCTTTCACGGCGGCTTCCTCGGCGTGCTCGCGGCCGCCGCGCTGTACGCTTGGCGCCATCGCATCGATTGGTGGCGGCTGATGGACTTCGTCGCGCCTTGCGTGCCGACCGGCCTTGCCGCGGGGCGCCTGGGCAATTTCATCAACGGCGAGCTTTGGGGACGGCCGACCGACCTGCCCTGGGGCATGGTGTTTCGCGGCGCGGGCGCGCTGCCGCGCCATCCTTCGCAGCTCTACCAGTTCGCGCTCGAGGGCGTGCTGCTCTTCGTGCTGCTCTGGTGGTACTCCTCCAGGCCGCGCGCGCGCGGCGCCGTGTCGGCGATGTTCCTGATCGGCTACGGGGCGTTCCGCTTCATCGCCGAATTCGCGCGCGAGCCCGACGATTTCCTCGGCCTGCTGGCGCTCGGCCTGTCGATGGGCCAGTGGCTCAGCCTGCCGATGATCCTGGCGGGAATTCTGCTGTACGCGTGGAGTCAAAGGGCGGCATGAGATGGCTGCTGCTCATCCTGGCGCTCGTCCTCTCCCCCGCGCGCGCCGACGAGGCGCTGTGGCCCGCGCTGCGCGGTGGAGGGCACGTGCTGTTGATCCGTCACGCCCAGACGGATCCGGGGGTCGGCGATCCGCCCGGCTTCCGCCTGGAGGAGTGCGCGACACAGCGCAATCTTTCCGCAGAGGGGCGCGCGCAGGCACGCGCGCTCGGCGCGGTGCTGCGCGCGCGCCAAGTGCCGCTCGGCGAGGTGCTCTCCAGCCCCTGGTGCCGGTGCGTGGAGACGGCCGAGCTGGCCTTCGGCCGCGCGCAGACCTGGGATGCGCTGTCCAATCTGCACGGCCGCCCACAGAACGCCGCCGAGCAGGTGCGCGCCATGCGCCCGCGCATCGCCGCGCACCGCGGCGCAGACAATCTGGTGCTGGTCTCGCACGGCTCGACCGCCGGCGCACTCACTGGCGAATACCCCGCCATGGGCGAGGTGCTGGTGTTGAAACCGCAGCCGCCGGGCTTCCGCGTCGTCGGTAGAATCTCTCTGCCGTGAGAATCCTCGTTGCCCTGGCCCTCGCCTGTGCCGGCCTGGCCGCGCACGCGCAGACCAGCGAAGTTCCGGACTGGTTCGCCGAGTCCTTCCTCGAGTTTCCGCAGGACGTGAAGGAGGCGGCGCGCGACGGCAAGCGCCTGATGCTCTACTTCTGGCAGGACGGCTGCTCTTCGTGCCGGAGAATGAAGGAGACCACGTTCGCCGATCGCGCGATCGTGGAAGAAACGCGCAGGCACTTCGTCCCCGTGGCGCTCAACGTCTATGGCGAGCGCGAAGCACAGTGGACCGACGGGCGCACGATGCGTGAGAAGGCGCTGGCGCGCGAGCTGAACATCCGCGGCACGCCGACGCTGCTCTTCCTGGACGAGAAGGGCGCGGTCGTCGTGCGCCAGGTTGGCTATCTGCCGCCGGAGCGCTTTATCGCCACGCTCGGCGAGGCGAAGCGCCGCTAGCCTTCCAGGGCGCGCTCGAGCACGCGCGCCACGTGCAGCGCCCGCCGCCCGGTGCCGTCGGCGATCTGCTGCCGGCAGCTGGTGCCGTCGGCCACCACGAGCGTATCGGCGGCCGCCTTGCGCACGGCGGGCAGCAGGCCGAGCTCACCCATCTTCATGGACACGTCGTAGTGCTCGGCCTCGTAGCCGAACGCGCCCGCCATGCCGCAGCAGCCCGCCTCGACCGAGGACACGCGCAAGCCGGGCACGAGCCGCAGCACGTTCTCCACGGCGCCCATGGCGCCGAACGCCTTCTGGTGGCAGTGGCCATGCAGCAGGGCGTCTCCCGGCACTGACTTGAGCGCCGGCGCGAAGCGCCCCGCCCGGTGCTCCTCGTCCAGGAACTCCTCGAACAGCAGCACGCGGCTGGCGAGGGATCTCGCCTCGGGGAGCAGTGCGGCGTACTCGTCGCGCAACGTGTACAGGCACGAGGGCTCGAGGCCGATGATCGGAACGCCGTGGTCCACCCAGCGCCGCAGCGCCTCCAGGGTGCGCTCGGCCTCGCGCCTGGCTTCTTTCACCAGCCCGGCCGCGAGGAACGTGCGGCCGCAGCACAGCGGCCGGTTCTCGAAGTCGGGCTGCGCGATGTGCACCCGATAGTCCGCGGCCACCAGCACGCGCACCGCCGCGCGCGCGTTCTCCGGCTCGAAGTAGCGGTTGAAGGTGTCCACGAACACCACCACTTCGCGCGAGCCGCGCTTCGGCCAGGCGCGGTCGACGAACCAGTCGCTGCGCCAACGGGGCAGCGCGCGCCGCGCCGTGAAGCCGGTCAGCATCGCGCGCAGCCGTGGCTGCGCATTGCCCAGGTTGGCGAGCGGCGCCGCGCGCGCCATCCAGGGCGCGTAACGCGGCAGGTAAGCGATCAGCCGCTCGCGCAGCGTGAGCCGGTGGCGCCGGCGATAGTGCGCCATGAACTCGATCTTCATGCGCGCCATGTCCACGCCGGTCGGGCATTCGCGTTTGCAGCCCTTGCACGAGACGCACAGGTCGAGCGCCTGCTTCACGTCCTCGTCGGCGCTGGCGCCGAGCTGCCCGGATAGGGCGAGCCGCAGCGTATTCGCGCGCCCGCGCGTCAGGTGTTGCTCGTCGCCAGTCGCACGGAAGGACGGGCACATCGTGCCGGCGTCGAACTTGCGGCAGTGGCCGTTGTTGTTGCACATCTCCACGGCCTTGTCGAAGCCGCCCCATTCGCTCCAGTCGAGCACGGCGGCTGGCGGCTTTGTCCCATAGCCGGGCGGAAAGCGGAACATGCGAGCGTCGTCCATCTTCGGCGGATCGACGATCTTGCCCGGGTTCATCAGGCCCTTCGGGTCGAGCCGCGCCTTGATCTCGCCGAGCGTCGCAGTGAGGCGCGGCCCGAAGAACGGCGCGATCCACTCCGAGCGCACCAGCCCGTCGCCGTGCTCGCCCGAATAGGCGCCCTTGTACTGCTTCACCATCGCGCAGGCCTCTTCGGCGATCGCGCGCATCTTGGCCGCGCCGTCGGTGCGCATGTCGAGGATCGGCCGCACGTGCAGCGTTCCGACGGAGGCATGCGCGTACCACGTGCCGCGCGTGCCGTGCTTTTCGAACACCTGCGTCAGGCGCTCGGTGTACTCGGCCAGATGCTCCAGCGGCACCGCGCAGTCCTCGATGAAGGAAACGGGCTTGCCGTCGCCCTTCATGGACATCATGATGTTGAGGCCCGCCTTGCGTACTTCCCAGAGCTCGCGCTGCAGCCGCGTGTCCGTGATCTCCACCACGCTGCCCGGCAGCCCGAGGTCGCCCATCAGCTGCGTCAGCTCGCCCAGGCGCCGCGCCTGAGCCAGCGCATCGTCGCCGGAGAACTCGACCAGCAGGATGGCGTCCGGCTCGCCGCGAATGGCCGCGTTGACCGTCGCCCGGAACGCTGCGTTGGCGCGCGCCAGGCCGATCATCGTCCGGTCCACCAGCTCTACGGCGCTCGGCCCGAGATCGACGATGTGCGGCGTGAGCTCCATCGCCTTGCGGAAAGCGGGGAAGTGGCACACGCCAAGCGCGCGCGCCGGCGGCAGGGGCGAGAGTTTCAGGTGCAGGCGCTCGAACCAGGCGAGCGTGCCTTCCGATCCGACCAGCAGGTGCGCCGCGTTCTCGTGCGGCGGGCCGAGGTGGTCGAGGTTGTAGCCGGCCACGCGGCGCAGCACCTTTGGGAAGCGCGCAGCGATCTCCTCGCGATCGCGCGCATAGATGCCGCGCAGCCAACGCGCAAGCTCGCTGTCCTCGCGCATCGGGCCGAAGCGCCGCGCCTGGCCGTCGCTGGTCAGCGCATCGATGGCGTGCACGTTGTGCACCATGTTGCCGTAGGCGATCGAGCGCGAGCCGCAGGAGTTGTTGCCGGCCATGCCGCCGAGCGTCGCCTGCGCACTGGTGGAGACGTCCACCGGGAACCACAAGCCGTGCGGGCGCAGCTGCGCGTTGAGGGCATCGAGCACCATGCCCGGCTGCACGATCGCGCTGCGGCCCTCGACGTCGAGCTCGAGCAGCTGGTCGAGGTGCTTCGACCCGTCGATCACCAGGGCCGCGCCCACCGTCTGCCCGCACTGCGACGAGCCCGCGCCGCGTGGCAGCACCGGCACGCCTTCCTCGGCTGCGATGGCGAGAATCGAACGCACCGCCTCCGCGGTGCGCGGCACGACCACGCCGATCGGCTCGATCTGGTAGATGGAGGCGTCGGTGGCGTAGCGCCCGCGCGAGGCTGCATCGAACAGCACTTCGGCGTCGGCATGGCGGCGCAGCCGCTCGGCGAGCGCCGCGTCGCCGGCCCGTGAGTTCTCGACGCGAACCGGGATTGCCTGGACGTTCATGACTGCGGCGTAGAATACACTGCGCCGCGGGCCGCGCGCCCGCCACGAGGAGGATCCATGCCGCGCAACGCCGGAAGGCATTTCCTGCAGATCCCGGGGCCGACCAATGTGCCGGACCGGGTGCTGCGCGCGATCGACTTTCCCACGATGGATCATCGCGGACCGGAGTTCGCGGAGCTCGGCAAGACGGTGCTCGAGGGCATGAAGCGCGTGTTCCGGACGCGCGGCCACGTGGTGATCTATCCGGCGTCGGGGACCGGCGCGTGGGAGGCCGCGCTCGTCAATACGCTCTCGCCGGGCGACGCGGTGCTCATGTACGAGACCGGGCATTTCGCGTCGCTGTGGCACAAGATGGCGACCAAGCTCGGCCTGAAGCCCGAGTACCTCGCGAGCGACTGGCGCACCGGCGCCGACCCGCAGGCGATCGAAAGACGCCTGCGCGAGGATCGCGAGCACCGCATCAAGGCGGTGTGCATCGTGCACAACGAGACGTCGACCGGCGTGACCTCGCGCATCGGCGAGGTGCGCAAGGCGATCGACGCCGCGAAGCATCCCGCGCTCTTCATGGTCGACACCATCTCCTCGCTCGCTTCGATCGACTATCGCCACGACGAATGGGGCGTGGACGTCACGGTCGGCGGCTCGCAGAAGGGTCTGATGCTGCCGCCGGGACTGTCCTTCAACGCGATCTCGGAGAAGGCGCTCGCCGCCTCGAAGTCGGCGGCGCTGCCGCGCAGCTACTGGGGCTGGGACGAGATGATCGCCAACGGCAGGAATGGCTATTTCCCCTACACGCCCGCGACCAACCTTCTCTATGGGCTGCGCGAGGCGCTGTCCATGCTGCTCGACGAGGAGGGGCTGGAGAATGTCTTCGCGCGCCACCAGCGCCACGCCGAGGCGACGCGCCGCGCGGTGCGCGCCTGGGGCCTCGAGGTACTCGCCACCAATCCCGCTGAATGCTCCGGCTCGCTCACCGCGGTGCTGCTGCCCGCGGGGCACGACGCCGATCGCGTGCGCAACCTGATCCTTGAGCACTTCGACATGTCCCTCGGCACCGGCCTGGGCAAGCTCGCCGGCAAGGTATTCCGCATCGGGCACCTGGGCGACTTCAACGACCTGCAACTGATGGGCACGCTCGCCGGCGTCGAGATGGGTCTGGAGCTCGCGAGCGTGCCGATCCGCCGCGAAGGCGTGCAGGCGGCGATGGCGCATCTCGTCTCGTGCCGCACGGCGCGGGAACGCGCTGCGGCATGAGATGGATTTCGCGCTCAGCGAACAGCAGCGTGCGTTCCGCGACAGCGTGCGCGGCTTCGCGCAAAAGCACCTCGCCGCCGGCGCGCTAGCGCGCGCGCACGATCCGGCCCACCCCTTCGACGTCGCGCGCCTGATGGCGCGCCAGGGCCTGCTCGGCATCACGATGCCGGAAGCCGACGGCGGCCAGGGCGGCACCCTCATGGACGCCGTGCTCGCCATCGAGGCCGTGGCCTCGGTCTGCCCGAGGAGCGCCGACGTCGTGCAGGCGGGCAATTTCGGCCCGGTGCGCGTGCTCGCCGAGTTCGGCAGCGTCGAGCAGAAGGCGAGGTACCTCAAGCCGATCCTCGCCGGGGATACCGTGATGTGCCTCGGCATGAGCGAGCCCGACGCGGGCTCGGCCGTGACCGACCTGAAGACGAGCGCGGTGGCCGACGGCGACGGCTTTCGCGTCAACGGCACGAAGGTCTTCTCGACCCACGGCCCCTATGCGTCGGTGATCCTCGCCTACGTGCGCTACGCGCCCGGCCTCGAAGGCATCGGCTCGGTGCTGATCGAGCCGGAATGGAAGGGCGTGTCCTTCGGCAAGCGCTCGCGCTTCATGTCGGGCGAGGAATGGGTGCAGATCTATTTCGAGGACGTGCGCGTGCCGCGCGAGAACGTGCTGCTCGGCCCGGGCGGGTTCAGGAAGCAGATTGCCGGCTTCAACGTCGAGCGCATCGGCAACACCGCGCGCTCGCTGGCGCTCGGCCGCTACTGCTACGAGGCCGCGCGCGAGTGGGCGCTCGCGCGCCGTCAGTTCGGCCGGCCGCTCGCGGAGTTCCAGGGCCTGCAGTGGAAGTTCGCCGACATGAAAATGAAGCTCGACGCGGGCGAACTGCTGCTCTACCGCGCGGCAGCGAACGCCGACCGGGGAATGCCCTCGGCCGAGGACACCGCGATCGCCAAAGCGTTCTGCAACCAGGCGGGATTCGAGATCGCCAACGAGGCGCTGCAGGTCATGGGCGGCACGGGATACAGCCAGGAAGTGCTGGTCGAGTACTGCGTGCGTCGCTGCCGCGGCTGGATGATCGCCGGCGGCTCGATCGAGATGATGAAGAACAGGATCGCGGAAGGCATCTTCGGGCGCAGCTTCTCGCAACGGCCGGAGGGCAAGCCGGGGTGAGTGGCGAGCTCTTTCGCGCGCTCTTCGCCCCGCGCGGCGTGGCGCTGTTCGGCGCCTCCGGAGATCCGGCCAAGAACACCGCGCGGCCGCAGCGCTACCTGCGCAAGCACGGTTACACCGGGACGATCGCGCCCATCAACCGCGGGCGCCGCGAAGTACTGGGGCTGCCCGCCTTCCGGAGCCTCGCCGAGGTTCCCGGCGACATCGACCACGCCTTCGTCATGGTGCCGCCGCAGGACGTGCTCGCGACCTGCGAAGAGTGCTTCGCGCGCCGGGTGCCGGTGGTGACCATCTTCACCGACGGCTTCGGCGAAACGGACGATGCCGGCCGCGTCGCGCAGGCGCGGCTCGTCGAGCGCGCGCGCGGCGCGGGCGTGCGCCTGCTCGGCCCGAACAGCATCGGGCTCATCAGCACCGAGCCGCCCACCGCTTTGTCGGTGAACGCGGTGCTCGAGCTCGAGCGCTTGCCCACCGGACCGCTCGGCCTCGTTTCGCAGTCGGGCAGCCTGATCGGCGCGTTCCTGTCGCGCGGCGCGGCGCGCGGCATCGGCTTCTCGCGTCTGGTGTCGGTAGGCAACGAGTCCGACCTGTCGGTCGGCGAGCTCGCCGAGCTGCTCGTCGATGACCCGCAAACGCACGCCATCCTGCTTTTCCTGGAAACCGTGCGCGACCCGGAGCGGCTGGCGCGCGCGGCGCGCCGCGCGTTTATCGCCGGAAAGCCGGTCATCGCCTACAAGCTCGGGCGTTCGGCGGCCGGGGTGGAGCTCGCGCGCACGCACACAGGCGCGCTGGCCGGCGACGATCGCGCGGTGGATGCATTCCTGCGCGCCGCCGGCATCCTGCGCGTGCGCACCTTCGAAGCGCTCGTCGAGACGGCTTACCTCGCCATCGGCCAACGGCCGCCCGCGCGGCGGCGCGTCGCCATGATGACGACCACGGGAGGGGGCGCGGCACTGGTCGCCGACCCGCTGGGCGCGGCCGGCATCGAGCTCGTCGCGCCACCCCCGGCGCTCGCCGAGAAGATCCGCGCGCACGGCGTGCGCGTGACCGACTCGCCGCTCATCGACCTGACGCTCGCCGGCGCGCGCGGCTCGGTCTACGGCCCCGTGCTCGAGGCGCTGCTCGCGTCAGACCATTGCGACGCGGTAGTCGCCGCCGTGGGTTCTTCCGGCCAGTTCCATCCGCAGATCGCCATCGAGCCGATCCTGCTCGCGCACCGCGCGCATCCGCATAAGCCCCTCGCGGTGTTCATCGCGCCCGAGGCGCAAGCCTCGCTCGCCATGCTGGCGGAGGCAGGCGTCGCCGCCTTTCGCGCGCCAGAGTGCTGCGCGGATGCGCTCGAGGCGTTCTTCCGCTGGCGGGCGCCGGCCACGGCGCCGCTGGAGAATCCTGAGGCGAACCAGCAGATTCGCGCTGCGCTCGCCAGCGATGGCCCGTTGCGCGCCGAGGCGCTGTTCGCGGCGCTCGGGGTCCCGATGGGCTCCGCGCAATGGCTGCGCGACCCGGTTCAGCCGATCTCCTGTGCGTTCCCGGTCGCGATCAAGATCGCCTCGCCCGATATCGCGCACAAAAGCGACTTCGGCGGCGTGGAGCTGAATCTGCCGGACGCGGCCGCCGCCGCCGCAGCGGCAAGGCGCGTGCTCGAGCGCGTGCGCGCCGCGCGCCCGGAAGCGCGCATCGAGGGCGTCGTCGCCGCCACCATGCAGCGCGGCCTCGGCGAGGCGATCGTCGGCTTCCGGCGTGACCCGCAGGTCGGGCCGCTCGTGCTGGTCGGCGCCGGCGGCACGCTGGCTGAGCTTTATGGCGACGTCGCCCTGCGCCCGGCGCCGGTGTCGCTGGAGGAGGCAAGGCACATGGTTGGAGAAGTGCGCGGTTTCGCGGCGCTCGCCGGCTATCGCAATGCGCCGCGCGGCGACCTGGAGGCGCTGGCGCACGCGGTGGCCGCCTTCTCGCAGCTTGCCGCGCTGCCGGAGGTCGCTGAGGCCGAGATCAATCCGCTC
>JAOUIL010000142.1 GCA_029883975.1 Betaproteobacteria bacterium
GCGCCTGCTGCTCCTGGACGAGCCGGTCGCGGGCATGGGGCTGGAGGAATCGCAGCGCATGGTGCAGTTCCTCGCCGGCCTGAAGGGCCGGCAGAGCATTATCCTCGTCGAGCACGACATGGACGCCGTCTTCACGCTCGCCGACCGCATCTCGGTGCTGGTCTACGGCCGCATCATCGCCAGCGGCAGGCCGGAGGAGGTGCGCGCCAATGCGGAGGTGCGCCGCGCCTACCTGGGGGAGGAATCCTGATGCTGCAGGTCGAGCGCCTCGAGACCGCATACGGCCCGTCGCAGGTGCTGTTCGGGATCTCGCTGGAGATCGGCGAAGGCGAGGTGGTGACGCTGCTCGGGCGCAACGGCATGGGCAAGACGACCACCGTGCTGTCCATCATGGGCGTCGTGCGCCCGCGCGCCGGCGAGGTGCGCTTCGCCGGGCGGGCGCTCGCCGGCCTGCCCTCCTACCGCGTGGCGAAAGCGGGCCTCGGCCTCGTGCCCGAGGGGCGGCAGGTGTTCCCCAACCTGACGGTGCGCGAGAACCTCGTCGCCACCGCCGCCAACCGCAGCGGACGGGCGGCGGGCTGGACGCTGGAGCGGGTGTTCGGCCTGTTCCCCAACCTGCGCGAGCGCCAGCGCCACTTCGGCAACCAGCTCTCCGGCGGCGAGCAGCAGATGCTCGCCATCGGCCGCGCGCTGATGACCAACCCGAAGCTGCTCATCCTCGACGAGGCGACCGAGGGCCTCGCGCCGCTCGTGCGCGCGGAAATCCACCGCTCCATCGCGCAGCTCAAGTCCGAGGGCCTGTCGATCCTCGTCATCGACAAGGACGTGCGCGCGCTCACGCGCGTCGCCGACCGGCATTACGTACTCGAGAAGGGCCGGGTCGTCTGGCAGGGCACCTCCGCCGAGCTGGACGAAGACCGCGACATGCAGCAGCGCTACCTCGGCGTCTAGCCATGATCAGCGCAGAGCAGAACGAGCTCATGACGCGCATCGGCGCGGGCACGCCCGCGGGCCGGCTGCTGCGCCGCTACTGGCAGCCGGTGGCGATCGCCGATGAGCTGGACGCCGCGCGCCCGGTGAAGGCCGTGCGCCTGTTCGGCGAGGAGCTCGTCCTCTACAGGGCGGCGGGAGGCTATGGCCTCATGCAGCGCCATTGCCCGCACCGCGGCGCCGACCTGGCCTACGGGCGCCTCGAGCCCGATGGCCTGCGCTGCTCCTTCCACGGCTGGAAGTTCGATGCCGCGGGCAACTGCGTGGAGACGCCCGCCGAGCCGGAAGGCAGCCGCATGTGCGAGCAGATCCGCACGGTGTCCTATCCCGTGGTCGAGAAGAGCGGCGTGCTGTTCGCCTACCTCGGCGCGGGGGCGCCGCCGGCGTTTCCGCACTTCGACTGCTTCGTCGCGCCGGCCACGCACACCTTCGCCTTCAAGGGGTACTGGGACTGCAACTGGCTGCAGGCGCTGGAAGTGGGCATCGACCCGGCGCACGCTTCCTGGCTGCACAAGTACTTCGAGGACGAGGACCCGGCGGCGAGCTACGGCCGGCAGTTCCGCGGCACGCCCGCGGACTCGAGCCTGCCGATCAGCAAGGTGCTGCGCGAGTACGACCGGCCGGAGATCCGCGTAGAGCGCACCGAGTACGGCATGCGGCTGCAGACGCTGAGGAAGCTCAGCGACGCGCAGACGCACATCCGCGTCACCAACGTGCTCTTCCCGCAGGCGTTCGTCATCCCGATGAACGCGGAGATGACCATCACGCAGTTCCACGTGCCGGTGGACGACACCGGTTGCTACTGGTACTCGATCTTCACCAGCTTCGGCGCGCCGGTGGACAAGGACACCATGCGCGCGCAGCGCCTGAAGACCTACCCGGCGCCCGACTACAAGCCGATCTTCGGCCGCGCGAACGGCTGGGGGTTCAATGCCGAGGAGCAGCGCACCAGGACGTTCACCGGCATGGGCTTCGACATCAACATCCACGACCAGTTTGCCTGCGAGTCGCAGGGCCCGATCCAGGACCGCACGCGGGAGAACCTCGGCAGCTCCGACAAAGGGATCGTGCTCTATCGCAGGATCCTGGTGGACGCGATCCGCAGGAACGAGGCGGGCGAGACGCCTCTGATGGTGGTGGACGACGCGCAGGCGCGCACGCTCACCGGCCCGCCGGCGATCGACGGCATCGGGCCGAGCGCGCGCGTGGAGGAGTACTGGAAGGAGACCGACGCCGTGCGCCGCAGGCAAGCGGCCTGGGCGGCATGAGCCTCGCGCAGGAGATCGAGCGGCGCGGGCTGGAAGCGGTGCGCTTCTCGTTCGCGGACCAGCACGGCGTGCTGCGCGGCAAGACGCTGGCCGCGCCGGAGGCGATCGCGGCGCTCGAGCGCGGCGTCACGGTGACGAGCACCCTGCTCCTCAAGGACACCTCCCACCGCACGGTGTTTCCGGCGTTCACGCCGGGCGGCGGCGTCGGCATGGCGGAAATGCAGGGCGCGGCCGACGTGCTGATGATGCCCGACCCCGCCACCTTCAAGGTGCTGCCCTGGGCGCCGAAGACCGGCTGGGTGCTGTGCCGGCTCGCCTTCCAGGACGGGCGGCCGGTCCCTTACTGCACCCGGTCGCTCTACGAGGCGGCGGCGAGGAAGCTCGCCGCCACCGGCTACGAGTTCATGGCCGGGCTCGAGCTCGAGTTCCACGTCTTCCGCATCGTGGATCCACGCCTGCGTCCCGAGCATGCCGGCCAGCCGGGCGAGCCGCCTGCGGTCGAGCTGCTCACCACCGGCTACCAGTACCTCACCGAGCAGCGCTACGACCAGCTCGACCCGGTGATGGAGATCCTGCGCAGGGATCTCGCGGCGCTCGAGCTGCCGCTGCGCACCTTCGAAGTCGAGTTCGGGCCGAGCCAATGCGAGGTGACGCTCGGCGTGATGACAGGGCACGCCGCCGCGGATGCGATGGTACTGTTCCGGAGCGCGGTCAAGCAGTCGCTGCGGCGCCACGGCTACCACGCGACCTTCATGTGCCGCCCGAAGCTGCCGAACGTCATGTCCTCGGGCTGGCACCTGCACCAGTCGCTGGCGAAGTACGGCGCCAACGCGTTCGCCGCGCCCAAAGCCGATCTCTCCGAGACCGGGTTGCACTGGCTCGCGGGCCTGCTCGCGCACGCGCGCGGCGCGACCGCGCTCTCCACGCCGACGCTGAACGGCTACAAGCGCTACCGGCCCTACTCCCTAGCCCCGGATCGCATCATCTGGGGCAAGGAGAACCGAGGCGCGCTGATGCGGGTCGTCACCGGACGCATCGAGAATCGGGGCGGCGAGCCGGCGGCCAACCCGTACCTGTACTTCGCTTCGCAGCTCTACTCGGGCCTCGACGGACTGGCGAGGAAGCTCGCGCCCCCGCCCTCGGCCGACACCCCCTACGAGGCGAAAGCGGAGCATCTGCCCGCGACGCTGACAGAGGCGCTGGAGGCCTTGCGGCAGGACAGGGTCTTGTGCGACGGGCTCGGGCAGACGTTCGTGGACTACTACTGCCGCATCAAGCAAGCCGAGATCGCGAGGTTCAATCTCGAAGTCTCGGATTGGGAGCAGCGCGAGTACTTCGACCTGTTCTAAATGGGGACAGTCCCCATTTTCGAACTCCGACAATCGCCCGGGGTCATTGTGCAACAATCCGGCGCATGCCGCGCTCGTGCACCGCTGCCCTCGTCGCCCTGCTCCTCGCGCTGACCGCCGCGGCCGCGCGCGCGCAATCGGACGCCGACGCCTTCGTCAAAACGCTGGTCGACGCCATCAACAGCAAGGACCCCGCGCAGCGCCGGGCCCTGCTGCACCCGGACAGCCTGCGCTGCGAGACGCCCGGCAAGGACGTGATGCTGGACGAGCAGTTCGCGCGGCAGTCGCGCTTCCCGATCCCCGGCAGCGTCGCGTGGCGCCTGACCGCCGCCCCGCCCGGCCGGCCGATGTTCGGCGACCGGTTCGACTACCCGGTGCGGCCGACGCACCTCATGCAGCTCGACGTGAAGGGCGACAACAACGAGACGATGTACGTCGTCCTGCAGCTCGCGCGCAAGTCGGGCCTGTGGCGCGAGGTGGTCGGCTGCCCGAAGCCGGAGACGGCGGCGGCGGCGGTGCGCGTGGCCCTGGCGCGGTCGGAAGGCCAGGAGAAGGCGGATCTCCTGGCGAAATCGCTGGCGCCGCAGCTCAGGACGGACCTCCTTGCGCTGCTGAAGGGCGGCCGCAAGGAAGACGCCATCCGTGCCTACCGCGACGTATCCGGCCAGGACCCGGCGACGGCCAAGGCG
>JAOUIL010000143.1 GCA_029883975.1 Betaproteobacteria bacterium
CAACCACGAAGAAACGCTGAAGATGGTCAACAACCTCGATCGCGCCGGCGTCGAGGCGCGGCTCGCCCAAGTGCGCGCCGGCGCGCAATCCGCGGGGCTCGGCGAGCTGGCGCAGATGTTCGCGGGTATCGAGGGCGCCCCGCGCGCGCAGATCGAGGAGAAGGTGAAGCGCGCACTGAAGTGGCTCGCCGGCAAGCCCGAGCAGCGCTCGCTCGTCGCGCTGCTCGAGCTCGTGGAGATCAACCTCCCCAATCTGAAGTAGCGGCGCCGCGCCTCCCCTGACGCACGACTTCGACCTCTTCACCATCGGCGGAGGCTCGGGAGGCGTGCGCGCGAGCCGCGTCGCCGCGTCCTACGGCGCGCGCGTGGCGGTCGCCGAGTCGGGCCGCTTCGGCGGCACCTGCGTCAACGTCGGCTGCATCCCGAAGAAGCTCTTTTCCTACGCGGCGCATTACCGCGAGGATTTCCAGGTGGCGAGGAGCTTCGGCTGGACGCTGGGCGAGCCGCGCTTCGACTGGCAGACGCTGCTCGCCAACAAGGACCGCGAGATCGCGCGGCTGAACGCCGTGTACGAGGGCCTGCTCGCCAAGGCGGGCGCGCACATCCTGCGCGCGCGCGCCACGGTGATCGACGCGCACACGGTCGAAGCCGGGGGGCGGCGCTACACGGCCAGCCACATCCTGGTGGCCACGGGCTCCTGGCCGCAGGTGCCGCAGATTCCCGGTCGCGAGCTGGCCATCACGTCGAACGAGGCGTTCTTCCTGGAAGAGCTTCCACGCCGCGCGCTGGTGGTGGGCGGCGGCTACGTCGCGCTGGAGTTCGCGTCGATCTTCAACGGCCTGGGGGTGGAGGCGACCCTTGCCTACCGTGGCCCGCGCCTGCTGCGCGGCTTCGACGCGGACCTCGGCGAGCGCATCGCCGAGGAAATGCGCAAGAAAGGCGTCGTCATCCGGCTGCAATCGAACCCCGCGAAGCTGGAACAGGGCGTCAAGGTCACCTACGAGGACGGCGCGGTGCAGCAGGTCGATCTCGTCATGTTCGCCACCGGGCGCAGGCCCAATACCGCGGGACTCGGACTGGAGGCCGCCGGCGTCAGGCTGGCCGCCGACGGCACGGTGATCGTGGACGATTACTCGAAGACCTCGGTCGACTCGATCCACGCGATCGGCGATGTCACCAACCGCCTCAACCTCACGCCGGTCGCCACCGCCGAGGGCATGTGCCTCGCCAGGACGCTGTTTCGCGGCGAGCCGACCCCCGTGGACCATGCCAACGTGCCGACCGCGGTGTTCTCCGATCCCAACGTCGCCACCGTCGGGCTCGCCGAGGACGTGGCGCGCGCGCGGTTCGGCGAGGTCGACGTCTACAAGGCGGCGTTTCGAGCGCTCAAGCACACGCTGGGCGGCCACGAGGAACGCACGTTCATGAAGCTGGTGGTCGATGCTGCGTCGCAGCGTGTGGTGGGCGCGCACATGATCGGCCCGGACGCGGGCGAGATCATTCAGGGGGTTGCCATCGCGGTGAAGCTGGGCGCGACCAAGGCGCAGTTCGACGCCACCCTCGGTATCCACCCCACCGCGGCGGAGGAATTCGTTACCATGAGGGAAAAGGCGTCCCCATGATCCTCGAAGCGCGCATCGACAAGATGGTGGGCGAGTTGCAGGCCGGGATGAACCTGCCGCTCGCCATCGAGTTGTGGAACGGCAAGCGCTATGCGCTTGGCGAGCGGCCGACCGTCACCTTGCGCGTGCCCGCGGCCTCGGCGATCAAGTACCTGGCGAACGCCGATCTCGCCTCGCTGGGCGAAGCCTATGTCGAGGGGCACATCGAGGTCGACGGCCCGATCACGGACGCGATCCGCGCCGCCGAGAGCCTGGCGCGGCGCCTGAGCGGGGACAAGAAGGGTCGGCTGCCGCTCCTGCTGCGCAACCTGCACTCGAAGAAGAACGACTCGGCGGCGATCCGCTACCACTACGACGTCTCCAACGACTTCTATGCGCTGTGGCTGGACGAGCGCATGGTGTACTCCTGCGCCTATTTCCGGTCGGGCGACGAGACGATCGGCGAGGCGCAGGTGCAGAAGCTCGACCACATCTGCCGCAAGCTGCGGCTGAAGCCCGGCGACCGGTTCCTCGACATCGGCTGCGGCTGGGGCGCGCTCGTCATGCACGCCGCCGAGCGCTACGGCGTGCAGGCGCTCGGCATCACGCTGTCGCACAACCAGCACGCGTTCGCCAACGAGCGCATTCGGGCTGCCGGGCTGCAATCGCGCTGCGAGGTGCGCGTGCAGGACTACCGCGACGTTCCCGGCGAGGGCATGTTCGACAAGATCGCCTCGATCGGCATGTTCGAGCACGTGGGGCTGAAGAACCTGCCGGTGTACTTCGGCGCCATCCGCCGCCTGCTCGCCGACGGCGGCATCGTGCTCAACCACGGCATCACGTCGGTGGACTCGGAAAGCCGCGCGGTGGGGCTGGGGGCGGGCGATTTCATCGGCAAGTACGTGTTCCCGCATGGCGAGTTGCCGCACCTGTCGCTCGTCATCAACGAGATGGGCGCCGCCGGGCTCGAGGTCATGGACTCGGAGACGCTGCGGCTGCACTACGCCAGGACGCTCGAGCACTGGAGCGCGCGGCTGGAGGCGAATCTCGACAAGGCGCACGAGTTCGCCGGCGAGAAGCGCCTGCGCATCTGGCGCACCTACCTCGCCGGCTGCGCGCACGCATTCGCCCAGGGCTGGGTGTCGATCCAGCAGGTGCTGGCGGTGAAAACGCAGGACCCGAAGCAGAGCCCGCTGCCCTGGACGCGGGACTACATGTACGCGCGCTAGCCGAGCGCCCGCACGACCAGGCTGCCGCCGGTCGCGAGCAGCACGACCGCCACCATCCGCAGCAGCTGCTCGCGCGAGATCCTGAAGAACACCCGCTGCGCGACGGTGATGCCGAGCAGCGCTGCCGGCACCACCCCGATCGCCATCACCCACACCTTGGGCTCGAGCAGCAGGCCCGTCAGCACGAAGGCCGCGACGCGCAGCGAGATGCTGGTCAGCGTGGCGAAGCCCATCGTGGCGCGGAACTGCGCTTTCGACAGCCCGCGCTGCGACAGGTAGATCGCATACGGCGGGCCGCCCGCGCCGAACACGGTGCTGGTAATACCGCCGGCGAGGCCGGCGACCCAGGCCCAGCCGGCTGCGATCACGCGGCGCGACTCGTGGCGAACGAGGCTGTAGAGCGCGTAGCCGAAGACGAACGCGCCGAGCGCCGCCATGCCCGCGGCGCGCGGCAGGTTGACCAGCACCGTGACGCCGAGCGCCGTGCCGAGCAGGATCATGGGCACGAGCCGCGCCCACTCGGCCCTGACCGCGTTCTTCGGGTTCTCGAAGCCCACGCGCAGCGCGCTCGACAGGTCGGCGAGCGCGTACAGCGCGAGCGCGAACTGCAGCGGCACGAAGTGCGTGGCGAGCGGAATGGTGACCAGCGCCGAGCCGAACCCGGTCAGCCCGAACACCAGCGACCCCGCAAAGGCGATCGGGATGAGGGCGAGCAGCTCCCACTGCTCGCCGAGGAGCTCGCTCAGGCCTTCACCGCCGGGTTGAGCGAGTAGCTGCCGGTGAGCTTCGCGCTGCCGAGGACGTGCGGCCCGATCGCCTGCAGCAGCTCCGGTCCGCGAAACGCGCCGTCCGCCGGGCAGCTTTCCACGCCGAGCGCATAGAGCGTGAACACATAGCGGTGCACGATGGAGTCGTTCCACGGCGGACAGGGGCCGTCATAGCCGAAATAGTCGCCCGCCATGTCCTTGTCGTTGGCGAACCACATCGTGTAGTCGTTCACGCCCTGGCGCGTGCCGCGCGGCGCCGCCGGCCCGGACTTGCCGCCGGCCGTGACGCCGTTGGAGAACTCGCCCTCGCGGATCGGGCCGGCGTCGGGCTTGAGATCGACGAGCAGCCAGTGGAAGAAGTCGACGCGCGGCAGCGTCGCCGGAATCTGGTGGCCCTCCTTGTTGACGTCGTCGGGCTTCGAGGGCACGTCGCCGTCGTGGCAGACCAGCACCAGCGACTTCGTGCCCGCCGGCAAGTCCCTCCACGCGAAGTGCGGGTTGCGGTTGTCGGAGAGCTTGACGTGCGTCTTCGGGTCGACCACCGCGAACGCGCAGCGCCCCGGGATCGCGCCCCTGTCGATGAAACTGTCGCTGGAGAGAATCATGCGCGGCCTCCTTGCGGGACGATTATAAGAGCCTCGGCGTCGAACCGGTTCATGCGTTTCAGGCGC
>JAOUIL010000072.1 GCA_029883975.1 Betaproteobacteria bacterium
CCGCCCGCCGCGCGCGGCAAATCCGCTGTTCCCGGTGCTCACGCCGCCCTTGCCGGAGCGAGCCGTCCGCGAATCGCCGCGTAGTAGAGAACCGGGATCACCACGAGCGTGAGCACGGTCGATACGAGGATGCCGAAGATGAGGGCGATGGCGAGGCCGTTGAAGATCGGGTCGTCGAGGATGAACATCGCGCCGAGCATGGCCGCGAGGCCGGTGAGTGCGATCGGCTTGGCGCGCGCCGCCGCCGACTGGATCACCGCCTCCTCGAGTGGCATACCCTCTTCCACCTTGAGGTTGACGAAGTCCACCAGCAGGATCGAGTTGCGCACGATGATGCCGGCGAGCGCGATCATGCCGATCATCGAGGTCGCGGTGAAGTTCGCGCCGAGCAGCGCGTGCCCCGGCATCACGCCGATCACCGTGAGCGGGATCGGCGCCATGATGACCAGCGGCACGAGATACGAGCGAAACTGCGCCACCACCAGCAGGTAGATGAGGATCAGGCCCACGCCATAGGCGAGACCCATGTCGCGGAAGGTCTCGTAGGTCACCTGCCACTCGCCGTCCCACTTCACCGCGTACTGGCGATAAGGGTCGGAGGGCTGGCGGATGAAGTATTCGCCGAGCGTGCCGCCGTCTTCCAGCGCCGCGCCCGCCACCTTGCCGCGCGCGGTGAACATGCCGTACAGCGGGCTGTCCACCCGCCCCGCCTGGTCGGCGACCACGTACACCACCGGCAGCAGGTTCTTGTGATGGATCGGCCGATCGCGCTCGTCCGTGATCGGCGTCACCAGCTCGGCGAGCGGCACGAGCGTGCCCGCGGGCGTGCGCACCGCGAGCTTGAGCAGCTCGTCCAACCCGCCCTGGCGCTCGGGCGGCAGCGCGATGGTCACCGGCACCTCGTATTTCGACTGGCCGTCGTGCAGCACGGTGACATCCGCGCCCGCGAGGCCGATGCGGATCGATTCGGCGATGTCGCGGCGCGCGGCGCCCGCCAGCGCCGCCTTGCCCTGGTCCACCTTGAGCCGGACGCGCGGCGCGGCATCCGTCACCGAATCGTCGATGCCCACGATGTCGGGGGTGACGGCGAAGGCTTCGCGCACCTTCTTCGCGACGCGAATGCGTCCCGCCTCGTCAGGCCCGTACACCTCGGCGACGATCGGCGAGAGCACTGGCGGCCCGGGCGGCACCTCCACCACCTTGACGTTCGCGCCCCACCTGCGGCCGATCTCCTCGAGCCTCGGGCGCACGCCCTGCGCGATGTCGTGGCTCTTGCGGCTGCGCGCCTCCTTGGCCACGAGGTTCACCTGCAGGTCGCCCTGTTCGGGCAGCGCGCGCAGGTAGTACTGGCGCACCAGGCCGTTGAAGTTGATCGGCGCCGACAGCCCGGCGTACGCCTGGTAGTCGGTCACTTCCGGCACGGTGGCGACGTGCGCGCCGAGCTCGCGCAGCGCCGCCGCGGTGACTTCGAGCGGCGTGCCCGCCGGCATGTCCACCACCACCTGGAACTCCGACTTGTTGTCGAACGGCAGCATCTTGAGGATCACCAGCTTCACGCCCGCGAGCGACACCGAGCCGAGGATCAGCGCGAGGATCACGTACAGCATCTGGCGGCGGCGCTTCGCCGAGGCGACGAACGGCCCGAGGATGCGGCGCGAGAGCCGCTCCAGGCGATTCGACTCGCCGTGCGCATGGTGCTCGGCCTTGAAGAACTTGAGCGCGAGCCACGGCGTCACCGTGAAGGCGATGGCGAGCGAGATCAGCATCCCCATGCTGGCGTTGATCGGGATCGGGCTCATGTACGGCCCCATCAGGCCGCTGACGAAGGCCATCGGCAGCAGCGCGGCGATCACGGTGAACGTGGCGAGGATGGTCGGGCCGCCGACCTCGTCCACCGCGTCGGGGATGATGCCGGTGAGCGCGCCGCCCTCGAGCGCGCGCCGGCGGTGGATGTTCTCCACCACCACGATCGCGTCGTCGACCAGGATGCCGATGGAGAAGATGAGCGCGAACAGCGACACGCGGTTCAGCGTGAAGCCCCAGGCCCAGGAGGCAAACAGCGTCGTCGCGAGCGTCAGCAGCACCGCGATGCCGACGATCAGCGCCTCGCGCCAGCCGAGCGTGGCGAACACCAGCACGATCACCGACAGCGTCGCGAAGATGAGCTTCTTGATGAGCTGCTGCGCCTTGTCGTTGGCGGTGGCGCCGTAGTTGCGCGTGACGCTGACGCGCACGTCGTCAGGAATCACCGTGCCCTGCAGCTCCGCAGCGCGCGCCAGCACGCGCTCGGCGACCTCCACCGCGTTCTCGCCCGGCTTCTTGGTGACCTGCAGCGCGACCGCCGGATGCTCGCCTTGCGCGCTGCCGGTCCACACGTAGCGCGCGGGCTGCAGCGGGCCGTCCAGCACCTGCGCCACGTCGGCGAGGTACACCGGCCGGCCGTCGTGCGCGCCGACCACCAGCCCGGCGACGTCGGCGACCGACTCGAGGTAGTTGTTGGTCTCGACCACCACCTCGCGGTTGTCGCGCACGATGCTGCCCGCGGGCAGCGACACGTTGGCGAGCTGCAGCGCGTTCCGCAGGTCGAGCGGCGCGATGCCGTGCGCGTTCATGCGGTCCACGTCCATCAGCACGCGCAGCGCCCGGCCGGGCCCGCCGAGCGTCTGCACCTCGCGCGTGCCGGGCACGCGCTTCAGCTCCACCTCCGCCGCGTGCGCCGCGCGCTCCAGCTCGTAGGCGCCGGCCTCCGGGTTCGCGCTCCACAGCGTGAGCGTCACCACCGGCACGTCGTCGATGCCCTTGGGCTTGACGACCGGCTCGCCGATGCCGAGGTTGGGCGAGACCCAGTCGCGGTTGGACTGGATGGTGTTGTACAGGCGCACCAGCGCCTCGGTGTGCGGCACGCCGACCTGGAACTGGACCGTCAGCACCGCCATGCCGGGGCGCGAGACGGAGTACACGTGCTCGATGCCGGTCATCTGCGCGAGCACCTGCTCGGCGGGCGTCGCCACCAGCGTCTCCACGTCGCGCGCCGAGGCGCCGGGGAACGGCACCAGCACGTTGGCCATCGTGACGTTGATCTGCGGCTCCTCCTCGCGCGGCGTCACCGCCACGGCGAACAGGCCGAGCAGAAACGCCACCAGCGCGAGCAGCGGCGTGAGTTGCGACGCCTGGAAGAAGCGCGCGATGCGGCCGGAGATGCCCATGCCTAGGCTCCCGGCTGTCCGATGCCCGCCTTGACCGGCTCCAGCGCCACGCGCTCGCCGGGCTTCAGGCCCGCGAGCACCTCGACCGACGCTTCATCGCCCGCGCTGCCGAGGCGCACCTGGCGCAGGTGCACGCGGTTCTCGCCGTCCACCACGTAGACCGCGGTCACCTCGCTCCGGCGCAGCACGGCGGCGCGCGGCACGAGCAGCGCCGGCGCCCTGCCCACCACGAAGTGCGCGCGCGCGTACACGCCCGGCACGACGCCGCGCACCTCGGTCGGCAGCTCGAGCCGGATGCGCGAGGTGTGCGTGCGCGGGTCCGCCTGCGGCACGATGGTCATGGTCTTCACGTCCACCCAGCGCCCGAGCGAGGGGATCTCGATGCGCGCCTTGCCGCCTGCCTGGATCGCCGCCACCTGCGCCTGCGGCACGGTCGCCACCACGCGCAGCGTGGCGGGGTCGAAGCCGGTCATCAGCGGCCGCCCCGGCGTGGCCATCTCGCCCAGCTCGACGTGGCGCGCGGAGACCACGCCGCTGTAGGGCGCGACGACAGTGGCGAAGCTCCTTTCGGTGGCCGCCGCGCCGGCGCCGGCAACGAGCGCCCTGACGCGCGCCTGCGCCGCCTTGTACGCGGCCTCCGCCTGGTCGAGCGCCGCCTGGCTGATGAACTTCTGCGCGAGCAGCTGCCTGGAGCGCTCGTAGTTCGCGCGCGCGTTGGTGAGCGCGGCTTGCGCCTCGAGCACCTGCGCCTCGCTCGCTTCCAGCGCGCGCGCCGCCGAGCGCTCGTCGATCCTGACGATGACGTCGCCCTTCTTCACGTAATCGCCGACGTCGAACCTGAGCTCCACGATGCGTCCCGCGATCTGCGCCGAGACGGTGGACTGGCGCACCGCCTCCATCACGGCTTCGGCGGACGTGGTGAGCTCGATGTCGCGCAGCTCGACCGCGGCGGTCTTCAGCGCCGCGCCCTGCGGCGCGGACACCGGCGGCGGCGGCGCCTCGCCGCACGCGGCGAGCAGCCCCGCGAGCACGAGGACCGTCAGGCGGCCCATCGCTCCAGGGCTCCCGCGTCGAGCGCGCCGGACATGCGCTTGGCTTCCGTGCCGTTCCTGAACAGCACCAGCGTCGGAATGGCGCGGATGCCGTAGCGCGCGGCCAGGCCGGGCGCCTCCTCGGTGTTGACCTTCACCAGCCGCACGCGATCCTTGAGGCTCTGCGCGGCGCGCTCGAAGTGCGGCGCCATCGCGCGGCAGGGGCCGCACCACGGCGCCCAGAAATCCACGAGCACCGGCAGCTCGGTGCGCGCGACGAACTGGTCGAACTGCGCCTCGCCGAGCTCGGCGGGCGCGCCGTCCAGCAGCGCCGCGCCGCACTTGCCGCACTTGGGATCTTCGCCCAGGCGCACCGCCGGCACGCGGTTGGCCGCGAGGCAGCTCGGGCAGGCGATGTGGACGGAATCGCTCACGCGCGCGCCTCGGCCTTGTCGACGGAACAGCCGACGCCGAGCTTCTTCAGCACGATCTCCGGCAGGCAGAAGCCCGTGAAGCCGCTCTGCAGCAGGTTCGCGCCGGCGAAGGCGGTCAGCCAGAGCCAGTTGGGGTTCACCCAGGCGCCCAGCGCGAGCGAGGCGAGGACGACGAGGCCGGCGAAGCCGCGGATGATTCTTTCGGTGGTCATGAATGCTCCATTGTGTGATTGAACGGGTTGGATGGGTTGATGTGGCTCAAACTCGTTACAGGGCCTGCAGCACCCGTTGCAGGCGCGCCCTGACCTCGGCGGCGATGGGGGCAATCTCGGGCCGGCCCACCAGGCCCAGCACCGCGTCCGGGTCCATGAACTCGACCACGGTCTTGCCGTCGGCCGCCTGACGCACCACGACGTTGCACGGAAGCAGCGCACCGATCTGCGGCTCCGCCTCGAGGGCCTTCGCCGCGAACTGCGGGTTGCAGGCGCCGAGGATCTTGTAGGGCGCGCGCTCGATGCCGAGCTTCTTCTTCAGCGTGGCGGCGACGTCGATCTCGGTGAGCACGCCGAAGCCTTCCTTGGCGAGCGCCTGGGTGACGGCCTCGGTCGCCTGCTCGAAGGACAAGGCGACGGTCTTGCCGAAAGCGTACTTGCTCATGCTGCGGCTCCTTGTTGGAGATTGCGATCGGCACGCAGTATCCGTCCGCGAGGGGGCCGGCTTCAGTGACCCAGGTCCCACAGGCTTGCGGAACCTGGGTCACAGACCCCGGGGCCGCACTTCCGCGGGCGAACGAGGGCGTGAACGGCGTCACGCCCACGCTTGGCGTGAACGCCGCATAATGGGCCGGTTCATCGACTACGGAGAGCCTATGAAAGCCCGCCAAATCCTGCTCCTGGCCGCAACTTTCTGCGCCACCACTTCGGTCGACGCCGCCGGCATCGGCGTGCGCGCGGGCACCACGGGCGTCGGCGTGGACTTCGGCTGGACTCTCGCACCCACGCTGAGCGCCCGCATCGGCTACTCGGGCCTGGGCTACAAGACCACGATCGAGGAAAGCGACATCTCCTACGATACGAAGCTCACGCTGTCCAACCTGAGCGCCTTCCTGGATTGGAGCCCGCTCGGCCCGTTCCGCATCACCGCGGGCATCGTCGGCAATGGCAACAAGGCGGACCTGACGGGCACACCTACGGGCGGCACCTTCACCATCAACGGCGTACCGTACAACGCCGCGGACGTCGGCACCCTCAGCGGCTCGGTCGAGCCCGGCAGGAGCGCCGCGCCCTATCTGGGGATCGGCTACGGCAACGTCGCCGGCGCGGGAGTCAACTTCTACTTCGACCTCGGCGTGATCTTCCAGGGTGCGCCGACGGCCAGCCTCAGCGCGAGCTGCGGGCCGGCGCTGCCGCCGGCGCAATGCACCCAGATCCGCAACGACCTGGCGGCCGAGCAGCAGCAGCTGCAGGAGCAGCTGGACAAGTACAAGGTGTTTCCGGTCCTCAGCCTCGGCGTGACCGTCGGCTTCTGACCCCTCCCGGCACCTCGGCTACACTCGGCGGCTGAGGCTTCCGTCCAGCGTATGCATGCCATCGCCCTTCCCGACAAGGACGCGACGCGCACGAAGCTGCTCGAGCGCTTTCCGCTTTTCGCGCAGCTGCCGCCCGCGCGCCTCGCGCGCGTGCTCGCCGAGTCGCAGCTGCTGCGCGTGCCCGCCGGCAGCGCGATCTTCGACGCCGACCAGCCCTGCCGCGGCTTTCCGCTGGTGCTGGAAGGCGCGGTGCGCGTGGTGATGAATGCGCCCAGCGGCCGCGAGATCCTGCTGTACCGCGTCGATCCGGGACAGGGCTGCATCCTGTCCGGCGGGTGCCTGCTCGGGCACTCGGATTACGCCGCGCGCGGCATCGCCGAGGAGGACGTGACGCTGCTCAGCCTGCCGCCGGCGGAATTCCAGTCGCTGCTGCTCGAGCACGAGCCGTTCCGCGGCTTCGTGTTCGGCATGTACGGCGAGCGGCTCGCGGAAGTGATGACGCTCGTCGAGGAAGTCGCGTTCCGGCGGCTGGACGAGCGCCTTGCGCAGCTGCTCGTGCATCGCGGGCCGGTGATCGAGGCGACGCACCAGAAGCTCGCCGACGAGCTGGGCAGCGTGCGCGAAATCGTGAGCAGGCTCCTGAGATCCTTCGAGCAGCGCGGCTGGGTGAAGCTTGAGCGCGAGCGTGTCACCGTGCTCGATCCCAAGGCACTCGCTGCGCTGCAGGTGAAGGCGGCCTGACAGGCGTCTTCGGGCGTCGCCACCTCTCTCCTCCTTTTCGTCGCCGAAGACCTGCGGCGCCGGCGATGGCGCTGTACATGATGTTTGTCATCGCGCGATCTTCGCGCTCTGCGACTGCGGTCAAGAGTCGTTTCGCAATTCGCGCGCGGATAACAAGCATCCATGGGCGCATAATCAATACGGGCTTTGATTTCCATCAAACAGCGTTCCCGCCGAGGAGGTAGCTTCTACTCGTAAACTCAAGTGGAGAAGTGTCGTGAAAGCGGGCACGAAACTGCAGGCAAGGTGGCGAGCGTTTGCATCGACCGCGGTAATGATGGCGATGACTATCGTCGTTGGCGGTTGCGGTGGCGACGGCGATGGGATCACGGTTCTAGCTCCAGGTGAGCCGACGAACTTAAAGGTAGAACGGACGCCGGAAACGACTCTGTCGGCAACCGTGACATGGTCTGCACCGGCGAGCGGCGGCGACCCAGCCAGCTACGAGATCTATCGCAGCACGACCGCGGGGTCGGTCTTCCAAGCGGTCAACCACCTCATTTCGATTCCTGCGGTCGCCGGCCAGGTCACGCCGTACGCTTTCATCGACAACGCCGGACTTACCCCCGTCGACACCTATTGGGTCGTCAGCGCCAAGAACGACGGCGGGGAAACGCCCACGCCAGAAGTGCTCTACAAGCCGATCGGCTCGCCGTCCGGCGGCGGCGGCGACGAAGGGTACGGCAACAACTTCTCGGCAGCGCTCGTCTTCGCGGACGATGTCGGCATCGGCGGCGCGACCATTACCGGCTCGTGGACGAGCGACCTCGCTACGATCGACGTCAACACCGGATTGCGGCCGGTCGTCGAGCAGGTGACGACGCTGCTGGCGGCAACGCCGGCGGTGACGACGCTACCCTACCTCGATCCGGCGACCACGTTCTTGTCGGGCGGCGTCACCTACTACAAGCAGCAGACCGGCAGCACGTGGCAGGGCCAGTGGGTGAAGGGCAAGACCGAGGCGCAGCACGTCACGGCCAAGTGGGGCGACAACCTCATCAGCCAGCGGTTCACCTCGAATTCGGTGATCCGCATCGAGATGGTGCTGTCCAAGGCGCTGGCGGCGCCCATGACGTCCTACACCATGAAATCCCTCTACGGAGCGCAAAGGAACGAGATCTACGGGACCGATGGGACCACCTACGACAACCTGAGCGCGTTCGTCTTCGCCGCAAATGCCCGACTGAAGATCCAGAAGATGGACGGCGCGACCAACCCGGTGCTGTACGACCAGGCGCTCTGGGAAGGCGACGGGCCGAACTTCCTGGCCGGCGAGGTCAACGTCGCCGGGAACTTCACCTACGGCTTCGTCTGGATGCTCAACCAGCAGGTCCTGCCTCCCGCGATCCCGACCAAGACCGGCACGTGGCGGATCACCTTCTCGCTCGCCCCGAATGCGCCGGCGCCGGTGGGGACCCCCAACAACACGTTCATCGACACGGCGACCAACGGCGTGTTGGATTCTGACACCGAGGTCCATATCGACATCGAAGTCCAGTAGACGGCCGCCTTCCTGCGGAGCGCTTGTGTGCCATGAAAACGTGGATCGCAGGAGGGACGGCACCGGGAGTGCGGAAGAGCCGCACGAGGGCGGCTCCTTCGCAAGATCGAGCGAAGCGGTTCTATGAGCGCGCAGAGGCAAGACCCGTGTCGAGCACAGTACGATCGAGAGCAACTGGGTCCCGAACACGCGTCAGCCGGTTGCCCGCGGCGCGTGTGCTCTGCACGGTGCTGGCGTCGATTGCCGTCCTGTCGTTGGCCGCCTGCGGGGACCTCACTCAAGCCCGTGCTCCAGCGAGTGGATGTTCCGTCGCGATCCGCGAGGCAAGCGGCAAGTGGATCACGGTGGTCAATAACGCGTACACGCCGCCCGGCGTGGCCGACAAGAATTTCTTCAGTTATAACCAGCCGGCCATCAACAGCAACGGCAGAGTTGCATTCCGGGCGCGCGCCAAGGCGCCGGGTGGCAGCGGAGGCAGCGGAGGCGAGCCGCACCGAGGCGTCTGGACGGTCGATTTGTGCTCATCCCCTGCGCTGCGAACAGTGCTGGACACGTCGATGGCTGTGCCGGACCCCAACAACACGGGCGCGATCTTCAACGAGACTCCTTCCATACCGCGCATCGACATGTCTTCGCCGCTCGTCGCCACGCGCGGGAATTCGCCGCCGGTGTGGTCCTACATCGACCCCGATACGGGACTGGAGACTAGAGCCGGGACCACGGGCATCTTCACCTGGACCGACGGCCCGCTCTCGACGGGGGCCAACACTCTTGGTCATGTGCAGGAGTTCTCGCACTTCCAGGTGCCCGTCCCCGCTCCCGCGGGCACGAAGTTCGACGTATTCCCGGGGTCGCCGAGCGCCACGAACGGGAAATACATTGCGTTCAAAGGGAACTACACGGTGGAGGAGAACGGCGTGCCCGCTGGGAAAACCGGCGTGTATTTCAGGGACATCTCGATTCCCTACAGCCCCGTGATCGCCATCGCCGACACGACGACATTGATCCCGGGCCAGGCGGTGACTTTCGGTTCCACGGCGCCGCCAAGCGCGGCAGACGGAAGGATCGTCTTTACCGGGCTCGACATCGAGGAAGCCCCCACCATGGGCGGCATCTATGTCGCGCCGCTGGCTGACCGTCCAGCTCTTGTCGCCATCTCGCTCATCGGCGCTCCCGTCCCGGACGGGAGCGGAGCCCCGATCGCCAGCGCCTTCTTCACCAGGTTCGGCGAGGGACTCGCTTTCGACGGGCGCTATGTCGCATTTTGGGCCGCGTGGGGAGCGGACACGCGCGATGTCGTCCTTACTTGCCCGACCGACGGGAACAAGGACCGCATTGCCTACTGTCTGGACGTCTATGCTCCCAATGGCACGACGACCGTGCAAGTGCCTGTCAACCAGGGCATCTTCCTCCACGACACCGCCAACGGGAAGACGCTGATGGTTGCCCGCTCCGGCAATGGAGAGGGTTTTCAGGATTTCCTCTACTGGGTCTACTCGGGGCGCCCACCCGGGGTGGGTCACACCGACGACGACAGCGACGGGGAGCCGCCGCGCTGGCGCTCCTCCGCCTTCGCGGCAGTCGACGGATCGCGCGGCGTACTGTTCAAGGGCAGCAGGTCGCCGATTCCAGGCGTCACCGTGCCGAGCAGCGGAATCTACGGCACCGGTTTTGTCAACGGAGCCCTGACGGATGTCGTTCCGGCGATGGAGGAGGGGGACCTTGTCGGCACGCTCGACGCGAGCGCTCCGCAGGGCTCGACGGTGCTGTCGGTGGGAATCGAGCGCGAGGGCGTCCGAAACGGATGGGTGACATTGACGGTGTCTGCCATCAACCCGGCTGGCGAGTCTTGGGCCGGAGTCTATGCGACCTACGTGCGTGCCCTGAACAATCTTCCCCAGACGCGGTAGGTCGTCGATCTTCCGGAATCAGGCGGTGAGGTCAATCGTCAGCCCGTGCGCGGGCACCTCGGCCTGCCAGCCGAAGCGCTCGCGCACCGCGTCGCGCAGCGCGTGCGCGGCGAGCAGCTCGCCGTGCACCATCCAGGTCTGGCGCGGCGGCTGGCGGAACTTCGCCAGCCAGGCGAGCAGCGCGTCGCGATCGGCGTGCGCCGACAGCCCGCCGATGGTGAACACGCGCGCGCGCACCGGGTAGTCCTCGCCCCACATGCGCACCGACTCCGCCCCATCGACGATGCGCCGGCCGAGCGTGCCCGCGGCCTGGAAGCCGGCGAACACGATCGCGCACTCGGGCCGCGAGAGGTTGTGGCGCAGGTGGTGCTTGATGCGCCCGCCCTCGCACATGCCGCTCGCCGAGATGATCACCGCCCCCGCCTTGACGGCGTTGATCGCCATGGAGTCCTCTACGCTCTCGGTGAAGCGCACGCGGTCGACCGCCGGCAGCGTCGTGTGGCGCAGCGTGATCTCGGTCGCCGCGGTGGCCATCGGCGAGTCGACGTAGGCGTTGAGCTTCGGCAGGCGCCCGGCGCGCTGCAGCTCGCCCATGATGGCGAGGATGTCCTGCGTGCGCCCGACGGCGAAGGCGGGGATGACGACGTTGCCCCTGCGCGAAGCGAGCGTGTCGTTCAGCGCGTAGGCGAACTCGTCCAGCGTCTGCGTCATGCTCTTGTGGTTGCGGTTGCCGTAGGTGGATTCCACCAGCAGCACGTCGGCCTCGCCGACCGGCGTCGGGTCCTCGACCACCGGATGCCCCGGCTGGCCGAGGTCGCCGGAGAACACGATCTTGGTGTTGCCGGCGCGGATCTCGAGGATCGCCGAGCCGAGGATGTGGCCCGCGTCGCGCCAGCGGCAGCGCACCGCCGGGTGCACGCGCACCTCCTCGCCGTACTCCACCGCCTGCAGGCGCTCGAGGCTGCGCCGCGCCTGCTCCAGGGTGTAGAGCGGCTCGCCGCCCTCGCGCTCGGCTTCCTTTTCCTGCAGGTAGCCCGAGTCCGGCAGCATCACGCCGAGCAGCTCGCAGGTGGCGCGCGTCGCGTACACCGGGCCGCCGAAGCCCTGCGCCATCAGGCGCGGGATGAGCCCGGAGTGGTCGATGTGCGCATGCGACAGCAGCACGAAGGCGATGTCGCGCGGCTCGAAGGCGAAGCGGCGGTTCGCCGCGTCGGCCTGCGCGCCGCCCTGGCGCATGCCGCACTCGATGAGGAACTTCACCTCGCCGGTGTCGACGAGATAGCAGGAGCCGGTGACTTCGCCCGCGGCGCCGAGGAACGTGAGCTGCACGGGCCGGAGCATACGATAGACTGCGGTTCCTCAGCCTCATGCACGGAACCGTCTACCGCCTCGATGTCCGGCCGCGGCTGCCGCAGCGCCTCGCGCGGCTGGAAGAGCTGGCCAGCAACCTCTGGTACAGCTGGCATCGCGCGACGCGCGTTCTGTTCGCGCGGCTCGATCCGGCGCTGTGGACCGAGATCAACCACAGCCCGAAGGCCTTCCTGCGCAGCATCGGGCAGCAGCGGCTGGACGCAGCGGCGCGCGACGCGGATTTTCTCGGCGCCTACGACGCGGCGCTCGCCGCCTACGATGCCTACCACGCCCCGGCGCCGGGCGATGCGCGCTTCGCGCCGGGCGAGCTGATCGCCTATTTCTGCGCCGAGTTCGGCCTGCACGAGAGCCTGCCGATCTACTCCGGCGGCCTGGGCATCCTCGCGGGCGACCACTGCAAGACGGCGAGCGACCTGCGGCTGCCGTTCGTCGGCGTCGGGCTGCTGTACCGGCAAGGCTACTTCCAGCAGGAGATCGACGCCGAGGGCCGCCAGCACGCGATCTTCAGCGACCACGATTTCGAGCCGCTGCCGATCGAGCCGATCTCGGTGCCCGGCCGCGGCGAGCTGCGCGTCGCGCTGTCGCTCCCCGGGCGCAGCCTGCAGGTGAAGGTATGGCGCGCGCGCGTCGGGCACGTGTCGCTGTACCTGCTCGATACCGATATCGCGGACAACGCGCTCGAGGATCGCGACATCACGCACCGGCTCTACGGCGGCAGCCGCGAGATGCGCCTCGAGCAGGAGCTGGTGCTCGGCGTCGGCGGCGTGCGGGCATTGGAGGCGCTGGGCATCGCGCCGAGCTGCTGGCACATGAACGAGGGGCACGCCGCGTTCCTCGCCCTGGAGCGCATGCGCCGCCTGGTGGCGGGCGGAGTGCCGTTCGCTGCCGCGCTCGAGGCCGTCGCGGCGGGCTGCGTATTCACGACGCATACGGCGGTGCCCGCCGGTCACGACGTGTTTGCCGCGGACGTGGTGCGCGAGTACGCGAAGAACGCGTTTCCGGAGCTCACGCCGCACCTGGAGGACTTGCTCGCGCTGGGACGCGCGCCAGCCAGCCACGATTTCAACATGACCACCCTCGCCGTGCGCAGCTCGCGCGCACGCAATGGCGTGTCGCGCATCCACACCGGCGTCTCGCAGCGCATGCTCGCCGGCCTGTGGCCGCAGATCGAGCCCGAGGAGAGCCCGGTCATCTCCATCACCAACGGCGTGCACCTGCCCACGTACCTGTCGGACGCCTGGCACGAACTCTTCGGGCGCTGCCTGGGCGAGGACTGGCCACGGCGGCTCCATCAGGCCGAGTGCTGGGAGTCGGTGCGTGCCATCCCCGACGCCGAATTCTGGCGCGTGCACCAGACGCTCAAGGCGCAGATGCTGCACATCGTGCGCTACCGAGTGGCGCGCCAGCACGCGCGCAACCAGGGCTCGGAGGCGCACCTCGACCGCCTGCTCGCGCTCGCCGACCCGGCGCGACCGGACGTGCTCACCATCGGCTTCGGCCGGCGCTTCGCCACCTACAAGCGCGCGACGCTGCTCTTCCAGGACCTCGACTGGCTGCGCCAGATCGTGTGCCGCGACGAGCACCCGGTGCTGTTCCTGTTCGCCGGCAAGGCGCATCCCGCCGACGAGCCCGGCCAGGCCCTGATGCGGCGCATCGTGGAAATCTCGCGGCAGCGCGAGTTCGAGTCGCGCATCCTGCTCGTCGAGGGCTACGACCTGCGCCTCGCGCGGCGCCTGGTGGGCGGCGTGGACGTGTGGCTGAACAACCCGGTCTACCCGCTGGAAGCCTGCGGCACCTCGGGCATGAAGGCCGCCATGAACGGCGTGGTCAACCTGTCGGTGACCGACGGCTGGTGGGCCGAAGGCCACGACGGCGCGAACGGCTGGGCGATCAAGCCGGCCTCGCCCACGCTCGACCCGGCGCGCCGCGACGCCGAGGAGGCGCGCACGCTCTACGAGCTGCTGCAGGACCAGGTGGTGCCGCTCTACTACGCGCGCAACGGCGAGGGCTACTCGCCGGGCTGGGTGGCGATGGCCAAGGCGTCCATGGCAAGCGTCGCGCCGCGCTTCAACTCGATGCGCATGCTCGAGGAGTATGTCGAGCGGCTCTACCGGCCCGCTTCGGCGCGCAAGCGCCGGATCGCGGCCGACGGCCACGCGGGCGCCCGGCAGCTCGCCGAGTGGAGCGCTCGGGTACGCGCGGCATGGCCCGGGCTGACGCTGCTACGCGCCGGCGAGCCGCCCGCGCGCATCTCCCAGGGCGAGCGCGTGCGCATCGCGGTGGCGGCGCGGCTGAACGGGCTCGCGCCGCAGGACGTGGCGGTCGAGCTGGTGCTGAACGGCGTGGAATCGCACGCGCCGGCGACGCGCATCCGGCTGCCGGCGCAGGATGCGCCTCGCGATGGCGGCGAGCAGCTCTATGCGCTCGAGTTCGCGCCGGAGCTGAGCGGGAGGATCGAGTACCGGCTGCGCGCCTACCCGGCGCACGAGCTGCTCGCGCACCCGTTCGAGACCGGGTTGATGACCTGGCTCTAGCGCCCGCCCGGCTCAGGGGAACTTGTAGAAGTCGCGGTTCAGGTACGCCACCAGGTCGTCGATTTCGGCCCTGGTGAACTTCGGGTTGTAGTAGTCCCCCCAGCGCGCGGTCTCCTTGCGCAGCGCGGCGAGCGTCTTGATCTTGCGTTTGGGCGGCAGGTAGATCCCGGTGCCGTGGCACGACAGGCAGGACTCGTGCAGCCGCTCGCCGTTCGCCGCGTCGCCCGCGGCGCGCGACTGCGGCGCGAGCGCGAGGCACAGCGCGCCCAACACGACTGCCGCACGAATCACTTGCGCACGATGCCGGCCGGCTCGGAAAGCTCGACGCCGCGATCCTTGGCGCGCGCGCGGATGCGCTGCCGGTGCTGCGCGCGCACGCGCGACTGGCCCGCCTCTCCCGCCGCGGCGACGTCGCGGCGGTACTGCTCGCGCTCCGCGGCGCTCATCAGCTCCGCGCCGTAGATCAGTTCGCGCCCGCTCCGCGGCCCCTGGTCGAAGCGGTAGTGCGTCTGGTTCAGGTACTCGGCAAGGTCCGCAAGGTCGTCGAGCGTGAACGGCCGCCCGGTCTGGGCGGCGCGGCGCGCGACCTCGTCGCGCAGGTCGGCGAGCGTCTGCACGCGCGAGCGCCCGGGCGCGCGCTGGTGCACGCGCTCGTAGTGGCAGCCGCCGCACTGCGTCTCGTACAGCAGCTTGCCGCGCCCCGCATCCTGCGCCGCCGCCGGCAGGCAGGCACAGGCGATCGCCAGCACGAGGACTCTCATCGATTGAGCTCCCGCGCGCTGCGCTGCAGGAAGCAGGTGAACGCGCTCGAGGCGGCGGCAAAGGCCCAGCACAGGAAGAAGCCGATCGTGTACACGCCCATGCGGCTGAGCGTGCTCGGCTCGCCGAACAGGTACAGCTCCTGCGGATCGAACACGGTGAAGAACAGCACCTCGCCGATGCCGCCGACGATGAACGACGGCCACAGGATCCAGATCGCGCGCTTCATGTGCCTTCCCGGACGATGCGCCAGCTCGAGCGCGGATCCTCGATCAGCACGCGCCAGCCGCCCGGCGCGAGCGGCGCGAGCTCGGCCTCGTAGAACTCGCCGGCGCGCGCCAGGCGCAGCCGCTGGTCGTACCCGGCGCGCGTGCGGTGCGCGAGGTGCACGAACAGCGCCTCCGGCGCCGCGCCCTCGAGACGCACGCGGATGCGCCCCTGGCCGAGCTCGAGCTCGGCGCGCAGGCCGAGCGCGCGCGCGCGCTCCTCGCGCGCGATCACCTTGTTGATGGCGAGGCCCTGCTTGTAGTAGTCGTCCGCGACCAGGCTGTCGGCGCCGCTCGCGGCGATCCACCAGGTCGCCAGGCCGGCCAGCACCGCGGCCGTCGGCGGCGCCATCACGATCCAGGTCCAGCGCTCTCTGTACCAGGGGGTCATGGCCTCACCTCACGATGAAAACGGACTTCTCGCGCACCGCGACGCCCGTCTCGTCCGTGGACTCTACCGCGAACTCGATGCGGTGCGTGCCCGCGCCCGCCGCCCCAGGCGCGATCTGCACCTTGACCGGGACCATGCGGCTCGCGGCGCCGTCGATCTCGACCACGGTCTCGCCGGGGATGCGGATGCCCGGCAGCCCGGACACGGCGAGGCGGAAGGCGCGCGCGCCCTCCGCCGTGTTCATGATCTGCAGCCGGTACACGTTCTCGATCTGCCCGCCCTCGACCTCGCGCGAGATCGCCGCGCGGTCGCGGATCACGTCCACCTTGAGCGGCACGCGGTTCCACAACGCGACGCCGGCGGCGACGATGATGGTCCACAGGATTGCGCCGTAGACGAGCACGCGCGGGCGGAAGGCGCGCCGGAACATCTGCGCGCGCGTCAGCTTGTGCTCCATCGCGTGCTGCGTGGAGTAGCGGATCAGGCCCTTGGGAAAGCCGACCTTGTCCATGACCCGATTGCAGCCGTCGATGCAGGCGGCGCAGCCGATGCACTCGTACTGCAGGCCGTCCCTGATGTCGATGCCCGTAGGGCAGACCTGCACGCAGATGCTGCAGTCCACGCAGTGCCCCTTGCCCTCGCCCTTGCCCCGGGGCTCGCCGCGCTCCGGATCGTAGGTGATGATCAGCGTGTCCTTGTCGAACATCGCGCTCTGGAAGCGCGCGTAGGGGCACATGTACTTGCACACCTGCTCGCGCATCCAGCCGGCGTTGCCGTAGGTGGCGAAGCCGTAGAACAGCACCCAGAAGGTCTCCCACGGCCCGGTGGCCAGGCGCCAGACCGCGTCCCACAGCTCGCGGATCGGCGTGAAGTAGCCGACGAAGGTGAAGCCGGTCCACAGCGCGATCGCGATCCATGCGCCGTGCTTGGCGGCCTTGAGCGCGACCTTGCGCGGCGAGAGCGGCGCGGCGTCGAGCTTGAGGCGCGCCGGGCGGTCGCCCTCGATCTTCTCCTCGACCCACAGGAAGATCTCGGTGTACACGGTCTGCGGGCAGGCGTAGCCGCACCACAGGCGCCCGGCGACCGCCGTGAACAGAAACAACGACAGCGCCGAGATGATCAGCAGGACGGTGAGGTAGATGATGTCCTGCGGGAAGAACACCAGGCCGAAGATGTAGAACTTGCGGTGCGCGATGTCGAACAGCACCGCCTGGCGGTCGTTCCAGGGCAGCCACGCCAGGCCGTAGAACACGACCTGCGTCGCCCACACCAGCGCCCAGCGCCAGCCGGCGAACCACCCGTGCACCGCGCGCGGGTGGATCGTCTTGCGGACTTCGTAGAGCGCCTGCTCGACCGCCTGCGCGGGGACGGCCGTCGCCTTCACTTCGCCGTCTGCGACAGCGACAGGACATATGCGGTCAGCAGGTGGATGCGTGCCTCGCCGAGCAGGTCCTGGTGGGCGGGCATCTGGTTGCTGCGCCCCTTGGTGATGGTCTCGATGATCACCGGCTCCGCCGCGCTGTAGAGCCACGTCTTGTCGGTGAGGTTCGGGGCGCCGAGC
>JAOUIL010000144.1 GCA_029883975.1 Betaproteobacteria bacterium
CACGGGGTCGTGCGCCCACCGCGTTCAGGGTTCCCCTCAGCTCAGCTTCACGTACTCGTATTCCACCGGCAGGTTGTTGATGCCGCGCTCGGGCGGCGCCACCCAGCCGGCCATCTTCCCGGGCTCGACCACGCGCTGCATGAGCGAGCGCACGAAGGCGCGGTCGGCCTCGGTCGGGATCCACTCGCCGATGCGCTTGTCGTACTCCTCGCGCGGGATGATCTTGCCTTCCGGCGTCACCGGTACGTTGACCCACGAGCCGATGGAGCGGCGGAAGTGGGGCGAGGGCAGCGACAGGCGGAACGCGTAGCCCGCGCGCTCGATGGCACGGTTCCAGCGCTTCAGGCCGATCTCGCAGTCCTTGAGGTAGCTCTCGCGCATCACTTCGTTCAGCGCGTTCAGCATCGGCACGTCCTGCACGCCTTCCGGGGTCTCGAGCTTCAGCTGCGCGCCGCGCAGCACGTGGTCCTCGTACTGCGACTCGTCCGGCCGGCCCTTGAGGCCGTTGGCGAAATTGGCGGCCGAGTTGGAGGAGATCTCGGAGCCGAAAAGGTCGAGCGACGAGGAGCACCAGAAATTGAGATACTTCTGCAGCAGTGGCAGGTCCACCGCGCCCGCGGCGCGGATGCGCGCCGGGTGCTCGGTGCCGAGTTCCTTCATTACCTCGAGCGTGCGCTTCACCACGCGGCCGATGCCCGTCTCGCCCACGAACATGTGGTGCGCCTCTTCCGTCAACATGAAGCGGCAGGTGCGCGACAGCGGGTCGAAGGCCGACTCGGCAAGGCTCTTCAGCTGGTACTTGCCGTCGCGGTCGGTGAAGTAGGTGAAACAGTAGAACGACAGCCAGTCGCTGATCGGCTCGTTGAACGTGGTGAGGATCCTCGGCTTGTCGGCGTCACCCGAGTGGCGCGCGAGCAGTTCCTCGGCTTCCTCGCGGCCGTCGCGCCCGAAGTAGGCGTGCAGCAGGTAGACCATCGCCCACAGGTGCCGGCCCTCTTCGACGTTCACCTGGAAGAGGTTCCTCAGGTCATAGAGGGAAGGGCAGGTGTGGCCGAGCAGGCGTTGCTGCTCCACCGACGCGGGCTCGGTGTCGCCTTGCGTGACGATCAGGCGCCGCAGCGTAGAACGGAACTCTCCCGGTACTTGCTGCCACACTGGCTGGCCCATGTTGTCGCCGAAACCGATCTTGCGCTCCGCCACCGGGTCGGCGAGGAAGATCCCCCAGCGGTACTGCGGCATCTTGACCGCGCCGTAGGTCGCCCAGCCGTCCGCGTCCACCGAGGTGGCGGTGCGCAGGTAGACATCGGCGCTCTGGAAATCCTTCGGCCCGAGGTGCTGCCACCAGTCGAGGAAATGCGGCTGCCAGTGCTCGAGCGCGCGCTGCAGCGTGCGGTCGTTGGCCAGGTTGACGTTGTTGGGGATCTTGTCGCTGTAGTTGATCGCGGCCATCAGACTCTTTCCTTGTTGAATTTCGCCTTGGCGCCGGTGCCGTAGACCTTGAGCGCGCCCTGCTCGCCGACCGCGTTGGGCCGGATGAAGATCCAGTTCTGCCAGGCCGACAGGCGCCCGAAGACGCGCGTCAGCATGTTTTCCTTGCCGGTGAAGCGCAGGCTTGCTTCCATGCCGGTAAGCGCGTCGGGCGAGAGGCTCGCGCGCTCCTCCACCGCGACGCGCACCTCGTCTTGCCAGTCGATGTCGTCCGGGGTGGAGGTGACGAGGCCGAGCGTGCCGGCCGCCTTCGCGTCGAGCAGCTTGCCGCGCTCGAGCGCGGGCACCTCGCCGCAGTAGTGCGCCGACAGGCGCGAGTCGCCATTCACCATCGGATAGGTGCCGATGCTGAGGTTGCTGAGCGCGATCACCGGGCCGCCTTCGGCGTCGAGCATGAAGCTGCGATCGGCGGCGAGCGCCAGCTCGAGCAGCGTCCCGGCGAAACACGAGCCCGGCTCGATGACGGCGAACATGGAGCGCGAGGACACGTCGAGGCGCGCGAGCGTGCGGCGCAGGTAGCCGATCGTCTCGCGCACGAACCAGTCCTTGGCATTCCTCTCGAGCAGCGCGTCGAGCTCAAGCACCTTCGCCGGATCGCCCTTGGTCTTCAGGATCCACAGGCCGACGGCGAGATGGTTGTGGCGCAGATCGAGAATTGCGCGGTCCAGTTCCCTGGCGAGACGCAAGGGGTACCAGTCGGCGCTGCGCTCTATCGCCGCCTTGTCCGGTCCGGCGACGGTCAGGGTCGCGGTGCCGGCCGCGGGGTCGATTTCCACGCGCACCAGGCGGCTCTCGCCGAGCGGCATGAGCTTCACGCCCTCGCCGCCTGGGCGGTCGGAGAGCTTCGCCAGCTCCAGAGCGCGCGCCTTGACCCTTTCCTGGAACTCCTGCGGCTTGGCAGTGTGGTCCACGAGCTTCCATTCCTTCGCGCGGTCCGCGCGCACGCCCTCTGCGGTGGTGCAAAAGACGTCCGCCAGGTCGCGCCGCACTCTGCGCTTGTCGACGATGCGCGTCAGCCCACCCGTGCCCGGCAGCACGCCGAGCAGCGGCACCTCGGGCAGGCTCACCGTGCTCGAGCGGTCGTCCACCATGGCGATCTCGTCGCAGGCGAGCGCCAGCTCGTAGCCGCCGCCCGCGGTGGTGCCGTTCAGCGCCGCGAGGAACTTGAGGCCCGAGTGGGCGCTGGCGTCCTCCAGCCCGTTCCTCGTCTCGTTGGTGAACTTGCAGAAGTTCACCTTCCACGCATGCGTGGACAGCCCCAGCATGTAGATGTTGGCGCCCGAGCAGAACATGCGGCTCTTGCCGCTCGTGACCACCACCGTCTTCACTTCGGGGTGCTCGAAGCGGATGCGGTTCAGCGCGTCGTGCAGCTCGATGTCCACGCCCAAGTCGTAGGAGTTGAGCTTGAGCTTGTAGCCCGGCGCGATGCCCTTGTCCTCGTTGATGTCGAGCGTGAGCGTCGCGAGCGGGCCGTCGAAGGCGAGCTTCCAGTGGTGGTAGCGCGCGGGCTCGGTGTCGAAGGACACCGCCACGGGCGGGCCGTCGGGGGCGTTCATACGGTCATCTCCTTGGCGACGAGCGCCTTCAGTTCGGCGAGGCTGCGGCGCAGCGGGCGGCTCGAGGTGCTCAGCGTGGCGTCGGCGCGCGCGTACAGTCGGTCGCGATCGGCCAGCAGCCGGCGGATCTCTTCCAGCGCCGCGGGGCTGCCCTTGAACGGGCGCACGTCGCCTTGGGCCATGACACGCGCCATGTGCTCCTCGGGCGTCGCCTTCAGCCACACGCAGGTGCAGTGGTCGAGCAGCAGGTCATAGGTGTCCGGGTCGGTGACCAGGCTGCCGCCGGTCGCGATCACCGCGCGCGGATGCTCGCGCAGCACGCGCGCCAGGGCCTTGCGCTCGAAGCGGCGGTAGGCCTCCTGCCCGTACATGGAGAACACTTCGCCGAGCGGCGCGCCGGCTTCCTTTTCCACTTCGCGGTCGAGCTCGAGGAAGGGCAGATGCAGCGACTCGGCGAGCTTCGCGCCGAGCGACGACTTGCCGGCGCCGCGCAGGCCGAGCAGCGCCACGCGGGCGCTCTTCGCCGTGGGCGCGTGCTCGCGCACCAGCAGCTCTACCGGCACCTGCATGGCGCGCGCGAGCTTCCTGAGCAGCAGAACGGAAATGTTGCCGTGGCCGGACTCCAGCTGCGCCAAGTAGCGCTCCGATACGCCGGAGGCGAGCGCCAGCGCCTTGCGCGTCATGGCGTGCTCGGCGCGCCAGGCGCGCACGCGCTCGCCGAGGCGTGCCAGGTAGGCCGACTCGGCCTGGTCTTCGCGGTGCAGCGGGGGGAGCGGGGCGCCCATATGCATTATCCTGCTTGACGCAACAGAATGCATGCATGATACTGTACGCCGCATGAAAATCAACATCCTCGTCGGCACCATGACCGGGACGGCGCAGCTGTGCGCGCAGGAGATGGAGCTCGCGCTGGACGGCGACGACGTGCAGGTGCGTACGCTGCTGATGGACAAGCTGGACGCCGGCGTGTTCGCGGACCGCGAGACCGTGTACCTGGTCTGCACCTCGACTTACGGCCAGGGCGACGTCCCGGACAACGCCAAGGCGCTCTACGAGACCCTGTGCGCGGGCAAGCCCGACCTGGCGGGGGTGCGGTATGGCGTGTTCGGCTTGGGCGACCGTACCTATGCCGAGACCTACAATTTCGGCGGCAAGCGCTTCGACGACATCCTGCAGGCGCTGG
>JAOUIL010000009.1 GCA_029883975.1 Betaproteobacteria bacterium
AACGCTGGGCGTGAGGCGCGAAGGGTCTGGCATCCTGGTGCGCGAGGGCTACGTGCTCACCATCGGCTACCTGGTGATCGAGGCCGAATCGATCGCAGTTACCGCCAGCTCCGGCTCCACGGTTCCCGCGTTGCTCGCCGCCTACGATCACGCGAGCGGGTTCGGGCTGCTCAAGCTGGCCGCGCCGCTCGCTGGCCGGCCGCTGCCGATCGGCGACGCGTCGGCGCTCGCCGAGCGCGACGCCGCGATGGTCGTCGGTTTCGGCGGGCGCGAGGCGCTCAATCTCGTTTACGTCGTGTCGCGCCGCGCGTTCGCCGGCGGCTGGGAGTACCTGCTCGACGCCGCAATCTACACTTACCCGCCGGTGCAGAACTGGTCGGGGGCGGCGCTCATCAACGCGCGCGGCGAGCTGCTCGGCGTCGGCTCGCTCGTCTTGCCGGACGCCGGCGCCCCGGGCACGCAATCGCCGGGCAACTTGTTCGTGCCGGTCGACCTGCTCAAGCCCATGCTCGACGACCTGATTCAGCGCGGTCGCTCCGCCGGCCCGATCCGTCCGTGGCTTGGACTGAACACGGACGAACTGCGCGGACGCCTGTTCGTCTCTCGCGTCTCGCCGGAGGGCCCCGCCGACCGGGCGGGGCTGCGCAGCGGCGATCTCGTGCTCGCCGTGGGCGAGGACGAGGTCGACTCGCTCGCGGATTTCTACCGCAAGGTGTGGGCGCGCGGCGCGGCGGGCACCGAGATTCCCCTGCGCGTGCTGCAAGGGTCGCAGGTGAAGGAATTGCGCGTGCGCTCGATCGACCGGCTCGAGTACCTGCGCCGCAAGCCGACCTATTGAGGGCCCTGTGCCGGCGGCACGCGGCGCCTCGTTTGCCCGACCCCCTAGTCGCTATTGCGAGGAGGCGCTAGGATGCTCGGCACTGGCCCATGGATGCGGTGAACCTCTTCACGGCCCGCGGCACAGGTGGGCAAGCGATCGTCATCCGGCGCGCGCGGTGCCGGCAGCGGGCTGGGCGGGTTGCGTGAGCAACCTGCCGCTGACGCCCGAGGAGCGCGCGCAGATCGAGGCGCGGATCGGCGTCCTGGAGACCGAGCACCGGGACCTGGACGACGTCATCGCGCGCCTGGCAGCCGATCCGACGCTCGACCAGCTGCAGCTGCGGCGCCTGAAGAAGAAGAAGCTCCTGCTGAAGGACCTGATCGCGCGGCTGCGCGACCGCCTGATTCCCGACATCGTCGCGTGATCGCGCTGCTGCAGCGCGTCGCCGAGGCCCGCGTGGACGTGTCCGGCGAGGAGGTGGCGTGCATCGGTCGCGGCGTGCTGGCGCTGGTCGGGGTCGAGCGCGGCGATTCGGAGCGCGAGGCCGACCGCCTCGCGGAGCGGGTGCTCGGCTACCGCATGTTCGCCGACGCGCAGGGCCGCATGAATCTCGCCTTGGCGCAGGCGGGCGGCGCGCTGCTCGCGGTGCCGCAGTTCACGCTCGCCGCGGACACGCGCAGCGGCGCGCGGCCCGGCTTCTCGACCGCGGCGGCGCCCGAGGAGGGCCGCGCCCTGTTCGAGGCATTCGTGCGCGCCTGCCGCGCGCGGCAGGCCGAGGTCGCCTGCGGGCGGTTCGGCGCGGACATGCGGGTCAGCCTCGTGAACGACGGCCCCGTGACTTTCTGGCTGCAGGTTTCTCCGCGTCCCGCGTCCTGAAATCCGCCGGCGCGACCACCTCGATCATCTCCAGGTCCGGCGAATGGCGGATCTCGCGGTGGCGGATGTTGGGCGGCTGGTAGAAGCACGTGCCCGCCTTCATGCGCACGCGGCCGACGCCCTCGTACTCGAACACCGCCCAGCCCTTCAGCACGTAGACGAACTGCACCCGGCAATCGTGCCGGTGCCAGTGGCCGTGCGGCGCCTTGCCGCGCCGCGCACGGATCACGTGCGCGACGACCTTGCCGTGCGTCGCCCGGCGGATACCCAGATCGCGGTACTCGAAGTAGTTGCGCAGGCCGCGGCGGACGAACTTCGAGCGTGCCCGGTGATTGACCATGAAGCCTCGTTTCATGCGCTCTTCCTCCCTGGATGGCCTGTCGGCGGGATCAACGATACTCCGGCTGCACGCGCGTCAGGAAGTCCTCGAGCTGCGCTGCCAGCCCGCTGACGCCGGCGGCGTCCCCGCGCTTCGATTGCTCCTCGATGGCCCTGCCGATGCGCGTGATCTCTTCGAAGCCGTAGCTGCCGCCGACGCCGCTCAGCGAGTGCCCGATGGCGCGCGTAGCGGAGAAGTCGCCGGCGTCGAGCGCCGTGCGCAAGCGCAGGACGTCGCGCCCGCAATTGGAGAGAAAGCGCACCGTCAGCGCGCGCAGACGCGCGTCCACGGTGACGCGGATCGCGTTCGCGCCGGGTGCCGCCACGGGCACCGGCGCGTCCTCGGCGAGCGGTGCCAGCACCTCGCGCAGGCGATCCTGGGACACCGGCTTGCTGATCACGTCGTCGCAGCCTTCGATCAGCGCCCGCTCGAGCGGCGTGCCCGCCTGGTGCGCGGTGAAGCCGATGACCGGGCGCGTGTAGCCGCGCTCGCGCAGCACGCGCACGGTCTCATAGCCGTCCATGAACGGCATGTCCATGTCGAGCAGCACCACGCTGTAGGGCTCGGCGAGCGCGGACTCGATCGCCTCGAGCCCGTCGCCGACCGCCTTGCAGGCGAAGCCGAGCTCGGCGAGCTGCACTTTCACCAGCTCGCGCAGGTCAGCGTTGTCGTCGGCGAGCAGCACGCGGCCGGAAAGCTTGGCGTGGGCCTGCGCAGGGGCCGGCGTGGGCGCTGCCGCGCTCGCCGCAAGCTCCGCCTCGGGCGCCGGAATGCGCATTTCGAAGGTCGAGCCCACGCCCACCTGCGAGCGCGCGCGCAAGGTGCCGCCCATCAGCTCGACCAGCTTCTTCGTGATGGACAGCCCCAGCCCGGTGCCCGCGGCCGTCACGCCGGGCGCGCGCTGGAAAGGCTCGAAGATGCGCTCCAGGCTTTCGGCCGGAATGCCGGGGCCCGTGTCGCGCACCTCGCAGCACAGCTCGCCGTCGCGCCAGGTGGCGGCCAGCGTCACCTTGCCGTGGGCGGTGAACTTGATCGCATTGCCGAGCAGATTGATCAGCACCTGGCGCACGCGGAACGCGTCGAGCATCAGCGCCGCGGGCACGCTGTCGGCCACTTCCTGCTCCAGCACGAGCTGCTTCTCGTGCGCCATCACGCGCAAGGTCGTGGCAACGTCCTCGATCAGCGCGCGCGCCTCGTGCGGCGTGCGATCGAGCTTCAGCTGGCCGGCTTCCATGCGCGCCAGGTCGAGGTTGTTGTTGACCAGCGCCAGCAGGTGCTCGCAGTTGCGCGCGATGATGCCGCTGTGGCGCAGGCGCTGCTCCTTGCCGATGTCGTCGCCGTACAGATTGAACTTGTTGAAGCCCATGATCGCCGTGATCGGCGTGCGCAGCTCGTGCGTCATGTGGTTGAGGAACTCGGTCTTCAGGCGCGCGGCTTCCAGCGCCGCGGCCTTCTCGTAGGTCAGGCGCTGCTTCTCCTGGTAGAGCGCGAAAAGCCAGGCCGCGAGCGCCGCGCCATACGCGCCCATTCCCGAGACCGAGGCGAACAGCCAGTGCGCTTGCTGGCCGGCCATCGCCAGCGCGAGGAAGACGCCGCCCAGCACGATCGCCACGGTGCCCAAGCCGAGTGCGAAGTCCCTGGGCTGCGGGGCGGCTCCGCGCCACGCCAATCCCGCGGGCAGGGCGAGCGCGATCAGCGTAAGCAGCGCGTCCAGCCACGCGCGAGGAGGGCTCAACACCTTGCCCGCGCGCAAGCTCTCGACGATCAGCGCATTGACGTGCAGGCCAGGCAGGCGCCCGGCCGGCGTGAGCGCGATATCGCCGAGCACGGCGCTCGAGCTGCCGACGAGGACGATGCGATCACGCACCAGGTCGGCGACATGCGCCGACCCCGCGGCACCGTTCGCCGCATCCACGACCTGGTGAAACGGAACGACGGACAGCTCCGCGAGGTTGGCGGGAAGGCGTGGCGCGATGCTGCCGTCGACGGCCATCAGCCAGGACTGACCACCGGCATGCAGGCGTCCGCCATCCACCCGCAGCTCCTGACCGGGCTCCGCTGCGAGCAGCGCCGCAATCGAGAATGCGGGCAGGACCCTGCCGTAGGCAAGGTGCAGCGGTCTGAGGCGCCGCACCACGCCGTCGTCATCGGCAGCCGTGCTGATGACCGCCACGCGCGCTCCCGAATCGCGCGTCAGCTGCGCGAGGGGGAGCGTCAGGTCGTTCCATGCGTACGCGTGCGCAGCGACCTGCGGGGCCGTCGCAGCTTCCAGGGGTGCCACGCGCGCCAGGTGATCCAGGTATTCCCGGGATCTCGCATGGGGATACGGCAAGGCCGCAGCCGCCAGCACGCCCCGCCGGTCGAGTGCGGCAGCGAAGGCGTCGTCGCCTTCGCGCGGCTCGGCGAACAGGATGTCGTAGGCAACGGCGCGCGCGCCGCTCTTTGCGAAGAAGCGGTGCGCCTTGGCGTAGACGTCGCGCGGGTATGGCCAGGCACCGATGCTCGGCTGCAGGCGTTGCATCGATGCTTCGTCGACGTCGACCACCACGACACCGTCGAGCGGCAGCGATGCGGCGAGGCGCCGTTGCAGCGCATCATCCACCCACCACGACAGGCGCGAGAACAGGGCGGAATGCATGAACAGGGCCGCCAGCGCGAGCCCGATGAAGGCTACGGCCAGCCCGCGCAACGAGGACGAATAGGAAAGCGACTGCACACTGTCCTGTCTGGACATTGTGAGCGACAATTCTAGAGGAAATCCTCAGCGCGGCCGTCCCGCCCCGGGGGGCGTGGTGGCGATGGCTGCCCAAACGGCGCCGAGGTAGATCATGCTTATGCGCCGTCGCGCCAGAGGACTGGTTCTTCAATTGCTCTTCGCGCTGTCGCTGGCGATGAGCAGCCGTGCGGTCGCGCAGACCCCGCTGGACGAGCTTCTGGCGAACGCCGCCACCCTGACTGCCGCGGGCCAGCACGTCGAGGCCTATGCGCTGCTCGCCGCGGAAGAAGACACCCATATCGGTGAGATCAAGTTCGACTACGCGCTCGGGCGCGCCGCGCTCTTCGCGGGTCGCCCGGACCGCGCGACGATCGCGTTCTCGCGCGTGCTGGCGCTCGACCCGGGCCACGCCGGCGCACGCATCGACATGGGGCGCGCATACCTTGCGCTCGGCAACCGCGCGCAGGCTGAAGCCGCGTTCCAGGCCCTGCTCGACATGAAACCGCCGCCGGCGCTGCGCGCGCAGCTGCTCATCTACCTCGGAGAGGCGCGCGCGGACCGCGCGCGCAAGGTGGCTGCCCGGGGCTACCTGAGCGTGTTCGCCGGCGCGAGCTCGAACGTGAATCAGGCGCCCGGCCAGGGTCAGATCTACGTGCCGGGGTTTCTCGCCGTGCTGCAGCTGGCAGACCAGAACGTCGCCAAGGACGATACGTACGTGGGGGTGAGTGGCGGCGTCGAAGCGTCCAGGCCGGTGGGCGGCCGCTACTCGCTCATCGCCGCCGCGGAGTTCCTCGCCCGTGAGAACACGCACTATTCCGATTTTGACGTGGGCGGTGTCTGGGGAAGCATGGGTGTCGCGCATACGGGCGATCAGCACTTGGTGCGCGCGCAACTCCAGCTGGTCAACGGCACGCTGGGCGGGGAGACAAGCCGCAGGGTCGAGGCGATAAGCGTCGATGTGACGGAGACCTCTGCGGCGGACGGCTCGCTGGGCTGGATGTTTGGCTTTGCGCACGCGGGGCGCTACCGGCACCCGCCAGAGGACTTGCAGGTTTTCGACGCCGACTTCGTGACTGTAGGAATCGGCGCCAACCTCAAATATGACGAGAAGTCGACGGCCAGTGTCGTGTTCCTGGCGGGTGGCGATAACGACCGCGGGGGAAACCCTAGCGGCGACCGATTCGGAGTCGGATTTCGCCTTGCAGGAGAAAGGGTTATTCGGCCTGGATTGCGGCTACTCGGTCTGGCCGGAGCGCTCAATTCGCGTTACGACGGCTTCGATCCATCGTTCCTCGTGAATCGCGAAGACCGGCGCTACGATCTGGAACTCGTTCTGCGGTATGACCTTTCCCGGGATCTGGAACTGCGCTTGACGGGACTGCGCTCGGTCCAGGACTCGAACATTGCGATCTACGAGTACAGTCGTACCGACTGGTTGATCGGGTTGCGGCGTCAGTTCGATTGAGAGAGCGTCAGCAACTGTCAGGACGTAGCACCTCCAGCCTGTTCACGGGCCCAATAGTTGCTGAGTTGTCAATGCAGCGTTGGACAAACGGATTAGCAGTCGGGGGTTACATGAGAAACGGTCTTGTCTTCCTGGGTCTGGTGATCGGTGCCGCGGGCTCCGGCCAGGCGCTTGCGCAAACGGCAGGCGTCGTCCAGTTCGTCGCTGGAGAGGTCAAGGTGGTCGCGCTGGGTGGCCATGAGCGCCAAGCGCGCAAAGGCGTGCCGGTCAATGTGGGCGACACCCTGGTGACGCCCGCCGGTGGCCTTGCTCAACTGAAGATGGGCGACGGCGCGATCGTCGTCGTGCAGCCGGAGTCGCGGCTGACCGTGGCGGAGTTCCACTATGCCGGTGTCGAGGACGGCAACGAGAAGGTTCGCTATCGGCTGGAGCACGGCGGCTTCCGCGCGGTGACCGGCGCCATCGGCCGTACCCACAAGAAGAACTACCTGATCGAGACGCCGATCGCCCACATGGGCGTGCGCGGCACCGATCATGAGTCGTATTACTTTCCGGCCACCGGCCCGGTGAGCGGCGACGGGGTGAAGCCCGGCGCGTTCAACAAGGTGAACACGGGCATGACCTTCTTGCGCACGCCGGCGGGCGAGGTCGACATCGCGCCGAATCAGGTGGGCTATGTCGGCGGCGCGAACCAGGTGCCGGTGATCCTGCCGACGGTGCCGGGCTTCTTCAACCGCTCGATCGCGCCGCTGCAGGCGCGGCCCGCGGGCGACTCCAGGCCGGAGCCCGTGCAGGCGGCGGAGGTCAAGCAGGACGTCAAGGCGGCCGACGGCGAGAGCGTGGTGCGCGCCCGCGGCAAGCCGATGATGGCGGGCTCGGGCAATGGCGAGCTGTATGGATTCTCGGTCAAGCAGGGAATGGACGACGATGCGGCGACCTTCGGGCGGTCGGGCAACGGCATGATGCTCGTCGCCAACGGCGCCGAATTCAAGAATGAAGTCAGAGACTACATGGGTGCCGGCGTGAACTGGGGCACCTGGCAGGGCGGGCCACCGAGCGTCAACGGCCAGATGACTGCGGGTGGCGTGCATTTCATCTCGACCACCAATCCGACGGACCTTTCCAAGCTGCCCCCAGCGTTGATGACGGCCTCCTACAGCCACATGGGCGGGCCGGCGCCGACGAACAACCTCGGCGAAGCCGGGTCGATCAAGGCGCTGAACGTGAACGTCGATTTCACCAACCAGCAGATCACCAACTACCACCTGCAAGCGGTGGCGCGCGGCGCCTGGGATGTGCAAGGCAGTGGCAGCATCTCCGCGTTCACCGGGGCTACCGGCATCGGTCTTAGTGGCACCTGCTCGAGCTGCTCCGGCGGCAGTCAGGGCCAAGCGAGCGGCACCGCGCACGGCGGTTTCGTCGGCGCCGCGGCGGAGGGCGTGATCACGACGTTCGGGGTCACTTCCGCCGGCAAGTCGCTCTCGGGCGCGGCGTATCTCACTCGCCCGCTCCCGTAAACCGCAAACGCGTGGCCACCTCGCCAAACCGCCGCAACGTGCTGATCGTCGACGACCACGAGCCGACGCGGCTCCTGATCGGGCGCATCGTGACGCAGGAGATGGGCGCGCGCGTCATGCTGGCCGGGACCTGCGAAGAGGCGCTGCACCTCGCGTTGAATACGAAATACGACGTCATCCTGCTCGACCTGCTCATGCCCGGCATCGGCGGCTACGAGGTCCTGCGCCGCCTGCGCGCCGAGGGCGCCAACCGCGCGACCCCGATCCTGGTCATCTCGGTGATGTCGGATCACGACTCGATCGAGCGCTGCCGGCTGCTCGGCGCGACGGCCTTCGTCGCCAAGCCGGTGGATCGCGAGCTGGTGGCGACGATGCTGCGCAGCCTGCTCGTGCCGAAGGCCGCAGATGCGCAGCCGGCGGAGCGCGCCGACCTGCGGAACAACTGCAGCTAGCATAGGCCGCGAGGTTCTGGGCGCGAAGCTTCTCAGGTAAGCTCCGCGGCATGTTCGAGCAGTTCATCGGCGTCAAGGCGGTCGAGGAGCGCCACCGCTTCGACGCCGGCCGCCTCGCGCAGTACCTGCGCGGCAGGATCGAGGACTGGCGTGGCGACCTGACCGTCGAGCAGTTCAAGGGCGGACAGTCCAATCCCACCTACCGCATCACCGCAGGCGGCAGGCGCTACGCGCTGCGCCGCAAGCCTCCCGGCAAGCTCCTGCCCTCCGCGCACGCGGTCGAGCGCGAGTACAAGGTCACCAAGGCGCTGCACGGCGTCGGTTTTCCCGTGGCGAGGCCCTGGGTGCTGTGCGAGGACGAGTCGGTCATCGGCACGGCGTTCTACGTCATGGACTGCGTAGAGGGGCGGGTGCTGTGGGACCAGGCGCTGCCCGGGATGGCGCGCGAGGAGCGCGGCGCGATCTGGGACGAGCTGAACCGCGTCATCGCGCAGCTGCACACGATCGACTACAAGGCGATCGGCCTCGAGGATTTCGGCAAGCCGGGCGACTACATCGCGCGCCAGGTATCGCGCTGGACCAAGCAGTACCTGGCCTCCGAACTCGAGAAGATCGAGCAGATGGACCGGCTGATCGAATGGTTGCCGAAGAACATCCCGGCGGGCGACGAGACCTCGGTGGTGCACGGCGACTATCGGCTGGACAACGCCATCTTTCATCCGGCCGAGCCGCGCATCCTCGCGGTGCTCGACTGGGAGCTTTCCACGCTCGGGCACCCGCTTGCCGATTTTGCCTACCATTGCATGAGCTGGCACATCGCGCCGGGCAAGTTCCGCGGCATCGCGGGGCTCGATCTCGCGGCGCTCGGCATCCCGGGCGAGCGCGAATACGTCGAGTGCTACTGCAAGCGCACCGGGCGCACGGGCATTGACCCTTCGACCTGGGACTACTACATGGCCTACAACCTGTTCCGCATCGCCGCCATCACGCAGGGCATCGCCAAGCGCGTGGTGGACGGCACCGCGGCGAGCGAGTACGCGCGCGAGGCCGGCTCGCGCACGCGGCCGCTCGCCGAGCTGGGCTGGGCGCAGGTGGAGAGAATTCTGACGAGAGCTGCCTAGGAGAGAGTGACATGGACTTCGAGCATTCGCCGCGGGTCAAGGAGCTGCAAAAGCGCCTCACGGCGTTCATGGACGAGCATATCTATCCCAGCGAGCCCGCCTATTACGCGCACACCAGGGGCGACAAGCGCTGGGAACCGGTGCCGATCATCGAGGAGCTGAAGCCCAAGGCCCGCAAGGCCGGGCTGTGGAACCTGTTCCTGCCGCACTCCAAGCGCGCGCCCGAGGGCCTTTCCAATCTCGAGTACGCGCCGCTGTGCGAGATCATGGGGCGCACCAGCTGGTCGCCCGAGGTGTTCAACTGCTCGGCGCCCGACACCGGCAACATGGAGACCATCGAGCGCTACGGCACGGAAGAGCAGAAGACACAATGGCTCGAGCCGCTGCTGCGCGGCGAGATTCGCTCCGCGTTCCTGATGACGGAGCCCGACGTGGCCTCGTCGGATGCCACCAACATCCAGATGCACATCAAGCGCGACGGCAACGACTACGTCATCAACGGCCGCAAATGGTGGTCCTCGGGGGCGGGCGACCCGCGCTGCAAGGTCTACATCGTGATGGGCAAGACCAATCCCGATCACGCTTCGCGCCACAGCCAGCAGTCGATGATCCTGGTGCCCGCGGGCACCAAGGGCATTACCGTCCTGCACCACCTGAACGTCTTTGGCTACGACGATGCGCCGCACGGCCACATGGAGATCGAGTTCAAGGACGTGCGCGTCCCGGCTGCGAACATTCTGCTGGGCGAAGGCCGGGGCTTCGAGATCGCACAGGGGCGCCTCGGGCCCGGCCGCATCCATCACTGCATGCGCCTCATCGGCCAGGCAGAGCGAGCGCTGGAAAAGATGTGCAAGCGCGCCACACAGCGCGTCGCCTTCGGCCGCTCGATCGCCGAGCAGGGCGTGACGCGCGAGCGCATCGCGGAGGCGCGCATCATGATCGACTCGGCGCGCTTCATGGTGCTGCACGCCGCCTGGAAGATGGACACGGTGGGCAACAAGGTCGCGCAGAAGGAGATCGCCATGATCAAGGTGCTCGCCCCCAACATGGCCTGCCAGGTGATCGACTGGGCGATGCAGGTGCACGGTGGTGGCGGCGTCACCGACCGCTTCGGCCTCGCCAACATGTACGCGCACGCGCGCACCTTGCGCTTCGCCGACGGCCCGGACGAGGTGCATCGCAACGCCATCGCCAAGCTCGAGATCGCCGAGCAGACCTCGGTCGCCGAGGCGCTCGGCGGCCGCAAGAAGTGACATGGAGCTGAAAGGCAAGGTCGCGGTCATCACGGGCGCCGCGAGCGGCATCGGCCGCGCCGCGGCGTTGCGCTTCGCCGCGGAAGGCGCAGCCGGGCTGGTGCTCGGCGACCTGAACGCCGAGACCTTGCGCGCCGTGGCGGCCGAGGTGCAAGGTCTCGGCGTGCCCTGCGACGTAAGCAAGGAGGCCGACATCGGCCGGCTGGTCGGCGAGGCCGAGAGCGAGTACGGCCGCGTCGACGTGTACTTCTCCAACGCGGGCGTCATCAGCAGGGGCGGGCTCGAGTCGGGTGACGCCGATTGGGAGCGCAATTGGAAGATCCACGTCATGGCGCACGTTTGGGCGGCGCGCGCCGTGGTCGAGAAGATGGTGGCGCGCGGTGGCGGCTATTTCCTGGTCACCGCGTCCGCCGCCGGCCTGCTGAACATCGTCGAATCGGCGACCTATGGGGTGACCAAGCACGGCGCCGTGGCCTTCGCCGAGTGGCTGGCGATCGCCTACGGGCGGCGGGGCTTGCGCGTCTCGTGCCTGTGCCCGCAGGCGGTGATGACGGGCATGTACACGGGCGGCGGCGGCTCGGCGGGCGTCGATGGCGCGCTGAGCGCCGAGCAGGTGGCCGAGGAGATCGTGAAGGTAATGGCCGCCGAGAAGTTCCTCATCCTGCCGCACCCGACGGTGCTGCAGTACATGCGCAACAAGACCGCCGACTACGACCGCTGGATCGGCGGCATGCAGAAGCTGTATGCGAAGCACCAGGGAGGCAACACGTGATCAAGCTGTGCGGGTTCCGGATCAGCAACTACCACAACAAGGTGCGCATCGCCCTGCTGGAAAAGGACGTCCCGCACGAGGAGAACGAGAACGTCAAGCCGTCGCAGGAAGCGGACTACCTGGAGAAGAGCCCGATGGGCAAGGTGCCCTACCTCGAGGTGGACGGCGAGTGCCTGCGCGAGTCCGCGGTGATCATGGAGTACCTGGAGGATGCGTATCCGGCCAGGCCGCTCTTGCCGCGCGATCCGCTGGCGCGCGCGAAAGTGCGCGAGCTCAATACGTTCATCGAGCTGCACCTCGAGCTCGTGGTGCGGCCCCTGTACCGGCACCTCGGCGGCAAGCCCGTGCCGGACGAGCTGCGCCAGCGCGCGGAGAAGGACGTTGCCAAGGGCGTGCGCTCGCTGAAGGCGGTGGCGAAGTTCGAGCCGTACATTGCCGGCACCGAATTGACGATCGCCGACTGCGCCGCGTTCGTGCACCTGCCGCTCGTCACGCTGGTGACGAAGAACTTCCTCGGCCGCGACTTCCTCGAGGACATCCCGCAGGTCAAGCCTTACCTGAAGATGCTCGGCGAGCGCCCCGCCTTCGCCCGGGTGAACGAAGACCGCAGGGCGGCGACCGCCGCCGCGAAGAAGTGAGCAGCGCCGCCGATTACCTGCGCTTCTTCGTCACGCTGACTGCGGTCGTCGATCCCTTTCTCGCGGTTCCCTTCTTCCTCGCGTTCACCGCCGCGCGCAGCGAGTCCGAGCGCCGGCGCCTCGCGCAGGTGGTCGCGTTCACCGTGTTCGTCGTGCTCGCGCTGGCCGTGTTTGTCGGAGAGGCGCTGTTGCTGTTCATCGGTGCGAGCCTGCCGGCGTTCCGCGTGGGCGGGGGACTCGTGCTGCTGCTGATGGCGCTCGCCATGCTCAACGCGCAGGCGGGCGGTGTGCGCCAGTCGCAGGCCGAGGCGCGAGAGATGCAGGAGGGCGAGCTGCAGGGCGTCGTGCCTCTCGCCATGCCGCTGCTCGCCGGTCCCGGCGCGATCAGCACTGCGATCATCGCGGCCGAGGGCGGCAGCCGTGCGCACCAGGCGATGATCGTGCTGTGCATCGCGGCGGTGTGCGTGCTGTCCTGGTTTACGCTGCGTTCGGCGCACCACATCGCGGCGCGCATGGGCACCACGGGCCTCAACGTGGCCACGCGAATTCTCGGGCTGCTGCTGGCCGCCATGGCGGTGCAGACCATGGCGGTAGGGCTGAAGGTGTTGTTCCCGGGTCTGGGCTAGCGGCTGAGGAGCCAGTCGGCAGCCTCGCGCCACAGGCGGTCCTTGAAGCGCTCGCGGAAGAATCCGAAGTGCCCGATCCGACCTCCCTCGAAGGCCGCGGCATCCACGCGCTCGACCTTTCGCGGCGCGTTCGGGTAGGACGCCAGGAACGCCTCCACCGCTCGCGGCGGCGCATAGGCGTCGTCGGAAATGGCGTACACCCGTATCGGGGCGGTGAATCGGGCATAGGCGTCCTGCGCTCCCAGCGCGCCGACCACGTATCCGGGGTGTCGGCACCAGCGCGCCCAATCGGCGGCCACGCCTGCCGGAAGATCCTCGCCTTGCCCGACGATGCGGGCAGGCACGTATCCCAATAATCCCGAGACGCCCGGCAACACGACGTGGGTCAGCAGCCACATGGCCAGCTTTCCCATACCCGGCCAGTGTCCCCAGTACCCGCTCTGCGATCCGACCGCCATTGCCGCGACGTAGCGCTCGTTGCCCGGCACGAGGCCGAACACCTGCCCGCCGAAGCTGTGGCCAATGCCGATCAGGCGAGCGCCATTCGTGGCGCGCGCCAGGTAGTCGAGCGCGCCGGCGATGTCCTTGTCCACCCAGTCGCGCATGCGCGCCGCAAAGCCGCGCAGCAACGGCGGGCGCGAGCGGCCGATGCCGCGGTAATCGAAGGTCAGCACGGAAAAGCCGCGCGACGCGAGATACGCCGCGAACTTGCCGTAGTACTCCTGCCGCACGCCGGTGGCCGCCTGGATGAGGACGGCGCGCCGATTCGAAGTCGCGGGGCGGTACAGCGTGCCCGCGAGCCGGTAGCCGTCGCGCGCCGCGAACTCGACTGCCGTGCCGCTCACTTCTTCACGGGGCGCGGGCGGCCGTTGGCGTCGATCGCCACGTAGGTGAGCGTTGCCTCGGTGACCTTGACGATGCGCGCGTCGGCGCGGCCGCGCTCCGCGAACACCTCGACGTTGACCGTGATGGACGTGTTGCCGATGCGCACCACGTCCGCGTACAGCGACAGGATGTCGCCGATCTGAACCGGCTGCTTGAAGACGAAGGAATTGACCGACACCGTCGCCACGCGCCCGCGCGCCACGCGGCCCGCGGCGGTGCCACCGGCGACGTCGACCTGCGCCATGATCCAGCCGCCGAAGATGTCGCCGTTGTGGTTGGCGTCGGCCGGCATCGGCACGACGCGCAGCGCCGGGATCTTGCCCTTGGGCAGCGCGAGGCCCGGCGGCTGGTGCGACGCGCGACCCACTACTTGCGCGTAGACAGGTAGTGCAGCGGCCCGCCGCGGAACGGCGCGAAGCCGGTGCCGAAGATGAGCCCGGCGTCGATCAGCTCGGCGTCCTGCACGATGCCTTCGCCGAGAACGGCCTGCGCCTCCTGCAGGTAGGGGTCGATGAGGCCCTCGATCAGGCGCTCGTCCCAGGCGTCCGGCTGGCCCTTGACCGGCCGGCCGTTCTCGTAGCGGTAGATGCCCTGTCCGGTCTTCTTGCCGAGCTGGCCGAGCGCGACCTTGTTGAGCAGCACCTGAGGGGCGTCGGGCTCGCCGCGCGCGCCCGGCTTCGCCAGTTCCCTTCCGGCCGCCAGGCAGATGTCCAGGCCCACCGTGTCGGCGAGCTCGATCGGGCCCATCGGCATGCCGAAGGCCTCCATCGCCGCATCGATAGTCTCGGGCTTCATGCCTTCGTCCAGCATGCGGAAGGCGTTCTGCATGTAGGGGCCCAGCACCCGGTTGACGAGGAAGCCAGGCGAGTCCTTCACCGGCAGCGGCAGCTTGTCGATCTGGCGCACGAAGGCGATCGCCTTGCGCGCCATGTCCTCGCGGGTATCCCGGCCCTGCACGACCTCCACCAGCTGCAGCTGCGGCACCGGGTTGAAGAAGTGGATGCCCACGAGCCGCGCGGGATCCTTGAACTGCGCCGCGACGTCCGCGAGCTTGAGGCTCGAGGTGTTGGTGGCAAGCACCGCGTCGGGCTTGGCCACGGCTTCCACCTTGGCGAACAGCTCGCGCTTGGCCTGCAGGTTCTCGTAGATGGCTTCGATCACCACGTCGGCGCGTGCCGCGCCGGTACCGGCGACGTCCGGGATCAGGCGGTCCAGCGCGTCGCGCTCGCGGCGCTTGTCGCGCAGGCGCCTGGCGAACAGCTCCGCCGCGCGCTTCACCGCGGGCGCGATGCGCTCGGGCGACGTGTCCTGCAGCGTCACCGTGATGCCGCGCATCGCGCACACGGCGGCGATGTCGCCGCCCATCACGCCCGCGCCGATCACGTGCACGTGGCGTGCCTTGAAGTCCACGCCCTTGGCGAGGCCCTTCATGCGCTCCTGCAGGAAGAAGATGCGGATCAGATTGCGCGTGGTCGGGTGGCTGGAGAGCGCCTCGATCGAGCAGACCGGATCCGTCGGGTCGACGAAGGGATCGCCGTCGTACTTCACCCAGGCATGCAGGATCGCGTAGGGCGCCGGGTAGTGCTCGCGGCGCGCGCGCTTTGCGACCTGCTTTCGCGCCTGCGCGGCGACGAAGCTGCGGCCGGCGCCGAGCAGCAGCCGGTCCGTCAGCCCTAGTTTGCGCGGCGGCTTCGCTTCCAGCGTGACCATGCGCGCCGTGTTCTCCAGCACACGCAGGGGCACCGTCTCGGTGGCGAGCCCCATCCTCTTCGCGCGGCGTGCATCGATGGAGCGGCCGGTAAGGATCATGTCGAGCGCCGCCGCGGGGCCGACCAGCTTCGGCAGCCACTGCAGTCCGTGCCAGAACGGCCAGATGCCGAGCATCACCTCGGGAAAGGCAAAGCGCGTCCTGGGATCGTCCTGCGCCACGCGGTACGTGCAGGCGAGCGCCATCTCCAGGCCGCCGCCCATGCAGAAGCCGTTCACCATGGCGGTGGTGGGGAAGGGCAGGTCGCGCAGCTTCTGCATCGTGTCCCAGCCCAGGCGCGTGAAGTCCACGGCCTCCGCTGGCGTCTTGAAGCTGACGAACGTGTTGATGTCCGCGCCGGCGATGAAGTTTTCCTTCGCCGAGCGGATGACGAGGCCCTTGGGCTTGGCGGCGGCGATCGCGTCGAGCGCCGCGCCGAGCTCTTCGAGCGCCTCGCGCGAGAAGGTGTTGGTCGATTCGCCCTGCTTGTCGAAGGTGAGCCAGGCAAGCCCGCTTGCCTCCGTCTCCCAGCGCCAGTGCTTCAGCATGGTGTCGGCCTGGGCGCGATCCATCAGGCCGCCTCCAGCAGCATCGCGCCGCCGAGACCACCGCCGATGCAGATCGAGGCCATGCCGCGCTTCGCGTTCTTCCTCTTCAGCAGTTTCAGCATGTGCAGCACGATCCTCGCGCCCGAGGCGCCAACCGGATGGCCGAGCGCCACCGCGCCACCGTCGACGTTGAGCTTTTCCTCGTCCAGTTCGCCCATCGCCCGCTCGAGCCCGAGCTGCTCCTTGCAGTACTTCTCGTCCTTCCAGGCCGCGAGGCAGCCGAGGACCTGCGCGGCGAAGGCCTCGTTGATCTCCCAGTAGTCGAGGTCGGCGAGCTCGAGGCCATGGCGCTGCAGGATCGGCGTGGCCGCATGCACGGGCCCGAGTCCCATCTGCGCCGGGTCGAGCCCCGCCCACTGCGAATCGACGATGCGGCCGATGGGCGTGAGGTCGTGCGTGCGCACGGCTTCCTCGGAAGCGAGGATCAGCCAGGCGGCGCCGTCGGTGATCTGCGAGCTGTTGCCCGGCGTCACGTTGCCGTACTTGCGGTCGAAGAAAGGCTTGAGCTTCGCCAAGCCTTCCATCGAGGCGTCGCGTCGCACGCCGTCGTCCAGCGGGTAGGCGTTGCCCTTGGCGTCATAGAGCGCCTCGACTTCGCCGCCGCCCGCCCTGAGCGGACCATCGTCCTGCGCGCGCGCGACGCGCTGGTGGCTGCGCACCGAGTAGGCGTCCATCTGCTCGCGCGTGATGCCGAAGCGGTGCGCGAGGTTCTCCGCGGTCTGTCCCATGAGCAGGCCCACCATCGGGTCGGTGAGTCCCTTCATGATGCCGATGACCGGCGCGAGCAGCGCCTTGAACGGCATGCGCGCGAAAAGCGCCGCGCGCTGGCCGCCCGACTTCGCGGCCGCAAGGTCCGAGAACCAGTTCACCATCCTGTCGTTGTAGAGCAGCGGCGCGCGCGACAGCGCATCCACGCCGCCCGCGAGCACCAGTTGCGAGCGCCCGGCAAGGATGTTGTTGAGGCCCGAGTCGAGCGCCTGCATGCCGCTCGCGCAGTTGCGCATCACCGTCCAGCCCGGCACCTTCTCGCCGCAGCCCATGCGCAGCGCGGCCACGCGGCCGATGTTCACTTCGTCCACCGACGGCGCGGCGCAGCCGAGGATCACCTCGTCGAGTTCCTGCGGCGCGAACTTCTGCCGCACGAGCAGCGCGCGCCCCGCCTGCACGGCGAGGTCGCCGGCCGCGAACGGCCCGGGGCGGTTCTTGGACTTCAGGAACGGCGTGCGCACGCCGTCGACGACGTAAACCGGTCGGATGCTCATGTCAGGCCGCCTTGGCTTGCACGGTCTTCTCGCTGCCGAGCTTCTCCAGGACCTCGGCGCGGCCGTAGTCCTGCGGGAAGTCGTCCACCATGATGACGCGCTTGCGCAGCGCTTCCTTGCGCTGCCAGTGCGCGTGCTCCTCGGGGGTGATGACGCCCTGTTCGCGCGCCGCCTGCGCGGTGTCCACGCCGGCGCGGGTGTGCAGCGCGCCGCTCTTCACGGCCTCGCGGAACTTCTTCTCGATCGGCTCGCAGGCGACGCTGGCGAGGAACGCCGCCTCGAGCACGCCGGTGGCGTCCGCCTCGCCCTTGGGCAGGTAGATGCCCGCGGTCAGGCGCTCGCGCGCCGCCCCGGGCTCGAGCACCAGCCTCGCGCACTCGTGGTTGCGCGAATCGAGCGGCGGCCGGAACGGCATGCCGAGCGGGAAGATGCTCCAGCGCAGCAGCGTGGCGAGCGCCTTCACCGGGAAGTTCGACAGCACCTGGTCGATCGCCTGCTGCGCGCGGTACAGGGAATTGCGCACCGACCAGCGCACCAGCGGCAGGTCGGCCTTGAGGCGGCCCTGGTCCTCGTAGCGCTTGAGCGTCGCGGAGGCGAGGTACATCATCGACAGCACGTCGCCCAGGCGTCCCGAGATCTTCTCCTTCCTCTTCAGTGCGCCGCCCATCGCCAGCATCGAGACGTCGGCGAGGAAGGCGAACGCCGCGGACAGGCGCGTGATGTGGCGGTAGTAATGGCGCGTCTCCGGTGCGGTGGCGAGCGGCGCGGTGGCGAACGTCGAGCGCGTCAGGCCGTGCACGAAGGCGCGCACGCCGTTGGAGAGCGTGTGCCCGATGTGCGCCGTGAAGGCGTCGTCAAACTCGCGCGAGGCCTCGTCTCCCTGCATGTCCTTGGCGGCGCGCATCTCCCGCAGCACGTAGGGATGGCAGCGGATGGCGCCCTGGCCGAAGATGATCAGCGTGCGCGTGAGGATGTTGGCGCCCTCCACCGTGATGCCTACGGGCAGCACCTGGTAGCCGCGGCCCACCCAGTTGTTCGGACCGAGGCAGATGCCCTTGCCGCCGTGGATGTCCATGGCGTCGTTGACGCAGGCGCGCGCCCCTTCGGTCATGTGGTACTTGGCGATCGCCGAGATCACCGAGGGCTTCTCGCCCTGGTCCACGGCGCCGGCGGTCATGACGCGCGTCGCCTCCATCATGTAGGCATTGGCGGCGATGCGGCCGAGTGCCTCCTCGACGCCCTCCAGCTTGCCGATCGGCGTGCGGAACTGGCTGCGCACGCGCGCGTAGGCGCCCGTCACGCGCGCCAGGGCCTTGGCGCCGCCCGCCGAGGACGCCGGCAGCGAGATCGAGCGGCCCGCTGCGAGGCAGTTCATGAGCATCATCCAGCCCTTGCCTGCGAATTCACGCCCGCCGATGATCCAGTCGATCGGCACGAACACGTCCTTGCCCCAATTGGGGCCGTTCTGGAAGGCGCCGTTCAGCGGCAGGTGGCGCCGGCCGATGTTGACGCCCGGCGTCGCAGTCGGAATCAGCGCGCAGGTGATGCCCAGGTCTTCCCGGTCGCCGAGCAGCTGCTCGGGGTCGTACAGGCGGAAGGCGAGGCCGAGCAGGGTCGCCACGGGTCCGAGCGTGATGTAGCGCTTGTCCCAGGTGAGCCGCATGCCCAGCACTTCCTTGCCCTGCCAGACGCTCTTGCACACGACGCCGAAGTCCGGAATGGAGGCCGCGTCCGAGCCGGCTTCGGGGCTGGTGAGCGCGAAGCAGGGAATCTCCTGGCCTTTCGCCAGCCGCGGCAGATAGTGGTTCTTCTGCTCATCCGTGCCGTAGTGCAGCAGCAGCTCGGCGGGGCCGAGCGAATTGGGCACCATGACCGTGACGGCGAGCGCATTGCAGCGCGACGACAGCTTGGTGACCACCTCCGAGTGCGCGAGCGCGGAGAAACCCAGCCCGCCGTACTTCTTCGGGATGATCATGCCGAAGAAGCCCTTGTCCTTGAGGAACTGCCAGAGGTGCGCCGGCAGGTCGAAGCGCTCGTGCGTCACCTCCCAGTCGTCGGCCATGGCGCAGGCTTCCTCCGCCGGGCCGTCGACGAACGCCTGCTCTTCGGCGCTGAGGCGCGGCGCGGGCGTGCCGAGCAGCCGCTCCCAGTCGGGACGCCCGGAAAACAGATCCGCGTCCCACCAGACCGTGCCCGCATCGATGGCTTCCTTCTCGGTGGACGACATGTCGGGAAGGATGCGGCGGTACGCTGCGAGGATCGGATCGCTCAGCAGCCGCCGGCGCAGCGCCGGCAGGTTGAGCACGAGCGCGACTGCGAGGAACGCCGCGGCGAGCGCGGCGTTGGTGCCCGCGCCGAGCCCGAGAATCACCGCCCAGGTGCCTCCCATGACGCCGGTCGCGGCAGTCCAGACGAAGATCGGCGCGCGAAAGAACGCCAGGCCGAGAAGCACGGCGACGGTAGCGATGGCGAAGGTCGTCACGAGAGTCCTCCTTGGCTTGCGCTAGGCGGCGATGCGGACCTGGTGGGCGCCGGGCAGCGGGGCAAGCAGGCCCGCGCTCATGAACGCGACCAGCCGGTCTTCCAGCACGCGCGCGTCGTAGCGGTCCTCGGGCTTCGCGCCGGCGATCAGCTGCACCGTGTCGGTGGCGGCGAGCGTGTAGGCGAGGGTGCCGAACATGAAATGCATGCGCCACACCAGCTCGTCCCTGGGCAGCTCGGGCAGCGCGCGCACGAATGCCGCCTTGAAGCGCTCCATGACCGGCGCGTACATGCGCCCGATCAGCTGGCGTATCCCCTTGGCCGGCTCGGTGTAGGCGCGTCCGAGGAGCCGCGTGAAGTTGCGCCCGCCGCCGCGGGTGTCTTCCACCATGCGCAGGCTGGCGCCGAGGAAGGCGCGGATGATCGCCTCGGGCGCGAGCGCCTTGCCGCCGGCCTCGGCCTCCAGCCCGTCGAGCTCCGCGGAGCGCTCGGCGTTCATCGGGTCGAGCCGGCGGCGGAAGACCGCCTCGATCAGCGCGTCCTTGGAGCCGAAGTGATAGTTCACCGCGGCGAGATTGACGCCGGCACGCGCGGTCAGCATGCGCATGGACGCGCCTTCGAAGCCGTGCTGCATGAACATCTCCTCGGCAGCGTCGAGGATGCGGGTCTGGGTCTCTTTGAGGGGCTTGAGGGCGCGCAAGCTCATGGCGGTGGTCTCATTCAAACGAACGTTTGAATGATAGGGAGTCTGACCCTTGTGCGTCAAGGGCTTCGGCGGGCCCGGCTGCATTAGAATCCGCGCCTTCCCATGGCCGCGCACCCCTACGGATCCGCGCCCACGCCGGCTGCCGGCGGGGGCGACTGGCGCGTGCTGCGCATGCTGCTGCCGTACCTGCGGGAATACCGCGGGCGCGTGGTCGTGGCGCTGGTGTTCCTCGTCTCGGCCAAGCTCGCCAACGTGGCGGTGCCACTGGTGCTGAAGGAGGTGGTCGACGGGCTTGACCCCACCATCGCGGTGCTGACGGTGCCCGCCGCGCTGCTCGCCGCCTACGGCCTGCTGCGCTTCTCGACGACCCTGTTTGCCGAGTTGCGCGACGTCGTCTTCGTACGCGTGGCCCAGCGCGCAATCCGCCGCGTCGCGCTGGGTGTGTTCCGCCACCTGCACAACCTGTCGCTGCGCTTTCACCTCGAGCGCCAGACCGGCGGCATGACGCGCGACATCGAACGCGGCACGCGCGGCATCTCGACGCTGCTCTCGTATCTCATCTTCTCGATCCTGCCGGTCATCCTCGAGTTCGCGCTGGTCGCCGCGGTGCTGCTGGCCAAGTTCGACTGGCGCTTCGCCGCCATCACGTTCGGCGCCGTCGCCGTCTACCTCACCTACACGTTCGTCGTGTCGGAGTGGCGCATCGCCATCCGCAAGCGCGCCAACGAGCTCGACTCCAGGGCCAACACGCGCGCTATCGACAGCCTGCTCAACTACGAGACAGTGAAATACTTCGGCAACGAGGAGTTCGAGGCCGGCCGCTACGACGAGAGCCTGCTGCGCTACGAGAATGCCGCCACCACCAGCGAGGCCTCGCTCGGCCTGCTCAACATCGGGCAGAGCCTGATCATCGCCGTCGCGGTCACGGCCCTCATGTTCCTCGCCGCCGAAGGGGTGGCGCTGCGCAGCCTGTCGCTGGGGGACCTCGTGCTGGTGAACGCGCTGCTGATCCAGCTGTACATCCCGCTCAATTTCCTCGGCATGGTGTACCGGGAGATCAAGCAGTCCCTCGCCGACATGCAGCGCATGTTCCGGCTGCTCGGCGAGCACCTGGAAGTGCGCGACAAGCCGGACGCGGCGGCGCTGGCCGCCGGCCCGGCCGCGGTCGAGTTCCGCGGCGTCGACTTTTCCTACGAGCCCGCGCGCCAGATCCTGCACGGCGTGAGCTTCGAGATCCCGGCCGGCCGCCGCGTGGCGGTGGTCGGGCATTCCGGGTCGGGGAAATCGACGCTCGCACGCCTGCTGTACCGCTTCTACGACGTCGGCGGCGGCTCGATCCGCGTGAACGGCGTCGACATCCGCGACCTGACGCAGAAGAGCCTGCGCGCGGCCATCGGCATCGTGCCGCAGGACACGGTGCTGTTCAACGACACGATCCTGTACAACATCCGCTATGGCCGGCCCGAGGCGAGCGAGGCCGAGGTGATCGCGGCGGCGCGCGCGGCGCATATCCACGACTTCGTCGAGAGCCTGCCGCAGAAGTACCAGAGCACGGTCGGCGAGCGCGGACTGAAGCTCTCGGGCGGCGAGAAGCAGCGCGTGGCGATCGCCCGGGCGATCCTCAAGGGCCCGGCCATCCTCATCTTCGACGAGGCGACCTCGGCGCTCGACTCCACGGCCGAGCGCGCCATCCAGGCCGAGCTCGAGCGCATCTCCCGCGGGCGCACGGCGCTGGTGATCGCGCACCGCCTGTCCACGGTCATGGACGCGGACCAGATCCTGGTGCTGGACCATGGCCGCATCGTGGAGCGCGGCACGCATGGCGAGCTGCTGGCCGCCAACGGCGAGTACGCCCGCATGTGGGCCCTGCAGCGCGAGGCAGCGCAGGCTGAAGCCGTGCTGCAGCGCGCCAAAGCTGCGTGACCTTTCACAGGCCGGGGAAAGAGTTCACCTTTTTTCTAGGAATTTCCGGCTACCGCCTTATTTTTACTTGCATTTCCAATTTAGCCTGCTTACACTCCGCGGATCCGCTAGGGGAAATGGCTTGATGCGCTCAGGGGAACGCAGGCTCCACTCGCTCGAGAAGATCGTCGCCATCGGCGCGCTGGCCGCGGTGCTGTTCGTCAGCATCGGCTTCGCGCGCGCGGGCGACGGGCCCAAGGTGCGCTCCGCGGTCGCGCTCGTGCAGGATGCCGAGAGCGGCGAGACGCTGTTCGAGAAGAACAGCGAGACGATCCTGCCGATCGCGTCCATCACGAAACTGATGACGGCGATCGTGGTGCTGGAGCGCGCACTGGACCTGGAGGACCGCGTCGCGGTGAGCGCCGAGGATCTCAGGGCCACGCGCAGCTCGCGCGTGCGCGGGCGGCTGCGCCCGGGCTCCATGCTGACGCGCGATGAGCTGCTGCTGCTCGCGCTGATGGCGTCGGAGAACCGCGCGGCGGCCGCGCTGGCGCGCACCTACCCCGGCGGCACCGAAGCCTTCGTCGCCGCGATGAACGCGGAAGCCGCGCGCCTCGGCCTGCACGACACGCGGTTCGCCGATCCGACGGGCCTGTCGCCTGACAACGTGTCCAGCGCGCAGGACCTTGCGCGGCTGGTGAAGGCCGCCCACAGCTATCCGCTGATCCGCGACTACTCCACGCGCTCCAGCGCGCAGGTGCGCGCGCGCGGCGGCACGGTCGGCTACCGCAACACCAACAGCCTGGTGCGCTCGGATCGCTGGGACATCGAGCTCTCGAAGACCGGCTACATCAGCCAGGCGGGCCGCTGCCTGGTCATGCACATGCGGGTCGCCTCGCGCGACCTGGTGGTGATCCTGCTCGACTCCTGGGGCAAGTACACGCGCATCGCCGACGCCCGTCGCATCCGCCAGTGGCTCGAGTCCAGCGCCGCGCGCGACCCGAGCGGCTAGGCCGCGTTCGTTTCTACGGCTCGGTAGTGCCCGCGGACAGCTTCCGCGAGGACGTCATCGAGGGCCTGTCGCAGCCGCAGAAGTGCCTGCCGCCCAAGTATTTCTACGATGCAGCGGGCAGCCGCCTCTTTGATCGCATCTGCCGGCTGCCCGAGTACTATCCGACGCGCGCGGAGCTGGCGCTGACGCGGCGGCACTTGGCGGACATCGCGCGCTTCGCGGTGCGCGGCTGCGAGCTGATCGAGTACGGCAGCGGCGAGAGCCTGAAGACACGGCTGCTGCTCAAGGCGCTGCGCCCTTCCGTGTACGTCCCCGTGGATATCTCGTCCACGGCGCTCGCGGGCGCCGCGCGGCGCCTGTCGGCGGAGTTCGCCTGGCTGCATATCTTCGCGGTGGTCGGGGACTTCTCGCAGCCGCTGCGCCTGCCCGTGTTCCGCCAGCGCGCCGGGCGCCGGCGCGTGGTGTACTTCCCCGGCTCCACCATCGGCAACCTGGCGGTGCAGGAGGCGCAGGCGTTCCTGTCGATGAGCCGCGCCCAGGTCGGCGCGGGCGGCGCCATGCTGATCGGCGTGGACGTGAAGAAGGACGCCAACGCGCTGCATGCCGCCTACAACGACGCGCGCGGCGTGACGGCGCGCTTCAACCTGAACCTGCTCGCCCGCATCAACCGCGAGCTGGGGGCCGATTTCGACCTGCGCCGCTTTCGCCACTACGCGTTCTACAACGCGCCGCTCGGGCGCGTCGAGATGCACCTCGTGTCGCTCGCGCGCCAGGCGGTGCGCATCGGCCGGCACCGGTTCGAGTTCGAGCGCGGCGAGACTATCCACACCGAGAACTCCCACAAGTACGCGGTCGACGAGTTCCGCGCGCTGGCCGGCGAGGCGGGATTTCGCGGGGTCAGGCTCTGGCAGGACCGCCAGGGCCTGTTCTCGCTGCACGGCCTGGCGGCGGAGTAGCGTCCTGCGCCGCTAGGGTCTGCGGGCCGGGCCGCCCGTTCGCGCCGGCGAACGAATCGCGCGCGTGAGGTTGTCGATGGTGCGCAGCTGCATCCGCTTGACCGGCGAAGGCGGACTCTTCTCGTCCGGAATCTCGGTGCCGTAGCCGGGCTTGTCGATGACCACGCTGCCGAACTGGTTCTCGACGAGAATGGCGCTGGGCGCGTCCGAGCCTTCCGGCTCCAGCAGCGCCACCTTGGCCGACGCATCCACCATCACCCCGTCCTTTTCCCGCCGCTCGATCACTTCGCCCTCGACATGCGTGCCGCGAATGCCGATCGTGGCGACGCTCACGCTGACGCGCATGTCCTTTCTCTTGGTGCGCGCCACGAGCCCGGAAACGAAGCGGAATGCGCCCTTGAAGATCCTGGAGTGAAAGGACTCCTGCTCGGCGGCGCCGCCCGTGGCGTGGCTGTAGCGCGAGACCTCGAATTCGGCATCGGGTCCCAGCGTGAAGCGCGTCTTGTCCGTGAACTCGATCTGCAGGACCGTCCCGGCGCCGGTGCGAATGCGCTCACCGGCGAACACGGGATCGCCTGCTGCCAGCTTGCGCGCGGGCGCGCCCGGCGCCTGCGCATTGCCGAGCCGGTCGCCCGTCATCTGCGACACCCGACCGATGGAAGGTGTCGCGGCCACGGCGAGCGCGGGCAGCAGCGACACGCCAAGAACGATCAGCCTCAGTCCAGCAAGGGGTAGTTTCATTTGCCCGCTCCTTGACGGTTTCCTCGCGCCAGCCTGATTATCCAGCAATGGGCGCTCGCGGGCACAAGTTCGGACTCCTGCTATCCGTCACCCTGACTGGCATGGCGGTCCTCGTCGTCGAGATCTCCGCCACGCGCATGCTGGCGCCTTTTTTCGGCAACTCCATCTTCACCTTCTCGAGCGTCATCGGCATTGTGCTGGCGGCGCTGAGCCTTGGCTACTACGTCGGCGGCAGGCTCGCCGACCGCAAGCCGTCGGAGGCGTGGTTCTTCTCCCTAATCGTGGTGTCCGGCTTTTCGGTCCTGGTGCTGCAGGTCCTCAACGCCGTCGTGCTGCCCGCCATCGCCTACAAGCTGTCCATGGTCAACGGCCCGCTGCTCGTATCCCTGCTGATGTTCTTCGTGCCCGCCCTGTTCCTGGCGATGCTGTCACCGTATGCCATCACGCTCTTGCACGCGCGCGCCACGCGCGGCGGCGTGGGCAACGCGTCCGGGCTGGTGTTCTTCTGGTCCACGCTGGGTAGCATTGCGGGCAGCCTGGGTACGGGCTTCCTGCTGATTCCGCATTGGGGCATCGGCAGGATCATCGTCGGGGTTGGGGTGGGCCTGGTGCTGCTGGGCGGCGTCGGGCTTCTCATGACGCGCAGGATGCCCGGGGTCGTCCCGGTCGGGGTGATGCTCCTGGGCCTGATCTCCGGCATGGCGCTGCGGCAGATCGCGGCCGAGGAACGCGCGGACATCGTCTACGCCGCCGACGGGCTGTACGAAAGGATCGTGATTCGCGACATGCGGCACCAGGGCCGCCCCGTGCGCATCCTGTGGCAGGACCGCAACATGAGCAGCGGCCTGTTGCTGGACGACGGCAGCATGGCTTTCGAGTACACGAAGTATTTCGAACTGTACCGGCTGTTCACGCCCAGGCTGCAATCCGCGCTGGCAATTGGCGGTGGCGCGTACTCCGTGCCGCGATCCATCCTGCAGGACGCTCCGCAGGCGATCGTGGACGTGGCGGAGATCGAGCCGTCACTGCATTCGCTGGCGATCCGCTACTTCGAGCTTCCCGACGATGCCAGGCTGAGAAACCACGTGATGGACGGGCGCCGCTTCCTGCACGATACGGCCGAGCGCTACGACCTGATCTTCTCGGATGCGTACAGCTCGTTCATCTCCATGCAGGTGCAATTCACGACCCGGGAGTTCTTCCAGCTGGCGAAGAGCAGGCTCAACGAGAACGGCGTCCTGATCGCCAACTACTACGGCAGCCTGTCCGCCGAAACGCGGTCGATGCTCTATTCCGTGCTGAGGACGATGCGCGCGGTCTTTCCGCAGGTGTACGTCATCGCGACGGAGAACCCCGCCAGCGAGAAGCTGCAGAACTTCATCTTCGTCGCGCACAACGCTTCGCCTCCGGGCCGGCGAACCGACCTGCGGCAGGCGGCGGACATCGAGTTCACCCATCCGGTGCTGAAAGGGGTCGCCGCTTTGGAGCTGCGCCCGCCGCAGTCGCTACTGGAGTCCTATCCCCTGCTGACCGACGACTTCGCGCCGGTCGAGCATTACGCGGCGAGCGCGATCCGCCGCTATGCCGCTACCGCGAAGAGAGTGCGCTGACGCCGCGCGCTACAGGTCGACGCGCAACGTCATGCCGACACCCCATTCCTTGACCTGTTCCTGCGCCACGCGGGAGCTGAACAGAAAGCTCGCGGTCAGGCCCTTGCCGAAGTGGCGCCAGCCCGCGGTCAGCAGGACGCTGTCGGGGTCGTTGGCCGGCTGCTCGCCGGTCGCGAACTCCACCTTCAGCGGATCGCGCGTGTTCTCGTACATGGCGCCGAAGAAGGTTTCCGAGGCGCCGGTGCCGTAGGCGGCCTCGCCGAGGAGGTTCCATTGCTCGACGGTCTGCTTCGAACTGGCGACCGTAGTGCCGATGCTCTCCGTGTAGGCGTCCTGCTCGCGCCGCGTCGCCAACGCACCCAGCGATGTCGTCAGCTTCCAGTTGCCTAAGGCCGAGACGTTGGTCAGGTTCAACGAGGCGAAACCGCGCGTCGAGTCAAACGCGCTGTCCACGGCAATCGTGGTGAACGGTCCGGTGCCCAAGGTCCTGGATTGGCGAGTGTTGAGCTGGCCGTAGCCCAGGCTCAGGTCGATGCTCCAGGTGTCGGACAGCAGGATGGCAAGGTAGGGGCTGAGGTTGTAGCCGCGCGTCTTTTCGTTGCCGATGTTGAAGTTGGTGACGTAGTTGCTCGCCTCGTAGCCCAGGGCGACACCGAGGATGTACCTGTCCGAGCGCGTGAAGTCGAAGCCGGCGAGGACGTTCTGGGTCGTGCCATAGAAGCTGGTGCGCCAGAACTCATTCTCCAGGGAGTTGTACGTGGTGCTGATCCACAGGCTGCTGCTGTCGCCGCCGAGGCCGCCCGTCGCGCCGGAGGAGCCGCTGGCTTGCGCGAGGTAATTGAAGTCGGTGCGGGAATCCGCCCGGTCGTTTGCTGCCAGCAGACGCCCCGCCTGCGTCACCTTGTCGCTCTTCTTGCCGCGACGCTGGCTGAGCATTTGCATGCGGATCGTGCTGGCGATCGGCTGCACCTGCGCCTCGAGCGTGGTGGCCTCGGTGATGCTGCTGCTGGGAGCCAACTGCTCCTGGATCTCGATCAGCGTGAAAGCCAGCGCAGTGCTGCCGTACAACAGTAATGCGCATCCGAGGATGCTGTTGAGGGTCTTCCGCAGCACGGCGTCCTCCCAGACGGTGGATTGGGTCCCTGTAGGCGCGGCCAGAATAGTCCAAGTCCGGGACAGTGACAATGCGGCGGCCCCTCAGGCCGCGCCGATGCGCGCCTCCCGCGGCCGGTGGCCGATGGCGCGCGACACGCGCTCGGCGGTCTCCTTGATGAGCGGCCCCCAGTGCGGCTTCATGCGGTCGGCGGGCGTCGAGAGCGACAGCGCCGCGATCAGCTGGCCGCTGTCGTCGCGCACGCCCGCGGCCACGCAGCGCACGCCGATCTCGGCTTCCTCGTTGTCCGTCGCCCAGCCCTGGCGCTGGAGGCGCTCGAGCTCGCGCTCGAGCTGCTGCACGTTGGTGATGGTATTGCGCGTGTGCGCCGCCAGCCCGGTGCGCTTGGCGTAATCGCGTAACCGCGCGAAGCCGTCTTCCAGCAGGAAGAGCTTGCCTGCGGCCGTGACATGCAGCGGCGCGCGCGCGCCGATGGCATGCACGATGCGCATCGCCGAGCGGCCCGAGGAGGTGCGCTCGACGTACACGATCTCGTCGTCATGGCGCACGGAGAGGTTCACCGTCTCGCCGGTCTGCGCGTGCAGCTCGCGCATCACCGGCAGCGCCAGCTCGCGCACGCTGATCCTCGAGCGCACGCGGTTGCCGAGCTCGAGCAGGCGCATGCCCAGCCGGTAGCTGCCGGGATCCAGCCGATCCACGAGGCGCCCGCCCGCCATTGCCGAGAGGATGCGGTGCGCCGTGGACGGATGCAGCCCCGCGTACTGCGCGACCTGCTTCAGCCCGAGCGGCTCGGGATGATCGCCGAGCACGTCGAGCAGCTTCATCATCCGGTCGATGACCTGGATCGGTCCCTTCGCGTCGTCCTTGGCCGCCATGCGGGCCATTCTATCTCACGATGTGAAATGCGCATGCTAGTATGGCGCGCATGCCGGTCGTCACCTGCGTTGAAGATTTGCGCCAGATGGCGCGCAGGCGCGTCGCCAAGGCGGTGTTCGATTACGTGGAGCGCGGCTCGTACGACGAGCAGACGCTGCGCGCCAACCGTGCCGATCTGGAGGCGCTGCATTTCCGCCAGCGCGTGGCGATCGACGTCGACAAGCGCTCCACGCGCACCACGATGGCGGGCCAGGAGGTGACGATGCCGGTGGCGATCGCGCCGGTCGGCCTCACGGGCCTCAACTGGGCGGACGGCGAGATCCTCGGCGCGCGCGCCGCCCAAAGATTCGGCATCCCGTTCACGCTCTCGACGATGTCCATCTGCTCGATCGAGGACGTGGCGGGCGCGGTCGAAAAGCCCTTCTGGTACCAGCTGTACGTGTTCCGCGACCGCGGCTTCGCTGCCTCGCTCATCGAGCGCGCGAAGGCCGCCAGATGTTCGGCGCTCGTCCTGACGCTCGACCTGCAGATCCAGGGCCAGCGCCACATGGACCTGAAGAACGGCCTCACGGTGCCGCCACGGCTCACGTTCGGCACGATGCTCGACGTGATGCGCAAGCCCGGCTGGGCGCTCAACGTGATCGGCGGGCGGCGCAAGTCGTTCGGCAACCTGGAGGGCCAGATCAAGGGCGCCGACACGCTGCTCACGCTCGCGCAGTGGATCGCCGGCCAGTTCGACCCGACGCTGTCCTGGAAGGACGTGGAGTGGGTGAAGAAGCTCTGGGGCGGGAAGCTCATCCTCAAGGGCATCCTCGACGCCGAGGACGCGAAGATCGCCGCTTCCACCGGCGCAGACGCCCTCATCGTTTCCAATCACGGCGGCCGGCAGCTCGATGGCACCGTGTCCTCGATCCGCGCGCTGCCCGAGGTCGCTCAGGCCGTGGGCGACAAGATCGAGGTGTGGTTCGACGGCGGCATCCGCTCGGGCCAGGACGTGCTGCGTGCGCTCGCGCTCGGCGCGCGCGGCACGATGATCGGCAAGTCCTTCGCCTACGGCCTGGGCGCGATGGGCGAGGCGGGCGTCACCAAGGTGCTGGAGATCCTGCAGAAGGAGCTCGACGTCACCATGGCGCTCTGCGGCCTGCGCGACGTCAAGGACGCGAGGCCGTCGATCCTGCGCGGCGCCTAGCCTTCAGGGCGAATCGTGCGGGCGCGAGCGCGTCCGCGAGGGCCACTTCCAGCGGCAGGGGCTCACCCTCCATCTGGCTGGCGAGCAGCTCCGCTCCCAGCCCTGCCCACAGCAGCCCGCGCGAGCCGAAGGCGAGCGCGCCGTACAGCCCAGGCGCCTGCTCGAGCGGCCCGACCAGCGGCAGCCGGTCGCGCGCCACGGTGCGAAACGACGTGCGGCCGGCGAGCTGCCGCGGATCGAACTCCGCCGAGGCGCCGGGCACGATGCGCTCCAGGCGTTCGAGATTTCCTTCATGGCTTTCGGCGCGCACCGATGGGTCGGTGTCGTCCAGGTCGAAGCTCGCGCCGGTGACCGTAATGCCCTCGATGGGCGGCAGCACCATGCCGCCGCGCAGCAGCACGCAGCGCAGCGTCCCGATGGGCGGCAGATACGTGAGCTGGCCGCGCACGCGGCGCAGGCGGATATGCTCGGAAGGCGCGAGGCGCATCGCGTCCGCCGCGTTGGCCAGCACGATCGCGCCCGCTTCTACGATCGACTCGCCCTCGCGATCGCGCAGGATCCAGCGCGTCCCCGCCTGCTCCAGCGCAGCGACCTCGCGGCCGGCGAGCAGCCGTGCGCCCGAGCGCCGGAGGAGCGCGCGCGCATAGCTGCGCGGCCGGATCCAGCCAGCCTCGGGAAACCACAGCCCGCCGGCGGCCACCTTCACGCCGGCGCAGGCGCTCGCCTGGCGGGCGTCGAGCCGTTGCGCGTAGTCGAGCGGCGGCGCGAGCGCCTCGAGGGCGGCTTGTTGTGCAGCTTCCTCGCGCGCGTCGCGCGCGAGCTGCAGCACGCCGCAGCGCCGCCACTCCGGCGCCGCGCCGATGGCGTCGAACTGGCGCCAGTGCTCGAGCAGATAGGTGAACGCGGCGCGCGTCAGACGCGCGAGGTGGCTGTCATCGGAGGACAGCACGGGGTGAAAGGTGCCGGCGTGATTGCCCGAGGCTTCGAGCGCGGGCTCCAGGTGCCGCTCGACGAGTGTCACTTCCCAGCCGCGCGCCGCCAGGCGCTCGCCCACGGCCGCGCCGGCGATGCCCGCGCCGACCACCGCAGCCGAGCGCTCCGCCGGTCGCGGCGGCGGCGGCCGCAGCGACCGTGGCGGGACGAACCGCGCGACCAGCATCTCGCTCTTTCTCGCGAAGCCCCTGCGCTTCTCGGCGGCGAAGCCCGCCGCGCGCAGGCTCTCGCGTACCGGGGTCGCCACGCTCCAGGTGGCGGCGGTCGCGCCCGGCGCGCACAACCGCGCCACCGCCTTCATCAGCTCGGGCGACCACATGTCCGGGTTCTTGGCCGGTGCGAAGCCGTCGAGAAACACGGCGTCGGCAGCTAGGCGCAGCTGTGGCAGCAATGCCGCTGCGTCGCCGAAGGCGAGCGTCAGGACGACGCGACCCTGGGCGAACTCGAGCCGGTGCAGTCCCGGCACCAGCATCGGCCACGCGTCGCGCAGCTCGCTGGCGAGCGGCGCGAGATCGGCGTGCGGCGCGTGCAGCACGGCCAGGTCCTGCGCGCTGAACGGGTGCTTCTCGACCGACACGAAGTGCAGGCGCGCGCTGCGCCGCGGGTCCTCCTGCCAGGCGTGCCAGGCGGCGAGGAACGACAGCCCGAAGCCGAAACCCGTCTCGAGGATGGTGAAGCGCGCCGCGTCCTGCCAGCGCGCGGGCAGGCCGTTGCCCGCCAGGAACACGTGATGCGCTTGCGCGGCGCCGCCGTCGGCGCTGTGATAGACGTCGTCGTAGTCGGGCGAGAACGGCGTGCCGTCCGCGGCGAAGGCGAGGCGGGCGGGAATGAGCGGGTCGGTCACGTGGCGAGTATATCGGCGTAGAATTTTCAGCCTTCGCCGGAGTGCCCGATGAACAAGCCCGCAGACCTCAAGCTCGCCACCGTCCCCTGCTGGATCGGAGGGAAGCCCGTCATCCCTGCCGGACGCATGGGCGACGTGTACAACCCCGCCACCGGTCGCGTGAGCAAGCAGGTGCCCTATTGCGATGCGGCGACCATCGACGCCGCGGTCAAGGCCGCGGCCGCCGCGCTTCCCGAGTGGCGGGATGCCTCGATCCTGCGCCGCGCGCGTGTCATGCAGAAGTACCTGCAGCTCCTGCAGGCGCAGCACAAGGACATCGCGCGCCTCATCACCGAGGAGCACGGCAAGACGCTGCCCGACGCGATGGGCTCGGTGCAGCGCGGCATCGAGGTGGTGGAGTTCGTCTGCGGCATCCCGCAGCTCCTCAAGGGCGAATACTCGGAGAACGTCGGCACCGCGGTGGACACGCACACCGTGCGCCAGCCGGTCGGCGTGTGCGCGGGCATCACGCCGTTCAACTTCCCGGCGATGGTGCCGATGTGGATGTTCCCGGTGGCCATCGCCTGCGGCAACACCTTCATCCTCAAGGTTTCGGAGAAGGTGCCCTCGGCCGCGGTGCGCATGGCGCAGCTTTTCAAGGAGGCGGGACTGCCCGACGGCGTGTTCAACGTGGTGCACGGCGACAAGGCGGCGGTGGACGCGATCCTCGCGCACCCCGGGATCGCGGCGGTCTCGTTCGTCGGTTCCACCCCGATCGCGAAGTACATCTACGAGACCTGCGCGAGGAACGGCAAGCGCGTGCAGGCGTTGGGCGGCGCGAAGAACCACGCCGTGGTGCTGCCGGACGCCGATCTCGAGTTCGCGGCCGACGCGCTGATCGGCGCGGGCTACGGCTCGGCAGGCGAGCGGTGCATGGCAATCTCCGCGGTGGTTGCCGTGGGCGCAGCGGCCGACCCGCTGGTGAAGCTGCTGGAGAAGAAAGCAAAGGCCATCAAGGTAGGCCCGGGTGATGCCGACGGCATTGACATGGGGCCGCTGGTCACCGCGCAGCACCGCGACAAGGTCGCGGGCTACATCGACAAAGGCAAGAGCGAAGGCGCGAAGGCCGTGGTGGACGGCAGCGTGCCGCCGGTGAAGGAGGGATTCTTCCTCGGCACCACGCTGTTCGATCACGTGAAGCCCGAGATGCAGGTGTACAAGGACGAGATCTTCGGACCGGTGCTGGTCGTGCTGCGCGTCGAGACGCTGGAAGAGGCGATCGCGCTCATCAACCGCAACCCCTACGCCAACGGCACCGCGATCTTCACCGAGTCGGGCGGCGCGGCACGGCGCTTCGAGAACGAGGTGCAGGTGGGCATGATCGGCGTCAACGTGCCGATTCCCGTGCCGGTGGCGTTCTACTCGTTCGGCGGCTGGAAGAACTCGCTGTTCGGCGACCTGCACGTGCACGGCCTGGAGGGCGTCAAGTTCTACACGCGCACCAAGGTGGTGACCACGCGCTGGCCGCACCAGGACACGCCGGCGCCCGGCTTCCACATGCCGACGCTGGGCTGAAGAGCCGGGCTTGGCGGACCGGCTGAAAGGCAAGGCGGCGCTCGTCCTCGGCGCCGGCTCGGTGGGCGAGGGCATCGGCAACGGCCGCGCGATCGCAGCGCTCTTTGCGCGCGAAGGCGCGCGCGTGGCGGGAGCGGACGTCCGCCTGGCGGCGGCGCAGGAAACGGCGCGCCTGATCGCCGGCGAAGGCGGAAAGATGCTCGCGCTGGAGGCCGACGTGACGAAGGAGGTCGACCTGCGGCGCACGGTGGACGCGACGCTGAAGGCTTTTGGCCGCATTGACATCCTCGTGAACAACGTCGGCGGCAGCATCCCGGGCGATGCCGAGCAGATCACGCCCGAAGCCTGGCGCGAGCAGTTCGAGTACAACCTGCACTACGTCTACCACTCGACGCGCCTCGTCGCACCCTTGATGGCGAAGCAGGGCGGCGGCGCGATCGTCAACATCTCCTCGATCGCCGGCCTGCGGCACCTGGGCAACGAGCTCGCCGCCTATGCGGCTTCCAAGGCCGGCCTGCAGCATTTCTCGCGCGTGTGCGCCGTGCGCTACGCGCCGCAGGGCGTGCGCGTGAACACCGTGATCCCGGGACTCATGAATACGCCGCTGGTTGCGGAGCGCCTCGCCAAATCGCAGGCGGGAGGCGACGCGGAGGCGCTCATCGCGAAGCGCAATGCGCGCACGCCCGCCGGCAGGATGGGCGACGCCTGGGACGTGGCCTGGGCTGTGGTGTACCTCGCCTCCGACGAGGCGAAGTTCGTCACCGGCGCCGAGATCGTCGTCGATGGCGCGCTGACAGCCACGATTCGCTGAAAGGAGACGTTCGCATGGATCTGGGACTCAAGGGACGCCGCGCGCTGATCACCGGCTCGACGTCGGGCATCGGCTACGCCATCGCGCAAGGGCTTGCCGCCGAGGGCGCGCAGGTGTGGATCACGGGCCGCACGCAGCAGCGGGTGGACGAAGCGCTCGCGCGTCTCGCCGGCGCGGAAGGAATCGCGGCGGACTGCGCCACCGCGGCCGGCGCGGAAGTGGTGTTCAAGCGCGTGCCGGACGTAGACATCCTCGTCAACAACCTCGGCATCTATGAAAGGAAGCCCTTTTTCGAGATCCCGGATGCCGATTGGACGCGGTTCTTCGAGGTCAACGTTCTCTCAGGCGTACGCTTCGCGCGCCGCTACGCGCCGGCGATGGCGAAGCGCGGCTGGGGACGGATCCTGTTCGTCTCCAGCGAGTCGGCGCTCAACATCCCGCGCGAGATGATCCACTACGGCATGACCAAGACCGCGCAACTCTCGATCTCGCACGGCCTCGCCATGGAGCTCGCCGGCACCGGCGTAACGGTCAACGCATTGCTGCCGGGACCGACGCGTACGGAGAACACCGAGCGCTTGCGCGCCGAGCGCGCGAAGGCGGCCGGGATGACGGTCAAGGACCTGGAGGAAGACTTCTTCAGGACCTTCCGCCCGACCTCGCTGCTGCGCCGCTTCACCTCGGCCGAAGAGGTCGCTAACCTTGCCGTCTACGTGTGCGGAACGGGGGCCTCGGCGACCACCGGCGCCGCACTGCGCGCGGACGGCGGCGTGGTGAACCAGATCATGTAACAGGGACAGACCCCATTTTTCGCATAGCGAAAAATGGGGTCTGTCCCTATTTTCTTGGTGCCCTTGCCAGGTCCGGGACCGGCGTTCCGGCGGCGATCTGCGCCATGCGCTTTTCCTCGTATTGCAGGATGCGCTGCACGACCGCCAGCACGTCCGCCACGCGCTCGCGGGGCACGAAGCACACGCCCACCTCGTCGGCGACCACGAGGTCGCCCGGCTTCACCGCGACGCCGCAGATCGACACCGGCACGTTGATCGCCACGGTCTCGATCCTCCACTTGCCGGTGATCGGGCTCGCACCCTTCGACCACACCGGGTAGCCGATGCGGCGCGAGTGGCCGATGTCGCGTACCGCGCCGTCCACCACGGCGCCGCCTTCGCCCTGGCGCCGGCCGATCGAGGCGGAGATCGCACCCATGCTCGAGATGCCCTCGACGCCCTGGATGACGAGCACGTCGCCGGCCTGCGCGAGGTTGTGCGCCTCGATCTCGCCGAGGCGCGAGACGTTCGCCTTTGCCGCCTGCGCGACCGCAATGTCGAGCGGCCGGTTGAGCGCGGTGAGCGCAGGGCCGCACAGGCGCGCGGCCGGGTCGGTGGGCCTGAGCACCGACGACGGGATCGCTCCGGCGATGCCGAGTTCGTCGAGCGCATCGGACACTACGCCCGAGAGGTCTTCGAGCGCGCGGAACGCGGCGAGCAGCTCCACCGGCAGGCCAGGCAGCTCGAGCACGCCGATTCGCTCGCGCGGGATCTTGCCGGTCAGCGGCTTTTCGGAGTTCATCCCGCGAAGCGTCCTTCGGGCAGGCCCTGTACGCCCGGCCGCAGCGCGAGCAGGCTCCCGGCAAGGGGCTGCCTGGCGAGGTCCTCGGGCGTGAGCCGCTGCGTTGCCGTGGTGAAGTAGAGCGTGCCGAGATCGTCGCCGCCGAAGGCGCAGCACGTCGGATTGGCGACCGGCACCTCGATGACGCGATCGATCTTCCCCGCGGGGGAATAGCGCACGATACGCCAGGCGCCATATTCCGCGTTCCACAGGCAGCCCTCGGCATCGACGCACGAGCCGTCCGGGCGCCCCGTGCCGGTGTCTGCGAACACGCGCTCGCGCGTCGCCGCGCCGCTCGCCGGGTCGTAGTCGTAAGCCCAGATCGTGTGGCGGTTGGTGTCGGCGAAGTACATCGTGCGTCCGTCTGGGCTGAAGGCAAGGCTGTTGGGGATGATGATCGAATTCCTGAGCTTCGTGCAGCTCATGTCGGCGTCGAAGCGATAGAGCGAGCCGGTGGGATCGCGCCGCACGTCGCACATGGTGCCGGCCCAGAAGCGCCCCCGCCGGTCGCAGCGCCCGTCGTTGAAGCGGTTGTCCGGCAGGTCGCGTTCCGGCGCGGCCCGCGCCTCGAGCTTGCCCGTTGCCGGATCGAGGAAATGGATGCCCGACTTGGTCGCGGCGATGAGCCCTCCGCGCTCGCGAAACGCGATGCTCCCCACCACCTCGGGCAGCACCAGCATCATCACCGCGCCGCTCGCGGGATCGAGACGCTTCACCGCGGGCCAGCGGCTGTCCACCCACCAGAGCATCTTCTGGCGCTCGTCCCACAGCGGGCACTCGCCGAGGCGGTCGGCGCCGCGCGCCGCGACCTCCACCTGAAACGCCATTGCCGATCTGTCTCCCTGAGGGCACGATAGCACGCGATGAAAGTCGTGTTCTACGGTTCGCTCATCCACCATCTGCCGCCGACGCTGCTCGCCAAGGTGAAGACGCCCTGGACGACGGAGCGCTTCCTCGAGAAGGATGCGCGGGGGGGCTTGGCGCGCGCGCTCGCCGATGCCGACGTGCTCATCTCGCTGGTCTGGAACAGCAGCTTCCCGGCGGCGCCGAAGCTGAAGCTCATCCAGTCGCCGGGCACGGGCGTGGACCTCATCGACTTCGTCGCCGTGCCGCCGGGGGTGCGCGTATGCAACTGCTACGGCCACGCCGAGGGCACCGCGGAGTACGTGATGCTCGCGCTGCTCCTCTGGTGCCAGACGTCGTTCGTGCCGTCCGACGCGAGCTTTCGCAACGAGCGCGGCTGGCGCTACAGCGGCCGCGTCAACGGCCCGATCATGGGCGAGCTCTACGGCAGGACGGTGGGCATCGTGGGCCTGGGCGCCATCGGGCGCGCGGTCGCCGAGCGCCTGCGGGGCTTCGGCGTGCGCGTGCTCGGCTGCAACCGCACGCTGCGCGAAGTGCCGCACGTGGACGCGCAGTACCCGCTCGGGCGGATCGACGAGTTCCTCGCGCAGTGCGATTACGTCGTCATCGCCGCGGCGCTCGCGCCGGAGACCGAGCGCCTGCTCGACGCGAAGCGCTTTGCCGCGATGAAGCCCTCGGCCGTGCTCGTCAACGTGAGCCGCGGCCAGATCGCCGACGAGGACGCGCTATGGGCGGCGCTGAAGGAAAAGCGCATCCGCGGCGCGACGCTGGACGTCTGGTATGCGTATCCGCGCCATGACGACCTCAACGTCGCGCCATCGAAGCATCCGTTCCACGAGCTCGACAACGTCTGGATGACGCCGCACATCGCCGCCTGGACCACCGGCATGGTGGAGCGGCGCTGGAGCGAGATCGCCAGGAACCTCGATTCGCTCGCGCGCGGCGAGCCGCTGCTGCACCAGCTCAGATGAAGCTCCAGGACTGGTCGCTGCATCTGTACCGCCTGCCCTACGCGCGCGAAGTGGCGTGGGCGAACGCGCGCGAGCATGCGGGGGTCTTCGCGCTCATCGTGCTGCAGGCCGACGGCGCCACCGGAATCGCCGAAGGCACCTTGAAGGACACCTGGAGCGGCGTGTCGCCGAACTCGCTCGCCGCGGCGCTCCACGACTTCCTCATCCCGCGCCTGCGCGACGTCGACCTCACCGACGAGCGCGTGGTGGCGAAGGCCTTCGCCGGCATCCCGGAGAATCGCCTCGCCAAGGGCATGATCGAGAGCGCCTGCTGGACGCTGCGTGCAGCGGCGGCGCGCGAGCCGCTGTGGAAACTGTGGGACGCGGACCATGTGCGCGAGGTCGCCTGGACTGTCACGCGGCAGCGGCCCGCGCTGATGGCTGCGGAGGCGGCGGAGGTTTGCGCCAAGTACGGTTTTCGCGTGCTGAAGGTCAAGGGCGGCCAGGGAGTAGACGTGGACCTGCAGGCACTCAAGGAGATTCGCGCCGCGGTAGGGCCCAACGTCGAGCTCTACGTGGACGCCAACAGCCACTACGCGCGTGGCGATGCGGCGGACTATGTGCGCAAGCTCGCTCAGGCGGGCGTGACCGTGGCCGAGGATCCCTGCCCGCTGCAGCCCGACCGCGAGTTCGAGGCGCTGCAGAAGGCGAGCCCCATTCCCATCCTCGTGGACCGCAGCTGTGCGTCGACGGAGGATGCCGCGCTGTATCTCGAGCGCGGCGCACAGGCGCTCTCCACCAAGCCCGGGCGCGTGGGGCTCGCCGAGTCGCGCGCCATCGCCGCAATGGCGGCGCAGCGCCGCGCCAGCACGGCGGTAGGCATCTACGCCGAGAGCGCGCTCGGCACGCTCATCAACCTGCAGCAGCCCGGCACCATGGCGGCCGAGCAGACCTTCTTTCTCACGATGACCGACCAGGTGAGCACGCTCGTGCCGCAGATCAGGGACGGACGGATCGAGCTGCCGGCGGAAGCGGACCTGTCGAAGCTGGTGGACTGGGAGCAGCTGGAGAGATTTGCGCTGTAGGCGATCACGGTGATATCCTTCCAACTGGTTGTCTAGTTGGATGCGTTCGTGATCACCGTCGGTTCATTCGAAGCGAAGACCAAGCTTGCCGAGCTTCTCGACAAGGTCGAGGACGGCGAGGTGGTCACGATCACCCGCAGGGGAAAGGCGGTGGCGCGGCTCGTGCCCGCCAAGTCGGAGGAAGGCGCCGAGCAGATGCGCCGGGTGGTGGAAGAGATCAAGCGCAATCGCGTGGGGCGCGGCAAGCCCGCGCGTCCCGGCACCACGATCGCGGAGTTGGTCAAGGCGGGGCGCAAGTACTGATGGCGCTGGTGCTGGACTGCTCCATCTCGCTTTCCTGGTTCTTTCCCGACGAGAGGACGGCGTTCACCGAGGCGGCGCTCGACCTGGTGGCCCTCGAGGAATGCTGGGTGCCGGCGGTGTGGCGGCTCGAATTTCCGAACGCGCTGCTCGTCGCGGAGCGGCGACGGCGGCTGTCGCGCGAGGAACGCTACCAGGTTCTCGACGAAGCCTCGCGCCTGCGCCTGCGCGTGGACGCCGCGGTGCCCGAGCTGCGGGCGATCAGCGACCTTGCCGAGCGGCGCGAGTTGAGCACTTACGACGCTGCCTACCTCGAGCTCGCGGCGCGGCACGGTGCGACTTTGATCACGCTCGACAAGGGCCTCGCCGCCGCGGCCGCGCAGGCGGGCGTCGCGGTGCATGCGCCGGGGCGCACGTCGGCGGCGCAACTGCGCGGGAGATACAATATCTAGTGCGCAACGAACTGCAAACCACCAGATAGATGGCCAAGCAGCAGGTCTACGACGCCTCCGCCATCCAGGCCCTGAAGGGCCTGGAGCCCGTGCGGCGCATGCCCGGGATGTACACGCACACCGTGCATCCCCTGCACATCGTGCAGGAGGCGATCGACAACGCGGTGGACGAGGCGCTCGCCGGCTACGGCAAGCGCATCACCATGCGCGTGTTCAAGGACGGCTCGGTCGAGGTCGAAGACGAGGGCCGCGGCATCCCGGTGGACATGCACCCGGTGGAAAGGAAACCCGCCGTGGAAGTCGCGTTCGGCATGCTGCACGCAGGCGGCAAGTTCGCGAAGTCGGGCGAGGGCGTCTATCACATCTCCGGCGGTCTGCACGGCGTGGGCGTCGCGGTGTCGAACGCGCTCTCCAAGCGACTCGAGGTCACCGTGTATCGCGACGGCGGCAGGCACACCATCGCCTTCGAGGGTGGCGAGCTCAAGCAGAAGCTCAAGAGCGAGAAGGCGAAGGAGAGGCGCACAGGCACCGTGGTGCGCTTGTGGCCCGACCCGAAGTACTTCGACTCGGCCAGCATCCCGATGGCGGAACTCGAGCACCTGGTGCGCTCGAAGGCCTATCTGTTGCCGGGCCTCTCTACGGTGCTCGAGGTCGAGGGCAAGGGCAAGAAGACCTGGAAGTACGAGCGCGGCATGGCGCAGTACTTCGAGTTCATGCTCGCGGGGCGCGAACTCGTCGCGCCGCTGTTCACGGGGGAGCGCTACTTCGACGAGAAGAGCGCCGCCGGCTTCGGCGACATCGAGGCGGGCGAGGGCGCGGCCTGGGCGATCGGCTGGGTGACCGACGGCGACATCTTCGCCGACAGCCACGTGAACCTGATCCCGACGCGCTCCGGCGGCACGCACGAGGCGGGCTTTCGCGCCGGCGTCTTCGACGCGATCCACGCCTTCATGGACACGCGCGCGCTCGCGCCCAAGGGCGTGAAGCTGATCGCGGATGACGTCTGGGCGCGCGCCTGCTTCACCCTTTCGGCGAGGATCGTGCGCACCCAGTTCCACGGCCAGACGAAGGAAAAGCTCACCACGCGCCACGCGGCGAAGCTGCTCGAGCTGTGCGTCAAGGACGCGTTCGAGCTGTGGCTGAGCGAGCACCCGGACGAAGGCAAGAAGATCGCCGAGCTCGCCATCGAGCAGGCGCTCGCGCGTCTCGCCAAGGGCAAGAAGGTCGAGCGCAAGAAGTCCTCGGGCATCGCCACGCTGCCGGGAAAGCTCGTGGACTGCGCATCCGGCGACGTGACGCGGAACGAGCTGTTCCTCGTGGAGGGCGACTCCGCGGGCGGCTCGGCGAAGGAAGCGCGCGACAAGGAGTCGCAGGCGATCCTTCCGCTGCGCGGCAAGGTGCTCAACACGATGTCCAAGGACAGCCGCACGGTGCTCGCCAACAAGGAGCTGCAGGCGATCGCCACCGCCATCGGCGTGGACCCGCACGGCCCCGAGGACGCGGTGGATCTCTCGGGGCTGCGCTACGGCAAGGTGATCCTGATGACGGATGCCGACGTGGACGGCGGGCACATCCAGGCGCTGCTGCTCACCTTCTTCTTCATGCACGCGCCCAAGCTCGTGGAAGCCGGCCATGTCTACGTCGCGCAGCCGCCGCTGTTCAAGGTCGAGATCCCGGCGCAGGGCAAGGGCAAGCCGGCGCGGCGCGCGTACTGCCTGGACGAGGACGAGCTGGAGGAAACACTCGCCGCGCTCAAGAAGGAGAAGGTGAAGGAGGGGTCCTGGGAGATCTCGCGCTTCAAGGGCCTGGGCGAGATGAGCCCCGAGCAGCTCTGGGAAACCACGATGAATCCCGACACGCGGCGCCTGGTGCGCATGCAGCTCGACGCACGACAGCTCAAGAAGGCGCGGCAGACCTTCGAGCTGCTCATGGATTCGGGCGAGGCCGAAGGCCGCCGCAACTGGATGCGCGAGCACTGGAAGACCGTAGAGGCGGATGTCTAGGAGGCGGCCCAAGCCGGTCTGGGAGCGTGCCTACAAGGGCCACGTGCTGTGGCTGGGCCGGCAGAAGCTCGGCAAGGTGAGCCTGGCGGGCGAGGCGCGCTACACCTGGGAGGCCGCCGGCAAGGCGGGCGCCACGGATGATCTGGACAAGGCGAAGAAGGCGGTGGAGCTCGCCGTGCTCGTCGCCGACAAGCAACGGGATCTCTTCGACTGACCATGGATACGCATACCCCCGACCTCTTCACGCCCGAGAACGGCGACGACGCAGCCCCGATCGAGCAGCACGCCTCGCAGGCCTACCTCGGCTACGCGGTCTCCACCGTCAAGGCGCGCGCGCTGCCCGAGATCGCGGACGGCCTGAAGCCCGTGCAGCGGCGGATCCTCTACGCCATGGGCGATGCGGGGGCCCAGGGCTTCGCCAAGTGCGCACGCTACGTCGGCGAAGTGCTCGGCAAGTACCACCCGCACGGCGACTCCTCCACCTACGAGGCGCTGGTGCACCTCGCGCAGCCCTTTTCGATGCGCTACCCGCTGATCGACGGGCAGGGAAACTTCGGCAGCCGCGACGGTGACTCGGCGGCGGCCTACCGCTACACCGAGGCGAAGCTGTCGCGCTACGCCGAGCTGATGCTCGCCGAGATCGGCGAGGGCACGGTGGACTTCCAGAAGAACTACGACGGCAAGTTCGAGGAGCCGGTGCTGCTGCCCGCGCGCCTGCCCTTCGGCCTCCTGAACGGCTCATTCGGCATCCCAGTGGGTTTTTCCACGCGCATTCCCTCCCACAACCTGAAGGAAGTCGCCGCCGCCGCCGCGCTCGTCATCAAGCATCCGCGCGCGAAGCTCGATGAGATCCTCGACAAGCTGCCCGGCCCGGACTTTCCCGGGGGCGGGCAGATCATCTCCCCGGCCGAGGAAATCCGGCAGGCCTACGAATCCGGGCGCGGCTCGATCGCGATGCGCGCGCGCTGGTCGGTGGAGCCGCTGGCGCGCGGCCAGTGGCGGATCGTCGTCACCGAGCTGCCGCACGGCGTTTCGTGCCGCCAGGTGCTGGAGGAGATCGAGGCGCTTGCCAATCCCAGGCCCGCGACCGGCAAGAAGGAGGTCGGCCAGGAGCAGAAGCGATTGCGCCAGTTCATCCTCGACCAGGTCGAGGCGGTGCGCGACGAGTCCGACCGCAAGTCGAAGCTGCGCCTCGTGATCGAGCCGCGCTCTTCGCGCCAGGACCCAGGGGCGACCATGGCCGCGCTGCTCGTCAACACGAGCCTCGAGTCGCGCTATCCGGTCAACCTCACCTGGCTCGGACTCGACGGCCTGCCGGAGACCAAGGGCATCGCCGACATCCTGCGCGAGTGGGGCGAGTGGCGTCAGCAGACGGTGCGCCGGCGCACCGAGCATCGCCTGGCTAAATGCGAGGAGCGCCTGCACATCGTGCTCGGACGGCTGCTCGCCTACGTGCGCATCGACGAGATCATCAAGCTGATCCGCGCCGCCGAGGACCAGGCCGAGGCCAAGCAGAAGATGATCGCCAAGTGGAAGTTCAGCGAGCGCCAGGCCGAGGACATCATCAACATTCGCCTCGGCCAGCTGACCAAGCTCGACGGCGTGAAGCTGAACGACGAGCGCAAGGCGCTCGAAGGGGAGCGCAAGGACCTGAAGGCGATCCTCGGGGACGACAAGCAGTTGAAGAAGCTCGTCGTCAAGGAGCTGGAAGAGGACGCGAAGAAGTACGGTGACGAGCGCCGCACGCTCATCAAGGCGGAGGAGCGCGCGCAGGTCGAGCGCACCGTGGTGGAAGAGCCGATCACCGTGATCCTGTCGCAGAAGGGCTGGATCCGCGCGCGCAGCGGCCACGGCCTCGATCCTGCGACACTCACCTTCAAGGATGGCGACGGCCCGCTGCAGTCGCTCGAATGCAGGACCACCGACCCGGTGATCGTGCTCGCCGCCTCCGGCAAGAGCTTCACGATCGATGCGGCCGCGATCCCCGCGGGGCGCGGCGACGGCGCGCCGGTGAACACGCTCGTCAACGCTCCATCGGACGACATCGTCTGGATGGGCACCGGCGACCTGCAGCGCCCGCTGCTCATGAACAGCAGCGCGGGCCTCGGCTTCTTGTGCAAGCTCGGTGACCTCGTCGCGAAGACCAAGCAGGGCAAGGACTTCATGAGCGTCGCGCAGGGCGCGCACGCGCAGGTGCCCGCGCCGGTCACGGCAGGCAAGTATGTCGCGGCGCTCTCGTCGGACGCGCGGCTGCTCCTGTTTCCGCTGGACGAAGTACCGGTGCGCCCCAATGGCGGCGTCGGCGTGCAGCTCCTCGCGCTGCCAGACAATGTGACGCTCGCTTCGGTCGCCGTCACCGACGGCAGGACGCTCGTCGTCTCCGGCGTGAAGCGCAAGAACCGCGCGACAGAGACCCTGGATGCGAAGCTGCTCGCCGGGCACATCGGCAAGCGCGCCCAGCGCGGGCGCGTGTGCGACGCGGGCTTCAGGCCGGATCGCGTTGGTTCCTAGCGAGCTCCGGCCGGCGCTGGCGCCGGCGGTGATCCTCGTCGCCGCGGCGCTCGCCGTGTGGGGCGGCCCGTCGCTTCCCGCTTCGCTCAGCGGGCTGCGCACGCTCGGGCCCTACGCGGTGCTCGCGGTCGGCGTGGCCTTCGCGCTGCGCTTCAATCGCGGCCGTGCGCTGATCCTGCTCGGCTCGCTGCTCGCCGCCTACGCCGGCTACCACTACGCGCAGGGCCTCGGGGGCTTCGCCGAGAAAGCCGTGTACACGGCGCTGGTGGTGCTCGTGCCGCTCAACGCGCTGGTGGCCATGACCTTGCCCGAGCGCGGCGTGGCCTATCACGGCAGCTACCGCTGGCTCGTGCTGCTCGGCGTGGAAGCGCTGCTCATTCTCTGGATCGCCGCCGCGGGACGCAGCTCGCTCTCCGGGCTCGCCTGGCAGGGCGTGCTCGAGCATTGGCTGTTTCGCTCGCCGCCGACGCCGCTCGCCGGGCGCCTGCTGTTCGGCGCGGCGTTCGCCGCCGCGGTGTGGCGCGCCTGGCCGAAGCACACGCCGCTCGACATCGGCCTCGCCGCCGCGCTCGCCGCATTCTTCATCGCCGCCGAGTGGGCGGCTTCGCCCGCCGCGTTCGCCGCCTTCCTGTGCGCGGCGGGCGCCGTGGTGCTGGTCGCCTTCGTGCAGGAATCGCACCGCCTCGCGTTTCGCGATGAGCTGACCGGATTGCCCGGGCGCCGCGCGCTCGACGAGCAGCTGCGTGCGCTCGGGCCCCGATACACGATCGCCATGATCGACGTCGACCACTTCAAGAAGTTCAATGACACGCATGGCCACGACATCGGCGACCAGGTGCTGAAGCTGGTCGCCGCGCGGCTCGCCGAGGTGGGCGGCGGCGGCGTGGCGTTCCGCTATGGCGGCGAGGAGTTCAGCGTGCTGTTCGCGGGCAAGAGCCTGAAGGAAGCCCTGCCGTACCTGGAGAACACGCGCGAGGCCGTGGAGCGCTACAAGATGGCGGTGCGCAGCGACGAGCGCCCGCGCCAGCAGGAGGCGGGCATCCGCCGGCGCGGAGACAGTGTACCGACCAAGCTCCTGTCGGTGACCGTGTCGATGGGCGCCGCGGAGCCCGAGTTCGAGCGCCAGCCGCCCTCGCAGGTGCTGAAGGCAGCGGACGAGGCGCTGTACCGGGCGAAGAAGGGCGGGCGCAATCGGGTGAGCACGTGAGCTGGGATCCGGCGCAGTACCTGCGCTTTGCCGGCGAGCGGATGCGCCCCGCCGTGGACCTGCTGGCGCGCATCGGCACGGTGTCGCCCGCCAGCGTGGTCGACCTGGGCTGCGGCGCGGGCAACCTCGCCCCGCTGCTGCTCGCGCGCTGGCCGCAGGCACGCCTCACCGGGGTCGACAGCTCGCCGGAGATGCTCGCCCGGGCGCGCACGGATCATCCGGGCGCGTTCTTCGAGCTCGCAGATATCGGCGCATGGCGGCCGCACGTGCCGGCGGACGTGGTCTACAGCAACGCCGCCTTGCACTGGCTCGTCGGGCATGAGCAGCGCATCGTGCAACTGCTCGAGGAGGCGGTGACGCCCGGCGGCACGCTCGCCGTGCAAATGCCGCGAAACTTCGCCGCACCGTCGCACGCCTGCATCGTAGAGGCGATCGAGCAGGGCCCGTGGCGCGCGAAGCTCGAGCCTCATCTGCGCCGCGAGCCCGTTGCGCCGCCTGCTGCGTACTGGCGGCTGCTCGAAGGGCGCACGGCCGAACTGCAGATCTGGGAGACCGAGTACCTGCAGGTGCTCGTGGGCGAGAACCCGGTCGCCGAGTACACGAAGGGGAGCTGGCTGAAGCAGTTCCTCGACCGGCTCGAGGGGGCCGAGCGCACGGCCTTCGAGGCGGACTACCGGCGGCGGGTGCTGGCCGCGTACCCGCCGGAAGCCGATGGGCGGACACTGTTTCCGTTCAGGCGCTTGTTCATCGTCGCCCGCCGTCGCTAGCTTCGGAAATTCTCCTTGTGTTTCCGGGCCTTAGGCCTCATACTGCGCGCCTTTCGAGATTCGCAGGTGCCCTCATGGCCAAGGAAGAAATGCTGGAGATGGAAGGGGTGGTACAGGAAGTGCTGCCCAGCACGCAGTTCCGCGTCGAGCTCACCAACGGCGCGCAGGTGCTCGCTTACGCGGGCGGCAAGGTACGCAAGAACCGCATTCGTATCCTCGAGGGCGATCGCGTCACCATGGAGATGTCGCCCTATGACTTGACGCGGGGCCGCATCAGCTTTCGCCACAAGGACGAAAATCCGGTCGCCATGCCCAAGCGCCGGCCGATGTTCAAGAAGCGCTAGCTTCTCCCGGGCGCCAGCCCGGTGTAAGGTCGGACCAGTCTGAAGGTCATGGAGAACGCGGCTTGACGACGTGGCTCGCTGCCGCGCTGCTCACTGGGCTCGCCGTTGCGGGGGTCGTCCTCTACAACCGCCTCATCGCCGACCGCAACCAGGCGCGCCAGGGCTACGCCGACATCGACGTGCAGTTGAAGCGTCGCGCCGACCTCGTGCCGCAACTGGTCGAGGCGGTGAAGGGCTACGCGGGTTACGAGAAGGCCCTCCTCACCACGGTCACCGAGTTGCGCGGCAGCGCGCTCGCCGCGCAGGGCGGCGCCACCCGCTTCGCGCTGGAAAAGCAGCTCGGCGAACGCCTGCAGCAGCTGGTCCTTCTGCAGGAGGCCTATCCGCAGCTCAAGGCTGACGCCAACTTCCGCGACCTCTCGGCGAAGCTGGTCGAGGTCGAGGACCACCTGCAGTACGCGCGGCGCTTCTACAACGGCGCGGTGAAGCAGTACGTGACGCGCCTGCAGAGTTTCCCGGACCTCGTGGTGGCGCGCCTGTTTCGCTTCGAGCCGCTCCCGTTCTTCGAGACCGACGACCGCGAGGCGGTGAAGGTCGCGCTGTGAGGGCGCTCTTGCTGGCGTTGCTGGTCGCCGCGCTGCCCGCGCTGGCCGCGGAGCGGGTGCTCGAATTCCACAGCGACATCCGCATCGACATGGAAGGCGGCCTGCAGGTCACCGAGCGCATCGTGGTGCTCGCCGAAGGACGCCAGATCCAGCGCGGCATCCTGCGCGACTTCCCCACCGACTACCGTGACCGCCTCGGCGCCCGCGTGAAGGTGCCGTTCCAGGTGGTTGCCGTGAGCCGCGACGGCACCGCCGAGCCCTGGAGGGTAGAGCCGCTCGCCAACGGCGCGCGCGTGCGCATCGGCAACCCCACCGTGATCCTGCCGCGCGGCCGGCACGAGTACGAGATCACCTATCGCACCGCGCGGCAGCTCGGCTTCTTCGAGCGTCACGACGAGCTCTACTGGAACGTGAACGGCAATGGCTGGACCTTCGCCATGGACCGCATTTCGGCGGACGTGCAGCTGCCCGCCGAGGTGCCTGCCGATCGCATCCGCGTCGAGGCCTACACCGGGCCGCAGGGCGCGCGCGGGCGCGATTACACGGGCGAGGCGCGGGCGGGCGGCGCGAGCTTCGCCACCACGCGCGCTCTGCCCGCCCGGCAGGGACTCACTATCGTGGTGGAGTTTCCCAAGGGCTTGGTGCGCGAGCCGTCGTTCGCGCAGAGGCTCCAGTGGTGGTTGAACGACAACAAGCCGGTGCTGACGGGCGTGGGGGGCATCGCGCTGCTGCTCGCTTTCCTTTGGTGGCGCTGGCACCTCGTCGGGCGCGACCCGCGAGCCGGGCCGGCCTTCCCGCGCTACGAGGCGCCGCCAGGAATGGGGCCCGCGGAGGTGCGCTTCATCGATCGCATGCAGTACGACGCGAAGTGCTTCGCCGCAGGGCTGCTAGGGCTGGGTGCGCGCGGGTTCCTGCGCATTCGCGACTTGGGAAGTGCCTACGAGCTGGAGCGCACCGGCAAGGACGTGGAGTGGCTCCCGGGCGAGCGCACGCTCGCAGGCCTTCTGCGAGGGCCTGGGAAGCCCACCGTGATCGGCAAAGCACACAACCCCGGAGTGCAGATCACGCTCGAGACGCACAAGCGAGAGCTGGCCCAGCTCTACGAGGGAAAGCTCTTCTCGCGCAACCGCGGCTCGCATGGCGCGGGTATCGGCATCGCCATCCTCACGGTAGTGGCGATGATGATGCAGGAGGCGCCCGTGTCCGCGATCATCGTGAGCGCAGCGCTGATGCTCATCGTCCTCGTCCTGTTTGCGCGCTGGTTGCCTGCCTACAGCGTCGAGGGCCGCAAGCTCCAGGACAGGATCCAGGGACTGCGCCAGTACCTCGGCGTGGCGGAGAAGGAGGACCTCGAGCGCATGAAGGCGCCGCCGCAGACGGCCGAGGAGTTCGCGAAATTCCTGCCCTATGCCGTGGCGCTCGGCGTGGAGAAAACCTGGGCTGACCGCTTTGCTGCGACGCTGGGCCTGGCGGCAGTGGCGGCGGCGGTGGCGGGCTACTACGGCTCGGAGGCGGGCGGCGGCCTGTTCCGCAGCGGTGGCATTGGCGATTCGATCGGCGGTATCGCAGACACTGTCAGCTCGGCGGCGACGCCGCCCGGATCGAGCTCTGGCGGTTCTTCCGGCGGCGGAGGCGGTGGGGGTGGTTCGGGCGGCGGCGGGGGCGGCGGCGGCGGGAGCGGCTGGTGATCGTCATCCCCGAGAGCGAGATCGAGCTCACCGCGGTGCGCGCGCAGGGCGCAGGCGGCCAGAACGTGAACAAGGTGTCGAATGCCGTCCATCTGCGGTTCGACATACGCGCGTCCTCGCTGCCGCCGGAGGTGAAGTACCGGCTGCTGCACCGCGGGGACAAGCGCATTACCCGTACCGGGGTGGTGGTGATCAAGGCGCAGCAGCACAGGAGCCTTGACCAGAACCGCGCCGAGGCGCTTGCGCGACTGCATGCGCTGATCGAGGCCGCCGCCCATGTGCCGAAGAAGCGCCGGCCGACCCGCCCGACGCGCGCGTCGAAGGAGCGGCGCATCGAGTCGAAATTGCGTCGCGCAAAGGTCAAGGCGTTGCGCGGGCGCGTGCGCGACTGAGTTAACATTCCCGCATGGACCGAGCCGCCGAACGCCGCAAGGAAATCGAAGCCGCCGTCGCGGACATCCGCGAGATCGAGCGCCGCGACGGAGTGCACCCGGAGAGCCTGGCGAAGATCAAGGCGCGGCTGATCAAGCTGGCCGCGCGCATCGATCTGTTCGACCCGAAGGACTACCCGCCGCCCGAGTCCGGCCAGAAGCTGCGCTCCTGCCTGTACCGCCTTTCGGAAGACGCCGATCACCGCTTCGCCCTCTACGCGAACGCTTCGCTCGGGGGCTATGGCACGCCCGCCCACAACCACACCACGTGGGCGGTGATCGTCGGGGTAACCGGCGAGGAGCAGAACCGCTTCTACGACCGCAGCTCGGACGGGGGCGTGCGCGAGAAGGGGCGCGCGGTCGTGCGCCAGGGGAGCGGCGTCGCCTTCATGCCCGAGGACCTGCACTCGATCCACATCGACGCGCCGCTGCTCAACTTCCACATGTACGGCCTCGCGCTCGAGCAGCTGCACCGCCGCGAGTTCTACAAGGAGAAGGAAGGTCGCTGGGAAGTCTTTCCGGCGCACTCGGACATCCGCGAAGCGCGCGCATGACGCCCGCAGCGCTGCGCGCGCGGCTGCGCTCGGGCGGCGAGCTGGCGCTGCTCGACGTGCGCGAGCAGGGAGTGCATTACCGCGGCCATCCCTTCTTCGCCTGCTCGCTGCCGCTGTCGCGCCTGGAGCTGCGAGTCGGCGACCTCGTGCCGCGCAGGAGCGCCCCCGTGGTGCTGCTGGACGGCGGCGGCGAGGGGCTCGCCGAGCGGGCGCGGCGCAAGCTGGCGCAGCTTGGCTACACCGACGTCGACCTTCTCGAGGGCGGCTGCGCCGCCTGGCAGGCAACGGGCGGCGAGCTGTTCAGCGGCGTGAACGTGCCCTCCAAGGCCTTCGGCGAGTTCATCGAGCATCATTACGGTACGCCGCGCATACCGCCGGACGAGCTGCGGCGCCTGCTCGAGTCCGGGCGAAAGCTGGTGATCCTCGACTCGCGTCCCTGGGAGGAGTATCACCGCATGAACATCCCCGGCGCGATCGACGTGCCGGGCGCGGAGCTGGTCTACCGCACACCCGACCTCGCGCCCGACCCGGAAACGCTGGTGGTGGTCAACTGTGCCGGCCGCACGCGCAGCATCATCGGCTGCCAGTCGCTGCGCAATGCGGGCTGGAAGGACGTGGTGGCGCTCAAGGACGGCACCATGGGGTGGGAGCTCGCCGGCTTCGAGTGCGAGCACGGCAGCGAACGCGTCGCGCCGCCACCCTCGCCGCAGGCGCGGGAGAAGGCGCACGCCGCGGCCGACGCGGTGGCCAGGCGCTTCGAGGTGAAGTTCGCGCGCGCGCCCCAGGTGAAAGAGTGGCTGCAAGATGCCTCGCGCACCCCATACGTGCTCGATGTGCGCTCGCGCGAGGAATTCGAGGCGGGGCATCTCGCTGGCGCGCGTCACGCGCCTGGCGGGCAGCTGGTGCAGGCGACCGACGAGTTCGTCGCCGTGCGCAACGCGCGCATCGTGCTCGCCGATCCCGAGCGCGTGCGCTCGGTGATGACCGCGTCATGGCTGAACCAGATGGGTTGGGACGAGGTGTACGTGCTCGAGCCGGACACGGGTGACTGGCCGCTCGAGCGGGGGCCCCGCGAGGCGCAGATCCCCGGCTTCCAATACTGGCCGACCGTGCACGCGCAGGAACTGGCGCGCGTGCGCGCGGCCGTGCTCGATCTGTCCACGAGCCTGCGCTTTCGCGCCCGCCACATCCCCGGGGCGTGGTGGGGCGTGCGCGCGCGGCTCGAGGAGGCCCGCGCGAAGCTCGCGGACGCGCGCGAGCTCGTGCTCACCTCGGAGGACAGCGTGCTCGCGCATCTCGCGGCGCCCGAAGCTGCGGACCTGTGGCCGCGCGCGCGCGTCCAGGTTCTGGAGGGCGGCAATCGCGCCTGGTTCGCCGAGAGCCTGCCTGCGGAGTCGGGGCTGGCCAACGCGACCACGGCGAACGACGACGTCTGGTACAAGCCCTACGACCACGAGCACGAGTCGGACTACGAAAAGCACGCGCGCGCCTACCTGGACTGGGAGGTGGCGCTCGTCGAGCAGATCAAGCGCGACCCGGCGATCCGCTTCCGGGCGTACGATTAGACGGTGAGCCGGCCCATCTTCGACGAGGCACGGATTCACCCCGCGGTCCGCGACAAGATCTCGGCCTGGGGCATCGACGTCGTGCGCGAGGTACAGGACGTCATCGCGGCGAAGCCGCTCGTCGTGGTCGGCATGAAGATGAACCCATTCCCGCGCAAGGCGCGCCGGCTGCTCGATGCCGCGGGCATTCCGTACACCTATCTCGAGTACGGCTCCTACCTGTCGGGCTACCGCAGGCGGCTGCCGCTCAAGCTGTGGACCGGATGGCAGACGTTTCCGATGATCTTCGTGCGCGGCGTGCTGATCGGCGGCGCGAACGATCTGCAGAAGCTCCTGCAGAGCGGCGAGCTCGCCCGGCGCCTGGAGGAAACCAGCGGCCAGGCATGAGCGGCGACGCCTACCGCGAGCGCGCGCTGAAGATCCTGCCCTGGATCTGCACGCGTTGCGCGCGCGAGTTTCCCGCGTCCCGGCTGCGCGAGCTCACTGTCCACCACAAGGATGGCGACCATCACCACAATCCCGCCGACGGCAGCAACTGGGAGCTGCTGTGCGTCTATTGCCACGAGAACGAGCATGCGCGCTTCGAGGACGCGCGTGCGGGCGGCGGCGGCGAGAAGCCCGGCCCGGCGGCGACCTACAAGGCGCTGGCGGGGCTGGGAGACCTGCTCAAGCGCAGGCGCTGAGCCGGTCGTGCAGCCGCTCAAGGTGGTCCTCGACACCAATATCTGGCTCGACTGGCTGGTGTTCGACGATCCGGCCATAGCGGCACTGCGCGAGGCGCGGGCCGCCGGGCGCATCGACATCGTCATCGACGAGGCCTGCGAGGCGGAGCTGGTGCGGGTGCTCGCCTACGACCTCGGCGCGCGCACGCTGGACGCCGCCGCGCAGTCCGCGTGCGTGGCCCGCTGCCGCGCGCTGGCGATACGGGTGGGCGCGCACGCCGGCGGCGGTCTGCCGGCGTGCCGGGATCCGGACGACCAGAAATTCCTCGCGCTGGCGGCGGGCGCCGGCGCCGCCGTCCTGGTCTCGCGGGACCAGGCGCTGCTCGAGCTCGCGCCGCGCGTCGACGGCCTGCGCATCGTTCCGCCGGAGCGCTTCGAGGCGCCGGCGTGACCATCGAGCCCGGGCTGCTCGCGGCCTATCTCGGGGCCGAGTACGTGGTCTTCGGCGAGCCGGACATCGTGCTGCGCGTCGGCGAGCCCAGCGCCGCGCTCGAGGGATTGCTGGAGAAAACGGGTGCGGATACCGCGGCGTTCGTGACCGCCGCCAATCCCGGCGGCATTCTCGCGGATGCGGCCGAGAATGCGCTGTCCACCGAGGCGCTGCATCGCGCGCAGGAGCAGGCCGGGTACACCTGCCTGGCCGGCGAGGGGCGCGATCCGCAGGACGAGTGGCCGGCGGAGCCCAGCGTCCTCGTGCTGGGGATCTCGCGCGGCGAAGCCGAGATCCTCGGCCGCAGCTACGAGCAGAACGCCATCGTGTTCATCGAGAAAGGCCGCCCGCCGGAGCTGGTGCTGCTCGCCTAGCCGACCAGGGTCACCACCACGCTGCGCGTGTGCGCGCCGGTGCGGTGCTCCCAGAGATACACGCCCTGCCAGGTGCCCAGCGCGAGCCGGCCCTCGGCGACGGGAATGTGCAGCGAGACTCCGGCCAGCACGCTGCGCGCGTGCGCGGCCATGTCGTCGGGGCCCTCGTCATCGTGCCGATAGGCCGGATCGCCGTCCGGCGCAAGGCGCGCGAAGATGGTCTCCAGATCGCGCCGTACCGCCGGCGCGGCATTCTCGCAAAGGACCAGGGATGCGCTCGTATGCTGCAGGAACAGGTGGCACAAGCCCGCCTGCACGCCGCTCGCGCGTACCGCGCGTGACACCTCCGCGGTAATGTCGGTGGTCCCGCGACCGGTGGTGCGAAACGTGAGCGTCAGCTGGCGCAGCATGGGCGGATACGGTCGGGATTGTAGGAGACAATCGCCGGGATGAAGCTGCCCGAAAACTCGCTGTTCGGCATCCTGATGCGCGCGCGCTGGTGGGTGAGCGCGCTCGTCGCGCTCGCCGTTTTTGGCCTGGCGCGCCTCCTCTTGCCGGAAGGACTGGCGCTGTTCGCCGCTCTGCCCTTTGGCGTCATCGCCTGCGTGGTGGCGTGGCGGGAGATCCGCCGCCCGCGCGGCGCCCGCCTGGACAAGGCGCTCGCCGCGCTGCGCGAGATGGCCTGGGAAGAGTTCGCGGATGCGGTGCAGTCGGCATATCGGGAGGCTGGCTTCGCCGTGAAGCGCATCGACGGGGCGGCCGACTTCGAGCTGGAGAAGTCCGGCCAGGTGACGCTGCTCAGCGCCCGGCGGTGGAAGGCGGCGGTGACCGGGGTCGAGCCGCTCAAGGAGCTTGCAGCGGCGCGCGACCGGCGCGGCGCGGGAGAATGCCTGTACGCCTCGGCGGGCGGCATGACGGACAAGGCGCGGGCATTCTGCGCGGAGCACAAGATGAAGGTCGTGGAAGGAGAAGAGCTCGTGCAACTGGTCCGCTCCGCCCGCTAGGCCCGGCGCTCCCTTGCTCGTCGCGCGCCGCTCCTTCAGCCTGGTCGTGATCGCGCTTACGCTGTCGCTCGCCTATGGCATCTGGTACTCGTACAGCGTCATCCTGGTGGCGCTATTGCAGGAATTCGGCTGGAGCCGCTCCGTGCTGGCCGGGGCCTTTTCCGCATTTACCCTGGTCCACGGCGCGGCCAATCCGCTGGTCGGCGCCTTGTGCGACCGCGTTCGGCCGCTGCAGCTGATGGCGGCCGGCGGCGCGCTGCTTGGCCTCGCGCTGTGGGCGGACAGCTACATCGCCACGCCCTGGCAGCTCTACCTCGGCTTCGGGCTGTTCACCGCGGTCTCGGTGGCAAGCGCCGGCTGGATTCCCGCGCTGGTGCAGGTGCAGCGCGACTTCCAGGACAGGCTCGGGCTGGCGCTGGGCATCGTCAGCTCGGGCGTCGGCGTCGGCATGCTGCTCGTCGTGCCGCTCACCCAGCTGCTGATCGACGCCTACGGATGGCGCGCGGCGTTCCGCGTGCTTGCGGTGATCTGCGTGCTCTGGATCGTACCTTCCTCTCTGCTCCTGCTGCGCCTTGCGCCGCGGCGCGCGCCCGTCGCGCGCAGCGCGGCCGCATCCGGCGCGGCGCGCGACGTGACGCTCGGCCAGGCGATGCGCGGGGCGCCCTTCTGGCTGATGCTGTCGGCGTTCTTCTTCGGCAACGTGTGCTCGCAGACCCTGCACGTGCATCAAGTGGCCTATCTCGTCGACCGCGGCGTGGCGGCCATCGTCGCTGCTTCGGTAGTCGGCGTCGTCGGCCTGGCGAGCATTGTCGGCAAGACCGGCGGCGGATGGCTGTCCGACCGCGTGGAACGGGAGCGCGTGTATGTGGCCGGGATCGCGGTCATGCTCGCCGCCGTCGCCGTGCTCGCGTCGCTCGGCCAGACGCCGGCGCTCGGCGCGATCTACCTGTACGGCGCGCTGCTCGGGCTCGGCTACTCGGTGACCGCCTCGCTCATTCCCGCGATGGTCAGTGACCGCTTCAGCGGACCGCACTTCGGCGCCATCGTCGGCATGGGCCTGCTCGGCAGCGCGATCGGCAGCGCCGTGGGGCCATGGATGGCGGGATACCTCTTCGATCGGACGGGCAGCTATGCAATCGCCTTTGCGTTGGCGGCCGCCTGCGGCTTCGCGGCGGGCGTCGCGGGATGGCGTGCGCGGACGCTGCGCGTGCATGCACGGCCGCGGCCATGACGCCCTCCGGCGCGCGCTTCTCCGCCTGCCGGCGCTGGCGCACGCTGCTCTGGCGACGGTGGGACGGGCAACGGCCGGTGGCGAACTTCCTCATGCTCAATCCGAGCACGGCGGACGAGACGGTGCTCGATCCGACCTGCGCGCGCGCGCGGGACTTCGCCGAGCGCTGGGGCTACGGCGCGCTGCTGGTCACCAATGTGTTCGCCTGGCGCGCCACCGATCCGGGCGAGATGCGTGCCGCGGCGGATCCGGTCGGCCGGGGCAACGACGTCGCCATCCTGCGTGCCGCGCGCGCCGCCGCGCTCGTCGTCTGCGCCTGGGGCAACCACGGCGCGCATCTCGGGCGCTCGGCGCAGGTCAGGCAGCTGCTCGAACGCGCACACATCGCGCTGCATGTCCTGCGGCTCAATGCCGGCGGCGAGCCTTCCCACCCGCTCTACCTGCCCGCACGCCTCGCGCCGGTACCCTGGCGCTAGCTCTTCAGCAATCTGTCGAGGTGCTCGAGATCGTTGATCACGTGCCACTCGCGCGCCCCCGCGGCCTCGACGCGCTTCTGCCACACCTCCAGCCGCCCGAGGTAGCGGCGCGGGTCGATGTTGTCGGTCTTGAGCTTGACGACGTTCACCGCGACCACGCGGATGTCCTTCAAGTCGATGGGGAAGTCGCGGATGGTCGCGCGGTCGAGCTCTTCCTGCATGTCGGAGAAGATGAGGATCGTCTTCCTGCCCGCCCCGGTTTCGTTGAGGAACAGCGCGCCCTGGATCAGGCCGCCGGTGATGTCGGTGTTCGCGCTGCCGCGCGCGGTCGCGGCAAAGGTCTCGACGCGCTCCTTGAACGCGCGCTTTTGCGCATTGGCCTGGGAAGGACGCTGGTCGAAGGTCGCCTTGGCGATGATGTCCTTCTCGCTGAAGCTGCGGCTACGCACGCGCGCTACCGCGAGCGAGTCGCCGGGCTGCAACGACCCGAGCAGGTAGTTGACGATCAGCTGGGCCTTGCCGATCTCCTCGGCATAGGTGCCCGACGTGTCCACCAGCAGGTACACGGCCTGGGAATGGCTGCGCGGGTCCGCGCAGCCCGTGGCGTGCGCGAGCGCAAGCGCCGGCACGGACACCAGAAACGCGCGGCGCCTCACGACGGTTTCCCCGCTTCGAGGTCGACGCGCCGCGCGCGCAGTGCGCCCGGACGCGCGCTCTTCACCCAGCGCTCGGCGAGCAGCGGCAGCACGATGAACACGTCATAGAGGGTGATCAACAGCTTGCACAGCTGCCGGATGGCATTGCCCGCCGTGCGCAGGAGCACGGCGGCCGCGCGCGCCAGGATTACCAGGGCCGCGCCGCCCACGGTGCGCGCGGTATTGATGAACGACTCCAGGGGCACGGCGACGAAGGCCAGCGCGAACGGCAGGATGAAGCCGAGCAGCATCTGCCCGGCGGTCGGGATGGCTCCCAGCCAGCCGTCGGCCACTGGCGCCTGAGAAGCGGCGAGCGACTGCAGCAGCGCCTGCTTGTCGGCGATCAGCATGTCGCGCATCAGGGCCAGCGCCGCCTCGATGCCCGCCAGGATGACCAGCAGCACGAAGGAGGCCCACATCATCCGCCGGCGCATGAGCTCGGGGAGGTTGTGGATGCGCGGAAAGAGATGCGTGATGCGCAGCGTCTCCATGAGGAACAGGCCCATGGTCGCCTCGACGAAGATGATCACCAGCGCGGCGACCTCCGAGGTGCGCAGCGACGCCGTGAGGTAGTCGCCCGCGCCCACCATCTCGGACATGGGCAGCGCGATCAGCTTGAAGTTGATCAGCGCGCCGCCGGCAGCGACCGCCAGGACCAGCGCGGAGATGCAGAACTGCGTCAGGGCGGAAACGGTCAGCGCGTGCTCCGCCTTGTCGGTCTTGCGCACGATCGCCTCGTAGCGCTCCATCTGCGCGTCGATGGCGGAAGCGCGCTCGGCGAGGCTCGTCATCTTGCGGTCGGCCTGCGTCAGCGTCTTGTCCAGCGAACGCCAGAACGGCATGAAGCCGTCGAGGATCTTGTGGCGCGACTGGTAGGCGCGGCGGTACTCGGCGAGCGTCTTGTCGTGGATCTCCCTGATGGAGCGGTTGATCTCCTCGAGGACGCGCTGCACGAGCTCGTTGCCGTTCGGCTTGATCTTGGCGATGGCGGCGACGGCGTCCACCCAGTCGGGCGGCGGTGGCGGGACCTCGCCGCACTTGCGGTAGTCCTCCTCCACGCGCGTGATCTCATCCAGCAACTTGCGCTGCAGGGCAGGATAGCCCTCGAGGTCGCGCTTGACCAGCACGGCGACGCGTTCGAACTCGCGCGCCAGCCGCTCGCCGGTCTCTTCGCGCCCCTGCGCCAGCAGCACGGCGCGATTGCGCTCGCGCATCTCGTTGGCGCTCGCCAGCAGCGCGCGCGCGGCCAGGCGCAGCGGCCCGCCGGCCAGCTGGCCGAGCGAACGCAGCAGTCCATGCATGGGCGCGCGCGCCGCATACAGGAACGGCATGGCAATCACGAACCACGTCAGCGCGGAGAGCGCTGCATTGCCCGGCCAGATCATCCAGAACGGAGAATCCGCCATAGGGCACCCCTTTCCAGCCTTGAGTTGCCCCCTACGGACGCAATTCTACCGCGCCGCCGCGCGCGGCTTCCGGCACTATTTCTCGATGGCGAGCAGTTCCACCTCGAAAATCAGTGTCGCATTTGGCGGTATGACGCCACCGGCACCGCGCGCGCCGTAGGCGAGGCCCGGCGGGATGGTGAGCACGCGCGTGCCGCCGACTTTCATGCCTTGCACGCCCTCGTCCCAGCCCTTGATCACGTGTCCCGCGCCGAGCGGGAAGCCGAAGGACTCGCCGCGATCCTTGCTCGAATCGAACTTCTTGCCGCGCTCGCCGCCGTAGATGAGCCAGCCGGTGTAGTGCACCTGCACTTGCCTGCCGGCCGTCGCCTCGTCGCCCGTGCCGACGACCTTGTCGTCGTAGATGAGTCCGCTTGCCGTCGTCGTCGCCACTCGATCCTCCTTAGGTCGGGATTCCCAGCCGCTCGACGGCCAGGTAGTTCTTGCGGTATTCCTCGAAGGGCAGGGTGTCGGCCGCCTCGATATTCCGCTGCTCCTCGATCGACTCGTCGGCAAGGCGCGCGAAGCGCTCCTGCTCGGACGCCGTAAACTCCTTTGCCATAAGCACCGATCGGTGCCTGGCCGAGAGCGCGCGCACGAATTCGGTGTAGGAGCCGTTGTGGCTGCGCTGCATTTTGGCCACCACCCGCGCCGAGGGAGTGTGCGCAGGGTCGCGCAGCACCTCCGCCTGGTACGCGAGCGAATCGCGATAGGCGCTGCCGTCGAGGGCGCTGTCGAGCGCTGCCGCCACGGGCGCGCACTCGGCCAGCAGCGCCTCGCCCCATTCCTTCAGCGACCGGTCGCCCACCCCGCAGCCGAGTTTCAGCCCCGGCTCGCGGCCGCGCTGCGCGACGCATTCCTGATTGCGCGACACGCACGCAATCTCCTCGGGCGTGTCCGGCGGGCTCTCGGAGAGCAGGCAGTGCAGGAGAAAGACGTCCAGGAACCTCATCGTCGTCGCGTTGATGCCCACGGGCTCGAAGGGATCGAGGTCCATGAGGCGAACCTCGACGTATTCCACGCCGCGCTCGCGCAGCGCGTGCAGCGGGCGCTCACCCGGGCGGATGGTCCGCTTGGGCCGGATCTTGCCGTAGAACTCGTTCTCGATCTGCAGAAGCGTGGTGGAGAGCTGGCGGTACGTGTCCGGCCCGTCGCCGCGCGCGCCCGGCTCGCGAATGCCGATCTTCTGATACGGCAGGTAGACCTGCGTCAGCCCCTGCTGCAGCGTGCGCGCGTACGACGCCAGGTCGTTGCAACTCACGACCAGCGACGCCTGCGCATCGCTCTGATAGCCCAGGCGTCCCATGCGCAGCGTGGTTGCGTGCGGCAGGTGAAAGGTGCCGGGTCGCAACTCCTTGAGCGCATGTGGCCGGCCCTGCACGAAAGTCGCGCAGGTCGCCGGCGAGGAGCCGAACAGGTAGAAGAGCAGCCAGCCATGGCGGCGGAAGTTGCGGATGAGCGCGAAGTACTCGTCGTTCCCGAGGCCCGGCAGCGACCAGTTGTAGTGGATGCCGGAGATAGTCTGCATGCGCCGCCCGTAGCGCCAGGAAAGCCCGTTGCGGTAGACGGTCTTCGCGCGGCCCACATTGGAAGTGCCGTAGTGTCCGATCGGGATGCTCTTGTCCTCGGGCAAACCGCAGGGCATGCTGCCCGCCCACAGGAGCTCGTCGCCGATCGCCCGATAGACGGCCTGGTGGATGCGCGTGAGCTCTTCCAGGCACGCTTCCGCGCTCGCGTGCGCCCCGGTGATCAGCTCCAGCTGCGACTCGCTGAAGTCGGTGGTGATGTGCGGATGCGCAAGCGCCGAGCCGAGCGCGGCGGGGTGCGGCGTGAGCGCAAGGGCGCCGTCGGGCCGCGCGCGCAGCGACTCCTTCTCGATGCCGCGGCGCATGCCGCGCAGGGTTTCGCGCGTCACGGCGCGGATGCGGTCCTGCAACATAGTTCCCTCGGGGAGGTGCGCATGCTAACCCGCGTGCGCAGATAGTCAAAACGGGCCTGGTGGGCTCTGGCATCATAACCGGTCAGTTCAAACCCTAAGGAGGGGGATTCCGCATGAACGCACGCCGCATGACCATCAACGCCGCGGTCGGTACGGCCCTCGCCGGGCTGTCCCTGGGGGCAGCTGCGCAGACCATCAATCTCAAGCTGCACCACTTTCTCGGGCCCAAGGCGCCCGCTCACTCGCAGATGCTCGTGCCCTGGTCCCAGCGCGTCGAGAAGGCCTCGGGCGGCAAGGTGAAGATCGAGGTATTTCCGTCGATGGCGCTCGGCGGCAAACCGCCGCAGCTCATCAACCAGGCGCGCGACGGCGTCGTGGACCTGATCTGGACGGTGAATGGCTACACCGCGAACCTGTTCCCGCGCTCCGAGGTATTCGAGCTGCCCTTCGTGCACACCAACAGCGCGACGGCGACCAACCTCGCCATGCGCGCCATGTACGACCAGTACCTGAAGACGGAGTACAAGGGCGTGCATCCGTTGTTCCTGCACGTGCATGCGGGTCAGGCCATCCACATGGTGGACAAGGAAGTGCGCAAGCCTGACGACCTGAAGGGCCTGAAGATGCGCATCCCGACGCGCACCGGGGCCTGGATCATCGAGGCGCTGGGCGCGTCGCCCGTGGGCATGCCGGTACCCGACCTGCCGCAGGCGCTTTCCAAGAAGGTCGTGGACGGCGCCTTCATTCCCTGGGAGATCATCCCGCCGCTCAAGATCCAGGACGTGACCGACTACCAGATCGAAGGTCCGAACCGCATGCGCTTCGGCACCACCACGTTCCAGGTGTCGATGAACCAAGCGCGCTGGGACAGCCTGCCCGCGGACCTGAAGAAGGCATTCGAGTCGCAATCGGGCGAGGCCTGGGTGCGCGAGGTCGGCCAGATCTGGACCAAATCGGAAGACTTCGGCATCGGCCTTGCCGTCAAGGCGGGCAACAAGCACATCGTGCTCACGGACGTCGAGCTCGCCGCGTTCCGCGAGAAGCTCGAGCCCGTGGTGCAGCGCTGGGTCAACGAAGTGAAAGGTCAAGGCATCGACGGCGCGGCGCTGGTCAAGGCCGCGCGCGAGAACATCGCCAGGTTCTCGAAGTAAGCCGCGCCGGGATGCACGACGGGGGCGGCGCGCCCGAGGCGGCGCAGGGGCCCAAGGGGTTCCTGCGCCGCGTGATCGAGAGCTGGGCGCTGCTTGGCGGGCTGGTCTTGCTCGCCATCGCCCTCATGGTGTCCTACAGCTCGGCGGCGAGCTGGCTGCTGGGCAAGCCGCTGCCCGGCGACGTGGAGCTGGTCGAGATGCTCACGGCCATCTCGGTGTTCATGTTCCTGCCGTACTGCCAG
>JAOUIL010000145.1 GCA_029883975.1 Betaproteobacteria bacterium
CGCGCCGCGCTTGGCCGCCGCTATGACGGTGCGCCCGTCGCCCGAGCCGAGGTCCATGACGAAGTCCTTCGGCGTCACCTTGGCCATGTCGAGCATCTTGGCGACCAGCACATCCGAGGTCGGCACCCAGACCACGTCCTTGCCCTCCTGGCCGACGGAGGGCTCGTAGGCGGAGGGCGAGTTCTTCGGTTGTGCGAGGGCGTGCGGAAGGCTCGCGGCCAGCAGCAGGGCGAGCGCCAGCCGCAGGAAGGGCGTCACGTGCATTTAGGGGGCTCCGGGAGGACGGAAGTCAGGAACTGCAGGATAGCGCGGAGCAGCCTGGCTTGGAGCGTGCCCACTCCGGCCGGCGTTCCGCCAAGTCATCCTGGCCAGGCTGCTCGTCGTACGGCCGCGCGAGCACCTTCATGAGCCGCTCGAGCACCGAAGCGTCACCCTGCGCCATGGCGTCGATCGCCAGCTGCGCGAGGTAGTTCCTCGGCACGTACTTCGGGTTGACCGCGTTCATGCGCTTCGCGCGCTCCTCGGCGGGACCTGACACTTTCGCCAGCCAGGCGCGCAGCCAGGCCTCGAGGCGCGTGCGGTGCGCGGCATCGGGCTCGGCGTAGAACGCGGGCAGCAGGGGCCCTGCGAGGTTCGCCTCGCTCACCTGCGCGAGCCCGCGGAAAAACAGCGTGAAGTCGGTCTCCACCGCCGCCATCAGCTCGAACAGCTCGTTGACCAGCACGTCGTCGAGCTCCGCGAGGCCGAGCTTGGCCGCCAGCGCGCGCCGGAAGGTCGCGCTGTAGGTCGTGCCATAGACTTCCAGCCCCGCCTCCAGCTCCTCCTTCGGGAGGAGCGGCAGCAGCGACTCGGCGAAGCGCGCGAGGTTCCACAGCCCGATCTGCGGCTGGTTGCCGTAGCAGTAGCGCCGCCCGTCGGCGTCGGTGGTGTTCGGCGTCCAGGACGGGTCGTAGCCCTCGAGCCAGCCGTACGGGCCGTAGTCGATGGTCAGCCCGAGCGCCGACATGTTGTCGGTGTTCATCACGCCGTGCACGAACCCCAGGCGCATCCAGTCGGCGATCAGCGCGCCGGTGCGCCGGCAGACCTCGTGGAACCACTCCTTCGGCGTGCGGCCGGGGTAGTGGGTGCGCAGGATGTAGTCCACCAGGAGCTTCAGCTCCTCGGTCTCCTCGGTCGCGGCGTGGATCTGGAAGTTGCCGAACCTGAGGAACGAGGGCGCCACGCGGCACACCACCGCGCCCGGCTCGGGCTCGGGGTTGCCGTCGTAGAACATGTCGCGGATCACCTGCTCGCCGGTGGCGACGAGCGACAGCGCGCGCGTCGTCGGCACGCCCAGGGAATGCATCGCCTCGCTGCACAGGAACTCCCGCAGCGACGAGCGCAGCACCGCGCGGCCGTCGGCGCTGCGCGAGTAGGGCGTCAGGCCCGCGCCCTTGAGCTGCAGCTCCTGGCGCGAGCCGTCGAGCGCGATCATCTCGCCGAGCGTGATCGCGCGCCCGTCTCCGAGCTGGCCGGCCCACACGCCGAACTGGTGCCCACCGTAGCGCGCGGCGTAGGGCTGCATGCCAGCGAACACGCGGTTGCCGGCGAGCGCCTCGAGCGCTTCGGGCGAGGGGCGCGAGAGGCCGAGTTCGGCGGCCAGCGCCTCCGACCAGGCGAGCAGCTTCGGCGCGGACACGGCGGTGGGGTGCACGTGCGTGAAGCTCGCCTTGGCGACGCGCCGGGGAATGCTGTTCCGCACCGGGTCCGCGGGCAGCTCGCGCACGAACGTGTTGTCGAACTCGACCTCGGAGAGGTCGCGCAGGCGGTCGGCGCGTTGCGCCGCGACGGAGCTCATGCGCCGATGCTAGCGCAGTTCGCCCGCCCCGAGACCGCGGGCCCGTCAGGGATATGAAAGGGCGTGCGGAACGCTACTGCTGCACCAGCGCGAGCAGCTGGTCCATGGTCTGGTCGGCCCAGAACTCCGGATCCTTGTCGATCTCGGCCTCGCCCTTCTTCACCAGCTCGACGGAAACCTTGCGGCGCTGGCAATAGCCGCGCCAGAACTGCTTGACCTCTTCGGCGGACATGCGCATGGGCGCAATTCTGTCCTGCTACACTGGGGGCTGGCAACCACGAAAGGAGGTGATCCAGTGAGAGTCGACCAAGGCAGGGCCGGCGGCAGAATGGACTCCCCAACCGGATCATGGATCGGCCACAGGAGCACCGCCCGCTAGTCCGGCTGTGCCTTAAGCAAACGCCCCGCCCGGGCAACCGGCCGGGGCGTTTCATTTTCGGGCATGATGGGGCCGCCCCATGGCGCCCCATCCCCCGCGCGTCGTGCCGCCGGACCGGCCGCTGCACCGCCTGGCGTTTGTCGCGCGTTTCGTGCGCAATCCCCTGTCGGTCGTGCCGCGCGCGGCCTACGAGGAGGACTTCACCGCCGTCCCCAACGCGCCCATCTACTGGGTGACCGGCCCGCAGTTCATCCGCGCGGTGCTGCTGGAGGAGCGCGACAAGTTCGCCAAGCTGGCGCAGATCCGGCTGCTCGGGCCGCTGCTCGGCAAGGGCATCCTGACCAGCGAGGGCGCGGACTGGAAGTGGCAGCGCCAGGCCTCCGCGCCCATGTTCCGCCCGCAGGAGCTCGTGCATTTCGTGCCCGGCTTCGTGCAGGCCACCCGGCGGCTCATGGCGCGCTGGACCGACAACGCGGTGCGCCCGATCGAGCGCGACATGACGCAGGTCACCTTCGACGTCATCTCGGCGACGCTGCTGCCCTCGGCCGACGCGGGCATGCCCGCGGCCATCGAGGACTCCACGGCGAGCTTCCAGCGCGCGGGCGCCTGGGGCCAGCTGTTCGCCTGGGTGCACGCGCCGCGCTGGCTGCCGCAGCCCGGGCGGCGCCGCTCGGCGGCGGCGGTCGCGGCGCTGCGCGGCGCGGTGCATCGCATCGTCGCCGAGCGGCGCGCCGCCGGAGAGGCGAAGGACGACTTGCTCGCGCGGCTGATGCGCGCGCGCGACCCCGACACCGGGCAGCAGATGAACGACGAGCAGCTGGTGGACAACCTGCTCACCTTCTACCTGGCGGGACACGAGACCACGGCCAAGGCGCTCACCTGGACGCTGTACCTGCTCGCGCGCTACCCGCATTGGGCGCGGCGGCTTGAAGCGGAAGTGGGCGCGGTGACCGGCGGCGCGGAGGTGAGTGCCGCGCATGCCGAGCGCCTGCCGCTCGTGCAGCAGGTATTGAAGGAATCCATGCGCCTCTACCCGCCGGTGCCGATCATGACCCGCCAGGCGGTCGCCGACACGGTGCTCGACGGCCACGCGATCCGCGCCGGCGCGTCGCTGGTGATGCCGATCTACGTCATCCACCGCCACGCGCGGCGCTGGGAAGAGCCCGACGCCTTCCTGCCGGAGCGCTTCGCGCCGGAGCGCGAGGACGCGATCCCGCGCTACCAGTACATGCCGTTCGGCGCCGGGCCGCGCATCTGCATCGGCATGGCCTTCGCGATGATCGAGGCCACCGTGATCCTGGCAACGCTGCTGCAGCGCGTGCGCTTCGCCCCCGCCGGGCGCGATCCCGAACCGGTGGCGCGCGTGACGCTGATTCCGCGCGGCGGCATGCCGCTTGCCGTGCGCTTCAGACCTTGAGGAAGAGTGTCACCAGCGCATCGGCGCCGCGCTGCCGGCTCCAGTGGCCGTGGCGCGCGGGGTCGAAGGCCGCGCCGGGCGGCACCGTGTCCGTGGAGAAGAAGTGCTCGCCGGGCCGGAACAGGCGCGAGCTGCCGTCGCGCAGGTGGATCTCCATCTCGCCCTGCAGGATGAACACCCATTGCGGCGCGGGCGTGCAGTGCCAGTCGCTGCGAAACCCCACCGGGCTGCGGCGCAGCACGTACCCGCTCGCCGGATACACTGGCGAGAGCCTGGCCTGCGGCGTGCCTTCGGTGAGCAGGATTTCTTCCTCGCGGAAGCGGGCGAGGCCGTCGCGGTCGGTGAACAGGGTGACTTTGGTGAAGGATTCCATTTGCTGACTCCGATGGAGAATGGCGACGATTCGGGCGATATCGCGATTTTGCCCTTCTATGGTCTCCTGTTTTTCTGGCCGGGTGAATCGTCCGGCCAGAAAAACAGGAGATCGGATCGAAAAGCCAAACCCGCGACGAGGCTCGCCGGAGCGACAGCATGAAGATCTGTGTATTCG
>JAOUIL010000146.1 GCA_029883975.1 Betaproteobacteria bacterium
ACGCGCACTTCGCCATTGGGCAGCGCGCAGCCGTCGGACTCGAGCACCTTGTGCTCGTCGGGCGGCGTGATGGTGACGCTCGCGCACTCGGTCATGCCCCAGCAGGTCGCCACGCGCACGCCCAGGCGCTTTCTCGCGGCTTCCACCACCGCGGGCGGGATCGGCGCGCCCGAGCTCGTGAACAGTCGCAGCCGCGGCGCGCGCCGCGACTCCACGCCCGGCAGGCTAGCGAGGTCGGCGAGGAACGGCGTCGCCCCGCAGGTGTAGGTCGCGCCGTGCGCGCGCATCAGCTCCAGCGCGCGCTCGGGGTTCCACACGTCGGCGAGGACGAGCGGGATGCCGAGCATCAGCGCCATCTGCAGGCCGTAGCAGAAGCCGAGCTGGTGGCCGAGCGGCGAGGGCATGAAGATGACGTCCTGCCCGCCGATCTGCATGCGCTTCGCGTACTCGCCCACGGCGCTGAGGAGCGTGTTGGAGGTGTGCAGCGCGCCCTTCGGCTCGCCCGTGGTGCCCGAGGTGTACAGGAGCTGCATGACGTCGTCCGGCTCGAGCCGCGCGCCGCGCGCGCAGGCCGCGCCGCCGGCGGCGTCGAGCGCTGCCTCGAAGGAATCCTCGCCGTCGCCGTCGGCGACCAGCACGCGCGCGAGATTGGGCAGCTCGCCCAGGAGCCGCCGCGCGAGCGCGCCGTGGTCGAAGCCGCGGAACGATGCCGGCGCGATCAGCACGCGCGCGTCGCCGTGGCGCAGCATGAACGAGAGCTCGCGGTGGCGGAAGATCGGCATCAGCGGGTTGCTGACCGCGCCCAGGCGCACGCAGCCCAGGTGCGCGGCGACGAACTGCCAGCAGTTGGGCAGCTGGAACGCGACCACGTCGCCGCGGCCCACGCCGCAGCCGGCGAGCGCGCGCCCGGCGCGCGCCGCGCGCTCGGCGAGCTCGCGGTAGGTGAAGCGCAGCAACTGCCCCTGCTCCTCGCGCCAGGTGACGAGCACGCAGGCCTCGGGCTTCTCGGCGACCCAGCGGTCGAAGTAGTCGGTGATCACGCGGCCGGGCCACAGCCCGCGCCTTTTCTCCTCGTCGAGCCGTTCCTGGCCGAGCAGGAGGCGGTCCATGGCGCTAGCGGCGCTTCTCCAGGAACGCGCGCACGCGCCGTTGCGTCTCCGCGCCGGCGAGCAGCATGCCGGTCGCCTCGAGCTCGAGCTCGTAGCCTTCGGCGCCGTGCGCCGCGGCGATGCAGCGCTTGCAGGCGGCGAGCGACTCCGCCGGCAGCGCCGCGAGGTCCTGCGCGAACTGCATCGCCCTCGCGGGCAGCGCCGGCGGCGGCACCGCCCAGTGCACGATGCCGAGCCGCGCGGCTTCCGCGCCATCCACGACTTCCGCGCCGAGGATGAGGCGCTTGGCGGTCGGCGCGCCGCACAGGCGCGTCAAGCGCTGCGTGCCACCCGCACCCGGCAGCAGGCCCAGGCGCGCCTCTGGCAGGCCGAGCTTCGCGTCGAGCGATGCGACGCGGAAGTCGCAGGCGAGCGCGAGCTCGAGGCCGCCGCCCATGGCCGGGCCGCCGATTTCCGCGATCGAGACGACGGGCGAGGCTTCCAGCGCCGCGTACGCGCGTTGCATGGCGCGCGCCAGGGCCACCATCTGCGCGCGGCCCGCCTCGCTGTCGAAGCGCGCGCGCATCAACGCGAGATCCGCACCCGCGCTGAAGGCTCTTTCGCCGCTGCGCACGAGGAGCACGCGCGCGCTTCCCGGGGCGCGCACGACCTCCTGCAGCCGTTCAATCCACGCCTCGTCGATCGCGTTCACCGGCGGCCGCGCCAGCGTCGCGACGGCGATCGGTCCTGCGATCTCGAGGCGGATCATCAGTCGCCCTGGAACGCGGGCTTCTGCTTGGCGACGAACGCGTTGTAGGCGCGCTCGAAATCGTTGGTCTGCATGCAAATGGCTTGCGCCTCGGCCTCGGTCTCGAGCGCCTGCTCGATCGAGAGATTCCACTCCTGGTGCAGGCACTTCTTGGTCATGGCGTGCGCGAACGCGGGCCCGTCGGCGAGCGACTTCGCCATCTCCTGCGCGCGCGCGAGCAGCTTGTCCGCCGGCAGCACCTCGTTGAAGTAGCCCCAGGCCAACCCCTCCTCGGCGGAGAACGAGCGGCCGCTGTACAGCAGCTCCGCGGCGCGTCCCTGGCCGATGATGCGCGGCAGGATGGCGCAGGCGCCCATGTCGCAGCCGGCCAGCCCCACGCGCACGAAGAGGAACGCGGTCTTCGCCGCCGGCGTGGCGTAGCGCAGGTCGCTCGCCATCGAGATGATGGCGCCGGCGCCCGCGCACACGCCGTCCACCGCCGCGATGACCGGCTGCGGGCAGGTGCGCATTTCCTTGACCAGGTTTCCGGTCATGCGCGTGAAGCGCATCAGGTCGGGCATGTCCATCTTGACCAGCGGCCCGATGATCTCGTGCACGTCGCCGCCCGAGCAGAAGTTGCCGCCCTCGCCGGTGAATACCACCGCGCGCACGTCCTCGGCGTACTGCAGCCTGTGGAAGGTGTCGCGCAGCTCGGCGTAGCTTTCGAACGTGAGCGGGTTCTTGCGCTCCGGGCGGTTGAGCGACACGGTCGCCACGCGGTCCTTCACCTCCCACCTGAAGTGCTGCGGGCGCCAGTCGGCGGCTTTCAGCTTGTACATGCGTCGTTCTCCTTGTCGAAATACGGTCAGCCGGCCATGGTAAGGCCGCCGCTCACCGACAGCACCTGCCCGGTGACGAAGTCCGAGCGCGCGCTGGCGAAGAACAGGATCGCGTCGGCAACCTCCTGCGGTTTCGCCAGGCGGCGCATGGGCGTGACGCGCTCGAAGGCCTCCTTGATCTTGTCGGGCACCGCGGCCATCAGCGGGGTATCGGTCGGGCCGGGACAGACGCAGTTGACGGTGATGTTGTAGCGCGCGAGCTCGCGCGCCAGCGCCTTGGTGAAGGAGATGACGCCGCCTTTCGCGCCCGAGTACACGGTCTCGCCCAGGCTGCCCACGCGCCCGGCGTCGCTCGCCACGCTCACGATCTTGCCCTGCTGGCGCTCGATCATCGGCTCGATGAAGGCGCGGCACACGTGGATCGGGCCCATGAGGTTCAGGTCGACGAGCTTCTTCCAGAGCTCCGGCGTGTTCTTCACGAACGGCTCGGTGCGGCCCCAGCCGGCGACGTTGGCGACGATGTGCACCTCCTTGCGGCGCGCGAGCGCCTCGCGGCGGAAGTCCTCCACCGAGGCCGGGTCGGTGACGTCGAGGTAGAGGAAGTCCGCGCCCAGCGTGCGCACGCGCAGCGCGTCCGCGGCCGCCTCGCCCAGCTCGCGGTTCACGTCGCCGAGGATCACGTGCGCGCCCGCGGCGGCGAGCGTCTCGGCCGTCGCGCGCCCGATACCGGAAGCGGCGCCCGTGACCACAGCAGTCTTTCCGTCCAGCTTCATGGCAATCTCCTTTCAGGTCACGCCGCGCGCGCGCAACTGCTCGGCGAAGGGGCGGTCGTCCTCGTCGATGTGCCCGAGCAGCCACTCGCGCAGGAAGCGTCCCGTTGCGCCGAGGCCGGCCGCGTCGAGGGGCACGTCGAAGCGCTGGATGGCCTCGAGCATGCGGCGGTGCTCCTCCTGGTGCTGGCCGAGCGCGAGCCCGTGCTCCTGCATCAGGCGCTCTTCGGTGGCGAAGTTGTGCTCGGTCGCGCGCACCAGCTCGCGCAGCGTCTCGACGAGCTCGTCGCGGTCGCGGCCCGCCTGCAGGCCCGCGAACAGGCGGTTGACGAGGTCGAGCATCTCGCGGTGCTGGCCGTCGATGATGGCGACGCCGACCACATAGCGCTCGTGCCACTCGAGGAAGGGCCCCGGCGGCTGCAGTTTCATGACAGCCGCTTGACGAACGCGAGGCGCTGCGCGGGCGCAAAACCGGCGTCGAGGAAGAAGCCGAGCAGCGGCAGCGCCTGCACCGCGACCACCGTCTCCACGCGCTCGATGCGCAGCGCGTTGAGGTTGAGGAACAGCTGCTGCAGCAGCGCATGGCCCACGCCGTGGTGCGCGTACTCCGGCGCCACGCCCAGCGTGTCGATCACCGCCACGGGCTCGGTGCGGCCGAAGTCGCCGAGGTCGGCGCGCGCCATGACGTAGCCGGCCATGATGCCGTCCTTGCGCGCGGCGAGCGAG
>JAOUIL010000147.1 GCA_029883975.1 Betaproteobacteria bacterium
CACGCTGATCGGCCCGTTCGACTTCCTCGATCCGCGCTACCCGGCGCCGCAGCACATCTGCGAGGTGACGCACGAGCTCATCCAGCGCGGCGCGCTGACGCTCGACAAGAGCGGCAACGCCGGCAAGGTGGTGACCTTCCACGACTCGTGCAACGTCTCGCGCGCCTCGCGCATGGGCGGCGTGCCGGGCGGGCAGTTCACGATCCCGCGCGACATCATCCGCGCCTGCGTCGAGAAGTTCGTCGACATGGCGCCCGAGACCATCGGCGAGACCACGTTCTGCTGCGGCGGCGGCGGCGGGCTGCTGACCGACGACCTCGTCGAGCTGCGCGTCAAGGGCGCGCTGCCGCGCATGCAGGCGCTGCAGACCGTGGTGGACGAGCACGGCGTCAATTACCTCGCCGCCATCTGCGCCATCTGCAAGAGCCAGTTCACCAAGGTCCTGCCCTATTACAAGCACCCGATGGACATGATCGGCAGCGTGCATGGGCTGGTGTCGAACGCCATCGTGCTTGGAACGAAGCAATAAGAGGAATTACAGGAGATCGCCATGTCAGCGCCAGCAGCGAAGCCCGCCGCGAAGAGCGGCCACACCTTCCGCAAGTTCAAGGACGGCGACCAGGAGTGGAAATCGCTGCAGGAGCGCATCTTCGCCGGCGACGAGTCCGACAAGTGCCCGACCTACGTGCACAAGACGCCGCCCTGCCAGGCGAGCTGCCCCTCGGGCGAGGACATCCGCGGCTGGCTGAATATCGTGCGCGGCGTGGAAAAAGCGCCCAAGGGCACGAGCATGCAGGAGTACGCGTTCCGCCGCTCCACCGACGCCAACCCCTTCCCCTCGATGATGGGGCGCGTGTGCCCCGCGCCCTGCCAGGCGGGCTGCAACAGAAACAAAGTGGAGGACACCGTAGGCATCAACGCGGTAGAGCAGTACATCGGCGACTATGCGTTGCAGCAGAACTTCTCCTTCCAGGCGGGCCCAGACACCGGCAAGCGCGTTGCCGTCGTCGGCGGCGGGCCGGCGGGCCTCTCCGCGGCGTATCAGCTGCGTCGCAAGGGACACGCGGTCACCCTGTTCGACGACCACGCGGAGCTCGGCGGCATGGCGAAGTACGGCGTGCCGGGCTACCGCCTGCCGCGCACGCACCTCGACGGCGAGATCAACCGCATCGTCGCCATGGGCGTGGAGCTGCGGCTCAACACGCGCATCGGCAAGGAAGTGCAGTTGAAGGACCTCGAGAAGGACTACGACGCGGTGCTGCTCGCGCTCGGCTGCAAGGCCGGCAAGCCGCTGCCGGTGCCGGGCGCGGACGCGCCCAACGTCATCAGCGGCGTCGCGTTCCTCGAAGCCTTCAACCAGGGGCGCCTCAAGGCGGTCGCCGGGCGCGTCGTGGTGATCGGCGGCGGCGACACTTCGGTGGACGTGGTGTCGGTCGCGCGGCGCCTGGGCTACGTAGAGGACGTCGCGGAGACCGAGCGCCCGGAGCACGTGGTCATGGGCCACACCGCGCACGACGTCTCCACGCTCGCCGCGCGCCAGGGCGCGGACGTGATGCTCACCTCGATGCAGCCGATCGAGCAGATGAACGCCGCCAAGCACGAGATCGAGGACGCGCAGCGCGAGGGCGTGAAGATCCAGGGCAATCTGCTGCCCAAGAAGGTGATCGTCGACGAAAAGAGCGGGCGCGCGAAGGCGCTGCGCCTCATCGAAGTGCAGTGGGACAAGAACAAGTTCGCCGAGAAGCCCGGCACCGAGATGGACGTGGAGGCGGATCTCATCGTCGTCGCCATCGGCCAGCAGGGCGACCTCGCGGGCATGGAGGAGCTCGACAACGGCAAGGGCCAGATCGCGGCCGACAAGTACTACCAGCTGCCGAACCGCCAGGGCGTGTTCGCCTGCGGCGACATCATCCGCCCGCACCTGCTCACCACGGTCATCGGCCAGGGCTCGATCGCGGCCGACAGCATCGACCGCTACCTGAAGGGCGAAGAGTTCGCCAAGCGCCCGAAGGTGGACGTGCACCACTTCAACCTGCTGGAGAAGCTGCGCGAGGTGAAGCTCGAGCCCGCGAAGTACGAAGCCTCCCCGGAGAACGGCCCGCGCCCCATCGACCAGGGCCTGCGCGGCACGTCCGAGCAGGGCAAGGCGGTGGGCGGCTTCGCCATCCACAACTACGAGGACCGCAGCGCCGCCGAAGTGTGCAAGCCGGAGGAGCTGTTCCTCGGCCATTTCGCCTACGCCGAGCGCATCAAGCGCACCGAGATCGGCCCTTCCGCCGAGGAGGTGCTCGGGCACTTCGCCGAGCGCATGGTGGGCCTGGACGACAAGCAGGCGGTCGAGGAAGCCAAGCGCTGCATGAGCTGCGGCATGTGCTTCGAGTGCGACAACTGTGTCATCTACTGCCCGCAGACCGCGGTCAAGCGCACGCCCAAGTCCGAGGCGACGATGGGCCGCTACGTGTACACCGACTACGACCTGTGCATCGGCTGCCACATCTGCGCCGACGTCTGCCCCACCGGCTACATCAAGATGGGGCTGGGCGACCACTGAGCGCACGCATGACGCGCTTCGCCGCCGGAATCCTCGCCGCCGTGCTAGCGCTCGCCGCGCAGGCCGGCGCGCCCAAGGTCAAGATCGAGCGCGGCGAGGCCTGCGTGGCGCCGGTCGCCGAGATGCGGCGCGACCACATGAAGATGCTTTTTCACCAGCGCGACCGCACGCTGCGCCAGGGCGTGCGCGCGCCGCGCTTCAGCCTGAAGGGCTGCGTCGACTGCCACGCGAGCGAGAAGACCGGCAGCGTGCTCGGCCAGGACGGCTTCTGCTCGAGCTGCCACGAGTACGCCGCGGTGAAGATCGACTGCTTCGAGTGCCACACGCCGCAGCGCGCGGTGCGCACGGCGGGCAAGCCATGAATCCGGAGCGCCGCCAGCTGCTCGCCTGGGGCGCCGCGGCCGCCGCCGGCGCGATGCTCGCGCCGGGGCTGCGGCTCGTGGAGCTCGCGCAGGCGCGCTCGCCCGAGGAGGCGGCCTCCAAGCTGCAGCGCTGGGGCCTGCTGATCGACATCGCGAAGTGCGGCGAGTGCGACGCCTGCGTCACCGCCTGCCACGAGGAGAACGGCGTCACGTCCCGCGGCCGCCCGACGACCGATCCGCAATGGATCCGCAAGGTGAGCCTGGCCGACCGGCAAACCGGCTACGTGCAGACGCTGCCGCTCATGTGCCAGCACTGCGAGCATCCGCCCTGCGTGGACGTGTGCCCCACCGGGGCCTCCTTCAAGCGCGCCGACGGCATCGTGCTGGTGGACAAGCACACCTGCATCGGCTGCCGCTACTGCGTGATGGCCTGCCCGTACGCCGCGCGCTCCTTCGTGCACGAGGCGACGAGCGGCCAGAAGCCCGACGTGCCGCGCGGCAAGGGCACGGTGGAGTCCTGCACGCTGTGCGTGCACCGGGTGGATCGCGGCGACACGCCGGCGTGCGTGGTCGCGTGCAACAGGGACGGCGGCCGGGCGATGGCGTTCGGCGACCTGAACGACAAGGGCGGCGTCCTCTACCAGCGGCTGCGCGACGAGCCCTCGAGCCAGATCCGCGCCGATCTCGCGCTCAATACCGGCGTGCGCTACCAGGGGCTCTAGCGATGACGAGCGTCCAGTACCGGGAGATCGAGGGGCGTAGCGCCGGCTACGCCGCACTGCTCGGCGTGCTCGGCATCCTCGTGCTCGGCGGCCTGGCGGCCGCGTGGACGATGGAGCACCAGGGCCACTTCATCACCGGCATGAGCAACCGCATCGTCTGGGGCACGCCGCACGTGTTCGCGGTGTTCCTGATCGTCGCCGCCTCGGGCGCGCTCAACGTCGCCTCGATCGCCTCGGTGTTCGGCAGGGAGCTGTACAAGCCGCTCGCGCGCCTCTCGGGGCTGCTGGCGCTGACGCTGCTCGCCGGCGGCCTCGCCGTGCTGGTGCTCGACCTCGGGCGGCCCGAGCGCCTGGTGGTGGCGATGACGCACTACAACTTCAAGTCGATCTTCGCCTGGAACATCTTCCTCTACACCGGCTTCTTCGCCGTGGTGGCGCTCTACCTGTGGACGATGTTCGAGCGGCGCATGAACCGTCATACGAAGCCCG
>JAOUIL010000073.1 GCA_029883975.1 Betaproteobacteria bacterium
CGAGCTCGGGCGCGTCGGCTACTTCCGCCCCGACACGCTGCCGGCCGATTTCCAGGCCGAGCTGACGGTGACGCGCCACTACACGCCGCGCCAGTACGGCTTCACCTTCACCAACGGCATCCAGGCGTCCTGGGTGGAGGTGGACGCCGACACCGGGTTCGTGAAGCTGCTCAAGCACTGGTGCGTAGAGGACTCGGGCACGGTCATCAACCCGATGCTGGTGGACGAGCAGCTGCGCGGCGGCGTCGTGCAGGGCATCGGCGCGGCGCTGTTCGAAGAATGCCTCTACAGCCCGGACGGGCAGATGCTGAACGCGAACATGGCCGACTACCTCGTGCCGATGGCGGGCGAGATGCCCGACATCGTCTGCGGGCACGTAGAGACGCCGACCAAGCAGTCGCAGCTCGGCGCCAAGGGCGTGGGCGAAGCGGGCACCGCGGGCGCCCCCGGCGCGGTGATGAACGCGATCAACGACGCGCTCGCGCCGCTCGGTGCGCGCGTGTTCTCCATGCCGTTCACCCCGGAGCGCATCCTGCGCGCGCTCGGCAAGGTCGACTGAGCGCGTTGACGCTCGCGGTCCGAACGTGGCACGATGGCCGCGGGGAGTTCTTCTTGAGGAGGAGGAGCCATGAAGTTAGTCAGGGTTAGCATTGCGCTCGCCACGGCGGCTTTCGCCGGCCTGGCCGGCGCCGCCGAGCCGATCAAGATCGGCTTCAGCATGGCGCTCACCGGAGCCCTCGCGGGCGCCGGCAAGGGCGCGCTGATCGCCATGGAAATCTGGCGCGACGACGTCAACAAGAAGGGCGGCCTGCTCGGCCGCCAGGTCGAGTTCGTCTACTACGACGACGCCACGCAGCCGGCCAAGGTGCCGCCGATCTACACGAAGCTGCTGAACGTCGACAAGGTGGACCTCGTGGTGTCCTCGTACGGCACCAACGAGATCGTGCCGGCGATGCCGATCGTGATGCGCAGCAAGATGGTGTTCCCGTCGCTGTTCGGACTGGCGGCGAACGAGGAGTTCAAGTACGACCGCTATTTCCAGATCATGCCGGCGGGCCCCGAGCCCAAGCTCGACTGGTCGCGCGGCTTCTTCGAGCTCGCCGCGCAGCAAAAACCCAAGCCGCAGACGGTGGCCATCGTCGCCGCGGACGCCGAGTTCGCGCTGAACGCCGCGGCCGGCGCGCGCGAGAACGCCAAGAAGATGGGCTTCAAGATCGTCTACGACAAGACCTACCCGCCCGCCACCACCGACTTCACGCCGATCGTGCGCGCCATCCAGGCGACCGGTCCGGACATCGTGTACGTCGGCTCCTACCCGCCGGACTCGGTGGGCATGGTCAAGGCGGCCAACGAGGTGGGCCTGAAGGCGAAGATGTTCGGCGGCGGCATGGTCGGCCTGCAGTTCGCGGCCATCCAGAAGAATTTGGGGCCGCTGCTCAACAACGTCGTCAACTACGACTTCTGGGTGCCGGAGCCGACGCTGAACTTCCCCGGCGTCAAGGAGTTCCTCGCCAAGTACCAGGAGGCGGCCAAGGGCAAGGGCGTGGATCCCCTCGGCCACTACCTGCCGCCGTTCGCCTATGCGTACATGCAGATCCTCGGCGACGCCGTGCAGGCGACCAAGAGCCTGGACCAGGCCAAGATCGCCGATTACTTCCGCAAGAACACGCACGACACCGTGGTCGGCAAGGTGCAGTTCGGCAAGAACGGCGAGTGGGCGACCTCGCGCGTGCTGATGGTGCAGTTCCGCGACGTGCAGCCGGACAACCTCGAGCAGTTCGCGGGGCCCGGCAAGCGCGTGGTGGTGTATCCGAAGGCCTGGAAGTCGGGAGACCCGGTCTTCCCGTACAAGCAGTAGCTGCGCTTCGGACCTGACAGGCCCGGGCGACGGTGTTCTCCGCTGATCTTTTCGCGAACGCCGTCGTCTCCGGGCTGCTGCTGGGCGGCTTCTACGCCGCCGTGGCGATCGGGCTGGCCATCGTCTTCGGCCAGCTCGACATCGTCAACATCGCGCACCCGGCGTTCATCATCGCCGGGTCGTACACCGCCTACATCTTCAACTCGACGTTCGGCTTCGACCCGGTCCTGGTGGGCGTGGCGGCGATGCCGGTGTTCTTCGCCGTAGGGGTGGCGATCTACCGCATCTACTACGCGGCCTTCGAGCGCACCGGGCAGGAATCGCTCTCCGGACTCGCCTTCTTCTTCGGCCTGATGTTCATCATCGAGGTGTCGCTGATCCTCGTCTACGGCGTGGACTACCGCCTGGTGAGCGCCGGCTACGCGACCGGCGCGCTCTCGATCGGCTTCGTCGACCTGCCCGGGCGCATGCTGGTGCCGTTCCTGGTCGCCCTGGCGCTGACCGGCCTGATCTGGCTGTACCTGTCGCGCACCTTCATGGGCCGCGCGATCCAGGCCGTGGCGCAGGACCGCGGCGCGCTGCAGCTGATGGGCGCCGACCCGATCCGCATCAAGCAGTGGGCGTTCGGCATCGGCATCGCCACCGCGGCGGTAGCCGGCGCGCTGCTGATCATCATCGGCCCGGTCGAGCCCTCGGTCGGACGGCAGTACATCGGCCGCGCCTTTGCCATCGTGGTGCTGGGCGGCATGGGCAGCATCCAGGGCATGCTGATCGCCGCGCTGCTGCTCGGCGTGGTGGAGAACATGGTGGCGACGTTCTACGGCCCGTCCTGGGCGCCCGCCGTGTCGTTCGGCATCCTGCTGCTCACGCTCGCCTTCCGGCCCGCGGGCCTGTTCGGGAGATAGCCGTGCGCGGCTGGGGATTCCCGGCGGCCTGCGCGGCCGTGGTCGTGGCGGGCCTGGCGTTCACCGAGCTGGCCGACAACCCGTACTACTTCAACGCCGCGTACGTGATCCTGCAGGCGCTGATCATGGCGGTGGCCTGGAACATCCTCGGTGGCTTCACCGGCTACGTGAACTTCGGCAGCGCCGCGTTCTTCGCGGTCGGCGCCTATACCTCGATCGCGCTGCTCAAGGCCGCCGCGGTGCCGCTGCCGCTGCTCATCCTCGCGGCGGCGCTCGTCTGCGGGCTGATCGGCCTGGGCGTGGGCTACCTGACCCTGCGCCTGAAGGGCGTGTACTTCGCCATCGCCACGCTCGCCATGGGCATCGTGCTCGAGACGCTGATCAACAACTGGAGCTATGTGGGCGGCGCCAAGGGCACGGCCATCCTCACGCCCGACAAGCACCTGTGGTTCGACAGCTACAGCGAGATGCTGTTCATGGTGATGCTGCTGCTCGCGCTGGGATCGGTCGCGGTGTCGCGCACGCTGTCCAGCTCGCGCCTCGGACGCGGGCTCGCCGCGATCCGCGACGACGAGGTCGCGGCCGAGTGCTCGGGCGTGCCGACGCTGCGCCTGAAGCTCGTCTCGACCACCGTGATGGGCGCGATGATGGGCGCGGCCGGCGCGCCCTACCCATACTTCGTCAGCTACGTGGACCCGCTCTCGGCCTTCAACCTGTTCATCGCCGTGAACTCGATCGCCATGCCGATGATCGGCGGCACCGCGCACTGGGCCGGCCCCGTGGTCGGCGCGCTGCTGGTCGGCTCTGCGCAGGAGGTGATCACCGTCACCATCTCCTCCGAGCTCAACGTGCTGCTCGTAGGCATCATGCTGGTGCTGTTCATCACGCTCGCGCCGCAGGGCATCGTCGGCCTGGTGCGCAAGCACTGGAAAAAGCGCGCATGAGCGCGCTGCTGCAGGTCGCGGGGCTCGCCAAGCGCTTCGGCGGCTTCACCGCGCTCGAGGGCATCGCGCTCGACGTCGCGCCGGGCGAGCGCCTCGGGCTCATCGGCCCGAACGGCTCGGGCAAGACGACGCTCATCAACTGCATCTCGGGGGCGCTGTACAACGACGAGGGCCGCATCGCCTTCGAGGGGCGCGACATCACGCGCCTGCCGCCGTTCCAGCGCGCGCGCCTGGGGATCGCGCGCAGCTTCCAGATCCCCAAGCCGTTCCGCAGCCTGACGGTGCTCGACAACCTGCGCGTGCCGCTCGAGTATGCGGCGCGCACGCGCAGCGCGCATCGGCGCGCCGAGGACGAGGCGATGCGCGTGCTGGAGAGCATGGGGCTCGCGGCGCGCGCGCACCAGGACTCGGCCGGCCTCACGCAGGTGGACATGCGCAAGCTCGAGCTGGCGCGCGCCATGGCGGCGCATCCGCGGCTGCTGATCTCCGACGAGGCGATGGCGGGGCTTTCGGGCGCCGAGGTGGACGAGGTGCTCGAGATCCTGTTCAAGCTCAACGCCGCGGGCATCACCATCATCATGATCGAGCACATCATGCAGGCGGTCATGCGCTTCTCGCAACGCGTGGTGTGCCTGGACGCCGGGCGCATCATCTGCGAGGGCACGCCCGAGCAGACGGTGGCCAACGCCGACGTGCAGAGGGCCTACCTTGGCGCTTAGCCTCGAGATCCGCGGCGTCGAGGCGGGCTACGGCGCGGTGCGCGCGCTGCACGGCGTGTCGCTCGACATCCGCGACACCGAGACGGTGGCGCTGCTCGGCACCAACGGCAACGGCAAGAGCACGCTGATGAAGTGCGTGATGGGCATGGTGCGGCCCACGCAGGGCTCGATCGTGCTCGGCCTGGACGGCGCGCAGCACGACCTCACGCGCCTCAGCACCGAGCAGATCGTGAACCTCGGCGTCGCGCTCGTGCCCGAGGGGCGGCGCCTGTTCCCCAAGCTGACGGTGCAAGAGAACCTGCTGCTCGGCGCCTTCCGCCCGCTGGCGCGCGGCGCGATCGCGAAGAACCTCGCCTTCTGCTACGAGGCCTTCCCCGTGCTGCAGGAGCGCCGGCGCCAGCTCGCCGGCTCGATGTCGGGCGGACAGCAGCAGATGCTCGCCATCGCGCGCGCGCTCATGTCCGCGCCGCGCCTGCTGCTGGTGGACGAGCCCTCGGTGGGCCTCGCGCCCATCCTGGTGTCGAGCACGGTCAGCAAGATCAAGGAGCTCAAGGAGCGCTACGGCCTCACGGTGCTGATGGCCGAGCAGAACTTCCACCAGGCGATCCGCATCGCCGACCGCGGCTACATCATCGTGCACGGCGAGATCGTGTTCGACGGCCGCTCGGTCGCCGAGCTCGAGCAGAACGACCTGGTGAAGCGCTACTACCTGGGGACCTGAGGTGGCGCTGCCGGCGCTCGGCGTCCTGCCGCTCGGCATCTACGGCATGGTGATGGGACTCACGGGCCTCGGCCTCGCCTGGCGCGCGGCCGGCGCCCCGGCCTGGGTGTCGGAGCCCTGGATCTTCCTCGGCGCGGTGGCCTTCGCGCTGCTCGCCGCGCTGCATGTCGCCAAGCTCTGGCGCTATCCCCGGGCCGTGCTGGCCGAGCTGCGGGCCGCGCCCCTGCTCGGCTTCTGCGGCGCGATCCCGGTCGCGCTGTCGCTGGTCTCCGCCGGCCTCGCTCCGCATGCCGTGCCGATCGCCGCAACGCTGTGGTGGATCGCCTACGCGCTGCACCTCGCGTTCATGGCGGGCGGCGTCGCACGCTGGCTTGCGGGCATGAAGCTCGCGGAGCTCAACCCGGGCTGGATCATCCTGATGGTCGGCGGCATCGTCGTCCCGCTCGGCGGGCTCACTCTTGGCTACGTGCAGGCCGCAGCGTGGCTGTTCGCGGCAAGCGTGGCGCTCGCGCCCGCCGTCATGGGGCTGGTCGCCTGGCGCGCGGCGAGCGCGCCGCCCCTGCCCGAGGCCGCGCGCCCGACGTGGTTCGTGCTGCTCGCGCCGCCGATGCTGCTCTACATCAACGGCCCGGAGGTCTGGGCGCCGGGCCCGTGGATCGACGCGGCGTTCCTCGGCGGCCTGCTGCTCTGGCTCTGGCTGCTCTGGTTCGCGCGGCGCTTCGCGCGCTGGCCGTTCTCGATGGCGTGGTGGGCCTTCACCTTTCCGCTGGACGCCGTGGCGAGCGCCGCCTGGCGCTACGCCGATGCGCACGCCGCGCCGCTGTGGCGCGGCCTCGCCTGGGCCGCGCTCGCGCTCGCGACTATCGCCGTGCTGCTGGTCGGCGCGCGGACGCTCGCCGCGCTGCGCGCGGGGACGCTGTTTGCGCCGCCGCCCATGCCGCGCAGCGCCGCATCGCCGCGGGGGTGAACTCGGCCCGCGGCTGGTTGCCGCCGATGATGAACATCAGCAGGTGCTCCCTGCCCGGCTCGTCGTGGGTGACGTTCATGAAGCGCCGCGCCACGCCCACCGGAAACGAGATCACATCCCAGGGTCCGAGGTCCACGCGCTGCTTCCTCTTGCCCTCGTTCCACTCGCAGCGCCAGCGGCCGGTCATCGGAATGAAGGTCTCGTTCGTGTCGTGGTTGTGCATCAGCGGCCCCTTGCCGGGCTTCGCCCTGCAGTAGCCGAGGTTGAAGCCTTCGGCGATGCCGATGGCGGGCATGGCGGAGGCGTCGTCGCCGACCGGCGAGGTGGTCGCGCGGCCGCGCTTCTTCGGCGGCTGGAAGCCGATCACGGCGTACAGCGTGCGCTCGCACTCGGGCAACGGGCTGTCGGGCAGGCCGCCGTCGGAGCCCTTGAGCCGCGAGAAGCGGGCGACGCGCTTCAGCATCTGCTTTCGCGACAGCGTGCGGATCCTTCTCCAGTCTGCCATGGCGTTTCCTCCTCGTTGACAGGCTAGCGCGCATTAGTTGATGATGTCAACGATGTCCGACGTGACGCTCTGCGAGTGCTTCGCGCGCGACGGCCTGCAGCACGAGCCGGCGTTCGTGCCCACCGACGCGAAGCGCGCGCTGGTCGAGCGCTTCGCCGCGCTCGGCTTCCCGCGCGTCGAGGCCACGTCCTACTCCAACCCGAAGGTCGTGCCGCAGTTCGCCGACGCGAGCGCGCTGCTCGCGGCCCTGCCGCGCCGCGCGGGGACGCTCTACAAGGCCACCTGCGCCAACCCGAAGGCGGTCGAGCGCGCGCTCGCGGATCTGGAGGCGGGCTGCGGCGTGAACGAGATCAGCCTGCTCGTCTCGGCCACCGAGGCGCATACGCAGAAGAACCTGAATCGCACGCGCGCCGAGCAGTGGGCGAACGTCGAGGAGATGGTGCAGCTCGCGCGCGGCCGCTTTCGCCTCGTGGGCACCGTGTCGGTCGCCTTCGGCTGCCCGTTCGCGGGCAAGGTGGACCCGGGCATCGTGGCCGAGGACGTGGCGCGCTTCGTGGCGCTCGGCGTCGCGCACATCGCGCTCGGCGACACCACCGGGCTCGCCACGCCGAAGTCGGTGGCGGCAATGGTCGCGCGCATGCCGCGCGCAGCCACCCTCATCGCGCACTTCCATGACACGCGCGGCACGGGGCTCGTCAATTGCGTGGCTGCGTACGACGCGGGCATCCGCTTCTTCGATTCCTCGTTCGGCGGCGTGGGCGGGCACCCGGCGAAGGTGCAGTACGGCGGCGGCCATACCGGCAACGTGTGCACCGAGGACCTGGTGAGCCTGTTCGAGTCCATGGGCATCGATACCGGCATCGACCTCGGCGGCCTGCTCGACGCCGCGCGCTACTGCGAGCAGGTGCTGGGGCGCGAGCTGCACGGGCGCGTCACGCGCAGCGGACTCGCGCGTTGATCTGGATCGTCGGCGCGACCGCGCTGGCTGCGGGCCTGCTCGTCGGCCTGACGGGCATCGGCGGCGTGCTGCTGGTGCCGGTGCTGACCGGCGCCGCAGGCCTGCCGCTGGAGCGCGCGGTCGCCGCCTGCATGCTCGGCTTTCTCTTCTCCGGCCTGTACGCCGCCTTCATCCACTTGCGCCGCGCGCGCCTGCCGCTGCGTCCGGCGGCCGCGCTGTGCCTCGCGGCAGCCTGCGGCGCGGCGCTCGGCGCGGCGACGCTCGACCGCCTGCCCGGGCTCGGCGTGCGCCTGTTCGTCGCGGCGCTGGCGCTCGCCTCGGGCCTGCACGCGCTCGCCTCGCGCCATGCGCCCGGGGGACGCAGTCCCGGCGCCGCGCCGCTGGCGCTGCTGGGACTTCTCGTGGGCTACGGCTCGGCGATCTCGGGAACGGGCGGGCCGGTGATGCTGATCCCGATCCTGCTCGCGTTGCGCACGCCCGTGCCGGCCGCGATCGCGCTCGGCGTCACCGCCGGCCTGCCGATCACGGCGGCGGCGGCGGCAGTCTACGCCGTTCAGGGCCGCATCGACGTCGCGCTCGCCCTCACGCTCGCGGCGCTGCTCGTCGCCGGCACCTGGGCGGGCGCGCGGCTCTCGGCCCGCCTCTCGGGGCGCGCGCTCACCGTGACGGTCGCGTGGACGCTCGTCGGCGTGGGCCTGTGGTTCGGCTACGCGAGCCTGGGCTGAGCGCGAATCCCCTATGATCCGTGCCATGAAGCCGCCGTTTCGCGCCGACCAGGTCGGCAGCCTGCTGCGCCCGGCCGAGCTCGCCGACGCGCGCCGGCAATGGAAGCAGGGCGCGCTGAGTGCCGCAAGACTCGCAGAGATCGAAGACCGCTGCATCCGCGCGGCGGTGAGGAAGCAGGAGGAGATCGGCCTGCGGGCCGTAACCGACGGCGAGTTCCGACGCGACTGGTGGCACCTGGACTTCCTTTCGCAACTCGAGGGCGTGACGCTGAAGGAGAATCCCGGCGTGAAGTTCGGCGGCACCGAGGAGCAGCCGCCGATCGCGACGGTGACCGGACGCATCGCCTGCGCCGGCCCGATCATGACGAAGCACTTCGCGTACCTGAAGTCGGTAGCGAAGGCGATGCCGAAGTTCACCATTCCCTCGCCCTCCATGCTGCACCTGCGCGGCGGGCGCAACGCGATCGCGAAGGATGCCTACCCCGACCTGGAGGAATTCTGGAACGACGTCGCCGCAGCCTACCGCAAGGCGATCGCGCACCTCGGCACGGCGGGCTGCACCTACCTGCAGCTCGACGACACTTCGTTCGCCTACCTGTGCGACCCGAAGGTGCGCGAGGCCTGCCGCGCGAACGGCGACGATCCGGACCGACTGCCCGCGCGCTACGCGCGCACGATCAACGAAGCGCTGCGCGACAGGCCTGCGGGCATGACGGTCACGATGCACACCTGCCGCGGCAACTTCAAGAGCGCCTGGGTGGCCGAGGGCGGCTACGACCCGGTGGCCGAGGCGATGTTCTCGGCGGACGTCGACGGCTTCTTCATGGAGTTCGACTCGGCGCGCGCCGGCGGCTTCGCGCCGCTGCGGCTGCTGCCGAAGGGCAAGAAGGTCGTGCTCGGCCTGGTAACGACGAAAGTCGGCGCGATCGAGGACGAGGACATGCTCAAGCGCCGCATCGCCGAGGCGGCGCAGTTCGTGCCGCTGGAGAACCTGTGCCTGTCGCCGCAGTGCGGCTTTTCCAGCACGCACCACGGCAATGCGCTGTCGCACGAGGACCAGTGGAAGAAGCTCGCGCTGATCGTCGAGACGGCGCGCGAGGTGTGGGGCAACAAATAGGGTCTGTCCCCTACGCTCACTTCGCGGCCCATTCCCGCAGCATGTCCCGCACCAGCTTGATGTGCAGGAGCAGCGCGAACAGCTCGCCGGCGTAGGCGTGCGGAATGTGCAGCCGGTCGACGCGATCCGCGAGGCGCTCCAGGCGCGCGAGATGCGTTGCGGCGTCGCCCTCGCGGCGGCGCACCGCGTCTTCGATTGTCTTCAGCTCGCCGTACCAGCGGTAGACCCGGCGCCGCGTGCTCCAGCGGTACACCGCAGGGACATAGCGCACGAACGGAATCGCCAGGATCAGCAGCGGGATGCCGACGACGATGAAGCGGTTGACCCACACGACCAGCCAGTAGGGCACGTAGCGCCGCAGCAGCGACGGGCTGGCCCTGTAGAACCGCTCCGCATCCGGCGACAGGGGCAGGTCGAGATCGAGCGGCGCGGGAAACTCGCCGGCGCGCTGGAACAGGCCCGCGCCGCCGTGCACCTTCCTTGCGCCCTCCAGCATCAGGTCGATAACCACGGGGTGGATCTCCTCCACCGCGACCAGGTTCGCCGCGACGGCCAGCATGTCGAGATCCCGGGGCGGAACGTTGCGCGCGAGGTCCGCCGCGCCTTCGGGCAGCTTGAGCCGGTGCAGGTAAGGCATGCGCCGCGCGAAGGCCTCGGCGCGCTTTGCGCCGAGCAGCCGCACGCCGGGGCGGCCAGCAGGCGCTGCACGCCGGGCGCATCCGCCGCGGCGACATAGAACACCACGTCGACCTCGCCCGCCTCGAGCGCTTTCGCCGCCGCCATGCCGCCGAGCTCGCTCAGCACCGTGGGCGGCTCCGCCAGGCCCGCGTGGCGCATGACCTGCAAGCCGATCGCCCGGGTGCCGCTGCCCGAAGGGCCGATCGCGATGCGCTTGCCGCGCAGCGGATTGCCGAGGTCGGACTCCTTCCCGCCGCGGTAGAAGAACCAGCCCGGCTCGTAGAACATGCTGCCGAGCGTCACCAGCCCGGGCGCATTCTCCGCATTCGCGAGCCCGCCCTGCACGAGCGCGAGCGTCACCCCGTCCTGGCGCGACTTGAGGCGCTCGATGTTCTCCGCTGCACCGGCCGACGGCTTGAGCTCGAGCGTGATGCCGTACTCGGCGAGGTGCGCCTTGTAGCGCAGCGCAAAGGCATGGTACGCGCCGTCGAGCGGCCCGGTGCTCATGACGACGCGCTTCGGCGGCGCGGGCTCGACGAACGCGGCGACGAACCAGGCCGCGAGCGCGACCAGCAGCGCGAGCGGCAGCCAGATCAGCATCGCGTCGCGTACGGTCAGGCTCCTCATGGCGAAAAGGGGATCGTCCCTATTTCTTCTTCGGCTTGAGGACGAAGTCGTAGGCGCAGGTCGCCTCGCCGGCGGCGTTCTTCTTCCTGAAACTGACGATCAGCGAGTCCTTCACGCCGAACACGGCGTCGGAGTCGAGGTACTTGTCGCCCTTGACGAACAGGTGCGTGACGAGCTTCTCGTAGCCCGGCGCCTCGATGATGAAGTGCAGGTGCCCGGGGCGCATCGGGTGGCGGCCGCAGGCGACGAGCATCTTGCCCACCGGACCGTCGTGCGGCACCGGGTAGCTGACCGGCGTGATGCAATTGAAGCGGAACCGCCCCGCGGCGTCCGAGCGGAAGCGCGCGCGCAGGTTGGTGCCGTCGGGCTTCTGCACGTCGTAGAGGCCGTCCGCGCCGCCTTCCCACACGTCGATCGTCGCGCCCGCAACGGGCTTGCCCTTGAGGTCCTTCACCGTGCCGGAGACCGCGCAGGGCTCGCCCGGCGTGCCAGGCTTCGCGATGCTCGCGCCGAGCGGCAGCTCCGGCGCGCCCTCGACGAAGAACGGCCCGAGAACCGTGGACTCGGTTGCCTTACCGGCCTTGCCGTAGTTGATGAAGTCCACCAGCATCGACACGCCGAGCGTGTCCGACATCAGGATGAATTCCTGGCGCTTTTCGTCGCACATATGGCCGGTGGCGGTGAGGAACTGGATGCCCTGGAACCATTCCTCCTGCGTCGGGCGCACCTCGCGCACGAAGGCGTGCAGGTGCTTGACCAGGCTCTGCATGATCTGGCGCGTGCGCTTGTCGGGCGCCTTGCCGACGCGCTTCAGCACCTCGGCGGTGAGCGTCTTTTCGTTGAAGTTGCGGATGGCCATGCCGGTCTCCTTTACGAGGCCGCCAGTCTATTATTGATCCGCCATGTCCCGCGACTGCGACCCCTGGCTGCAACGCTGGCTGCCGCTGCTCGCGGCGCGCGGCGGCGGCGCGCCGGTGCTCGAGCTCGGCTGCGGCGCCGGCCGCGACACGGCGGCGCTGGCCGCGGCCGGCCTCGCCGTCTTCGGGCTGGATACCTCGGCACCCGCACTGCGGCGCGCGCGCGCCCGGCTCCCGGGCGTCCGCTTCCTGCGCCGCGACCTGCGCGCGCCGCTGCCGGTCGCGCCGGGCGGCACCGGCGCGATCGTCGCCAGCCTGTGCCTGCACTATTTCCCATGGCGCGAGACCGCGGCGGTGGCCGCTCGCCTGCGCCGGGCCCTGCGGCCAGGCGGCGTGCTCCTGTGCCGGCTCAATTCCATCCGGGATTTCCACCACGGCGCGCGCGGGCACCCACGCATCGGCCGCCGCTATTTTCGCGTGGACGGCGAGCGCAAGCGCTTCTTCGACCGCGCGGACGTGCGCCGCCTGTTCGCACGCGGCTGGCGCGTGCTGAGCCTCGAGGAGCGCGTCATCCGCCGCTACGAGAAGCCGAAGGTGGTATGGGAAGTGGTCCTCGAGCGCGCACCGGTGCTAACATCCGCGCGGAGGAGGAGAAGATCATGAAGCGAACAATCGCCGCGCTCGCGCTCGCGCTCACTTCCCTGGGGACGCACGCCCAGCAGGGCACCATCAAGTTCCTGGTGGGCTTTCCCGCCGGGGCGAGCCTGGACGCCATGACGCGCATGGTGGCCGAGAAGATGCAGGCCTCGCTCGGGCAGAACGTGATCGTCGAGAACCGCGCCGGGGCCGCCGGGCAGATCGCCATGAACGCGCTGAAGACCTCGCCCGCCGACGGCACGGTGCTGGTGATGACGCCGCTGGTCACCGTCGTCACCGCGCCGCACATCCAGAAGCTGCCCTACGACCCGTTCGCGGACTTCGCGCCGGTCGCGCACACGGCGGACTTCCTGTTCGCCTTCGCCATGGGCCCGGCGACGCCGGCGAAATCGCTCAAGGAGTACGTTGGCCTCGTGAAGCAGGACGCCAAGTACGGCAACTACGCCTCCGCGGCGACGGGCAGCCTGCCGCACTTCTTCTCCCTGCTCTTTGCGGAGAAGGCGGGGCTGAAGATGAACCACATCGGCTACCGCGGCACGGCTGCCGCCATGACCGACCTGCTCGGCGGCCAGATCGCCGCGTTCATGGGCACGGTGTCCGACGTCGCCCCGCAGCACAAGGCGGGCAAGATCGTCGCGGTCGCCACTTCGGGCGCGACGCGCTCCAAGCACCTGCCCGACATCCCCACGTTCAAGGAGCTCGGCTACGACATCGAGGGCGGCGGCTGGTACGCGGCCTACGCGCCCGCGGGCACGCCGGCCGCGACCATCGATCGCCTGTCGAAGGCGATCATCGCCGCGCTGAAGGAGCCCGATGTGCGCCAGCGGCTGGACAACTACGGCATGGAGCCCTCGGGGCTCGGGCCCGCCGAGCTGGCGCGCATCCACAAGCGCGACTACGACCTGTGGGGCCCGGTGATCAAGGCCTCCGGCTTCAAGCCCGGGAGCTGAACTCCGGGCGGGGCGGATGAACATCCTTTTCGCCTCGGAAAAGGAGAAGCCCGACTTCTGGTTCCCGCTGCTGCAGAAGGCGCTGCCCGAAGACCGCTTCTTCGCGTGGCCGGACACGAACGGCGGCGACATCGACCTCGCGCTCGTCGCCACGCACCCGCCCGGCACCTTCGCCGGGCTGAAGAACCTCCGGCTCATCCAGTCGCTTTGGATGGGGGTGGAGAACATCGTCGCCGACCCGGAGCTGCCGCGCGGCGTGCCGGTCGCGCGCCTGATCGATCCGGGCATGGTGCATGCCATGTGCGAGACGGTGATCGCCTGGGTGCTCGACTGGCACCGGCACTTCTACCTCTACCGCCGCTGGCAGCGCGAGAAGACCTGGAAGCGGCGGCGCCAGTACCTGCCGTCCGACCGCACGGTCGGCATCCTCGGCCTGGGCGAGCTCGGCAGCACCGTGGCGGCGCAGCTCAAGCGCCTGGGCTTTCACGTCGCAGGCTGGAGCCGGCGCCCGAAATCCCTCGACGGCGTGTACTGCTCGATGGACCTCGATGACGTGCTCTCCCGCAGCGACGCGGTCGTGTGCCTGCTGCCGCTTACTGCACACACGCGCGGCATCCTCGGCCGCGACGCCTTGTCGAGGATCCGCAAGGACGGCTGCGTCATCAACGTGGCGCGCGGCGGCCACGTCGTCATTGCGGACCTGCTCGCGGCGCTCGACGCCGGGCACCTCGCACACGCCTACCTGGACGTCTTCGAGACCGAGCCGCTGCCGCAGGACTCACCGCTGTGGACGCATCCCGGGGTGACGGTGACGCCGCACATCGCGGCGCTCTCCGAGCCGCGCACCTCGGTCGCCAAGATCGCCGAGCACGTCGAGCGCGTGCGCCGCGGCGAGCTGCCGGGGAACCTGGTGGACTTCGCCGCGGGCTACTGAGTCACTTTTTCTTCGACGGCAGCGCGACGACATAGCGCTCGGCCATCGCGATCCAGCCTTTCAGCCGGCGCGCGTCGCAACTGGCCGGATCCACCCATACGAAGCCGGCCATCGGACGGCCGGTGAAATCCATCGGCCGCGCGCCCGGGCGCCGCAGCGCGGCGGCGTCCTGATCCTTGCCGACGCGGAACATGAACTTGCCGTCCCCGACGCCGCACAGCATGTTGCCCCTCAGCAGGAAGCACACGCCGCCGAACATGCGCTTCTCGGTGATTCCCCGGCGTCCCGACAGCGCCCTGCGCATGCGTGCGTCAAGCATGCGGCGAAGCTTGCGCTCGCGCTTCCAAGGCGTAAAGTCCGGTAAGGAATCGGGGACCACACCCGACAGGAGGAGGATGAAGCCGGACCATGCAGCGCTCGCGCAAGGCGAGCTCGTTGAGCGTTACCCGCTGATTCGCAAGGCGACCGCCGGGCTCGCCGCGGGACTCAGCGCGGAGGACTGCGCCCTGCAGTCGATGCCCGACGCGAGCCCGGTCAAGTGGCACCTGGCGCACACCACCTGGTTCTTCGAGACCTTCCTGCTCGCGCGCTTCGCGCGCGGCTACCGCGAGTTCCATCCCGCCTTCCGCTACCTGTACAACTCGTACTACAACGCCGTCGGCGAGCAGTTCCCGCGCGCGCAGCGCGGCATGATCTCGCGCCCTTCGCTCGAAGACGTGCGCCACTTCCGCGCGCACGTGGACGCGGCCATGGCCGCGCTGCTCGGCGGGGCGACGATGTCCGACGAGGCGCTCGGCCTGGTGGAGCTCGGGGTGCAGCACGAGCAGCAGCACCAGGAGCTGATGCTCACCGACCTCAAGCACCTGCTGTCGCTCAACCCGCTCGCGCCCGCCTACCGCGAAGGCGCGCCGCAGCCTGCCGCTCCCGCGGCGCTCGCCTGGCAGGCGCACGCCGGCGGGGCAACGTGGATCGGCCACGACGGCGCCGGCTTCGCCTTCGACAACGAGCTGCCGCGTCATCGCGTGCTGCTCGAGCCCTTCGAGCTCGCGAGCCGGCCCGCGACCAACGCCGAGTACCTCGCGTTCGTGGAGGACGGCGGCTATCGCAGGCCGGAGCACTGGCTCTCCGAGGGCTGGGCGATCGCGCGCGCGCAAGGCTGGGAAGCGCCGCTCTACTGGAGCAAGCGCGACGGCGCCTGGATGGAGTTCACGCTGCATGGCGCGCAGCCCCTCGATCCGCACGCCCCGGTCGCGCACATCAGCCACTTCGAGGCGGATGCCTTTGCGCGCTGGGCGAGCGCGCGCCTGCCGACCGAGTTCGAGCTCGAGGCCGCGGGCGGCGCGCCCGCCGACGTCTGGCAGTGGACTTCCAGCAGCTACGGCCCCTACCCCGGCTACCGGCCCGCGGCCGGCGCCGTGGGCGAGTACAACGGCAAGTTCATGTCCAACCAGTACGTGCTGCGCGGCGGATCGAGCGCGACACCGCCCGGTCACCTGCGCCCGAGCTACCGCAACTTCTTCCCTTCCGGCGCGCGCTGGCAGGTCAGCGGCGTGCGCCTGGCGCGCGATGCCGGCTGACGCGACCCGCTCGGTCGCCGACTACGCGCAACTCGCCACCGACTACGATCGCCGCACGCGGCTGATCAACGCCATGCGCCTGCGCGCGGTCGCGGCGCTCGCGCTCGCGCCGGGCGACGTGGTGCTCGACGCCGGCTGCGGCACCGGATTCTCGTTCGCGCCGATCCTCGAGGCGATCGGCGCGCGCGGCCGGCTGCTCGCGTTCGACCACTCGCCCGAGCTGCTTGCCGTGGCGCGCGCACGCGTCGCGCAGCACGGCTGGCGCAACGTCACGCTGCGCGAGGGCCCCGCCGAGACCGTGCGCTTCGACGCGAGCGCCGACGCGCTGCTGTTCAGCTACGTGCACGACGTGCTGCAGTCCGAGGCGGCGCTCGACAACGCGCTTTCCCAGGCGAAAGCCGGCGCGCGCGTCGCCGCCTGCGGCTCGGTGCTCTGGCCCTGGTGGGGCGCGCCGGTCAACGCCTGGCTGCGCGCGCGCCACCGCGGCTACATCACCAACATGGAGAACCTCGGCCGGCCGTGGGCGAAGCTCGCCGCGCGCCTCGCCGGCGTGCGCGTCGAGGTGCCGTGGCCGCCCGGCTGGCGCTACCTCGCCACCGGGCGCGTGCCGGCCTAGCGCGCCGCGCCCGCTCAGTGCTTGCCGTGCGCGGGCGTCGTCAGCGCGCGCACCGGCGCCAGGATGGTCACCGCATCGCGCTTGCCGCCCGACTCGATGACGAGCGTGAGCGGCACGGTGTCGCCCTCCTTCACGGGCGACTTCACCTGCATGAGCATCACGTGGTAGCCGCCGGGCTTGAGCTCGACCGCCTTGCCGGCGGGCAACTCGACCGCCTGCACCGGGCGCATGCGCATCACGCCGCCTTCCATCTTCGTCTGGTGGATCTCCACCACCCCGGCGACGGGCGAGCTCACGCCGACCAGCCGCGCCGCATTGGGCGAGG
>JAOUIL010000074.1 GCA_029883975.1 Betaproteobacteria bacterium
TGCTCATGCCGCGCGCGCCGCGGGCAGCGCCTGGCGGTGCGGCGGCACGGGTAGCGTGAACGAAAAGCTCGCGCCCTCGCCGACCCGGCTCTCCACCCAGAGCCTGCCGCCCAGGCGCTCCACGATCTGGCGGCAGATGTGCAGCCCGAGGCCCGTGCCCTGCGGCTTGTCGGTGAGCGCGTCGCCGACCTGGCGGAACTTCTCGAAGATGATGCACTGGTCGGCGGCGCTGATGCCAGGGCCGTTGTCCTTCACGTTCACGCGCACCGCGCCTCCCTCTTCCAGCAGCGACACCTCAACGCGCCCGCGGCCGGACTCGCAGAACTTTGCGGCATTCGACAGCAGGTTGAGCAGCACCTGCTTCACCCGGTCGGGATCGGCGTGCACCGGCGAAACAACGCCTGGCACCTTCAGCTCGAGGCGCACCGAGCGCTCGCGGAAGACCTCGCTCATCGCCGCCGCGGTATCGGCGACGATCTCGCGCATGTCGATGGAGGTCGCGTGCCACTCTGCCGTGCCCGACTCGAGCTTCGCCAGATCGAGCACCTGGTTGATGAGGCGCGTCAGGCGCTCGGTCTCCTTGGCGATGATGTCGAGGAACTTGGTGCGCTGCGGGAGCGCGAGCTTCGGGTCGTCGCGCAGGATCTCGGAGAAAGCGCGGATCGAGGTGAGCGGCGTGCGCAGCTCGTGCGTAACCGTGGAGATGAAGTCGTCTTTCATCCGGTCGAGCTCCTGCAGCCGCTCGTTCGCCGTGCGCAATTCCGCCGTGGCGGCCTCGAGCTCGCGCGACTTCTGCTCCAGTTGCCGGCTGTACACCACGACTTGCGACGCCTCGTCGAGGATCGCGCGCACTTCGTCGAGCGTCAGCGCCTCCTCCTTGACGACCGAGGCCACCATGATGTGCGCCGACGCGGCGCCGATGACGCCGGCGAGCTGGGTCTCGACGAAGTACACGAGGTCGGCGTCCGCTTCTGCGCCCATCGCTGATCGCGCCATGCCGCGCAGGCGCGCGTACTCGTCGAGCGCCTCGAGCGCGGCGGCCTGACCAACGAAGCGCGCCAGCAGATTCTGCAGCTCGGTGGCGGAGGCCTTGCCGCGCCAGAACCCCGCGCCGCCCACCGGCGCCGGGCGCGTGAACACGTCGACGAACATGCTCGCCTGGCGCAGCTCCTCCGGGCCAGGCGCGCGCATCAGCGACACGCCCACATAGGCACCGACATTGGCCGCCATGCTCCAGATCATGGCGTGCGTGATCTGGTCCAGCCCGCCGAGGCCGAACAGCTCGAGCGGTCGGAGCAGTTCGATGCCCCAGGGTCCCTTCTCCAGGAAGCCGATCGGCAGCCAGCCGGAGCGCGCGAAGGCCGGCAGCAGCAGCGTATAGAACCACACCAGAAACCCCGCGGCCAGCCCCGCCAGCGCCCCGAGGCGCGTGCCGCCTTTCCAGAAGATCCCGCCGAGCGCCGCCGGCGCGAACTGCGCCACCGCCGCGAATGAGATCAACCCGATAGCGACCAGCGCGTAGGCCTCCCCCGCGAGCCTGAAGTACAGGTACCCCAGCAGCAGCACGGCGACGATGGCGCCGCGGCGGATGCCCAGCAACAGGCCGCTCAGGTCCGGCCGCTCGGTCAGTCGCAGCGCGTGCAGCCGGAGCAGCACCGGCATGACCAGGTCGTTGCACACCATGGTCGACAGCGCGATGGTCTCGACGATGACCATGCCGGTGGCTGCCGACAGCCCGCCGATGAACACGATCAGCCCGAGCAGCTCCTGCCGCTCGACCATTGGCAGCGTGAGCACGAAGGTGTCGGCGTCCACGCCGCCGCCGGGGAAGTGCAGCAGTCCGCCGAAGGCGATCGGCAGCACGAACACGTTGATTGCCAGCATATACAGCGGGAACAGCCAGATCGCCTTGTTGAGGTGCTTCTCGTCCTTGTTCTCGATCACCGTCACCTGAAACTGGCGCGGCAGGAACATGATGGCCAGCATCGACAGAATGGTGAGCCAGACCCAGCTCGAGTAGCTGCCGGCGACGGCATCGAAGGGCGTGAGCATGGTGGCCAGCTTCGGCTCCGCTGCCGCCCGCGCGAACAGGTCGCCAACGCCGCGGTAGATGCCCCAGGTTACCCACGCGCCGACCGCGACGAACGCGACCAGCTTGACCAGCGACTCGAAGGCGATCGCCGCCACCATGCCCTCGTGATGCTCCGAGCTGTCCAGATGGCGCGTGCCGAACAGGATGGTGAACGCCGCGAGGATCAGCGCCACAAGCAGCCCAGTGTCCTGCAGGACCGGAACCGTCCCGAGCTTCGCCGGCATGACAATGTCCGGGTACTGCAGCACCACGGCGAAGGTGTTCGAGATCGCCTTCAACTGCAGAGAAATGTAGGGCAGGATGCCGATCACGGCGATCACCGTCACCATGCCGGCGAGCAGCGCGCTCTTGCCGTAGCGCGAAGAGATGAAGTCGGCCAGCGAGGTGATGCGGTTCTGCTTGCTGATGCGCAGGATCTTGCGCATCACGATCCACCACAGCGCGATCATCAGCGTCGGTCCGATGTAGATCGGCAGGAAGCCCACGCCGTTCTCGGCCGCGCGGCCGACGCTGCCGTAGAAGGTCCACGCCGTGGCGTACACCGCGAGCGACAGGCTGTAGACGTAGGGGCTGTCGATCAGCGAGCGGCCGGCATCGGCGCGCCGGTCGGCGTAGTAGGCGATGGCGAACAGCAACCCCAGGTAGGCGAAGGAGGTGAGGACGACGACCCAGCCCTGGAGCATGGCGGAGGGCGCGGGCGGCGAGCTAGCCGCGGCGCTCGATCACCAGCGCCATGAGCGCGATGAGCGCCGCCCAGGCGAGAAAGAAGTACACGTATAGCAGCGGGATGCCGAAGATCATCACCGGCACGTTGAACACGGCGAGCAGCGGATAGTTGAACAGCAGCAGGCCGAGCAGGCACAGCGCCACCAGGCGCTGGCCCCGGACGTCGTACTCTCCCATGCTCGCCTCCTCCTGCGCGCCGCGTGCCGACGGCGCCGCGCGCTACTGCTTCTGCGCCAGCTGCTCCAGGATCGCCGGGTTCTCCAGCGTCGACACGTCCTGCTTGATCTCCTCGCCCTTGGCAATGGCGCGCAGCAGCCGCCGCATGATCTTGCCCGAGCGGGTCTTGGGCAGGTTGTCGCCGAAGCGGATGTCCTTGGGCTTGGCGATCGGCCCGATCTCCTTGCCCACCCAGTCGCGCAGCTCTTGCGCGATCTTCTTCGCCTCCTCGCCCATCGGGCGCGGCCCCTTTGTCACCACGAAGGCGACGATCGCCTCGCCGGTCAGGTCGTCGGGGCGGCCCACCACCGCGGCCTCGGCGACCAGCCTGGTGTTCGCCACCAGCGCCGACTCGACTTCCATGGTGCCCAGGCGGTGGCCGGAAACGTTCAGCACGTCGTCGATGCGGCCGACGATGCGGAAGTAGCCTTCGTCGTCCATGCTCGCGCCGTCGCCGGCAAGGTAGAGCTTGCCCTTGAAGTCGTCGGGCCAGTAGGTCTTCCTGTAGCGCTCGGGGTCGCCCCAGATGGTGCGCAGCATCGAGGGCCAGGGCCTGCGGATGACGAGGATGCCGCCCTTGCCCCGGCCCACCGAGGTGCCGGTCTCGTCGACGATGTCGGCGAAGATGCCGGGCAGCGGCAGCGTCGCCGAGCCCGGCTTGGTGGGGGTCGCGCCGGGCAGCGGCGAGATGAGGTGGCCACCCGTCTCGGTCTGCCACCAGGTGTCGACGATCGGGCAGCGGCCGCCGCCCACCGTCTCGTGATACCAGATCCAGGCCTCCGGATTGATCGGTTCGCCGACGGTGCCGAGGATGCGCAGCGACTTGAGGTCGTACTTCTTCGGCAGGTCGCCGCCCGCCTTGATCAGGGACCGGATGGCGGTCGGCGCCGTGTAGAACACGTTCACCTTGTGGTCCTGGATGATCTTCCAGAAGCGCCCCGCGTCCGGATAGGTCGGCACGCCCTCGAACATGACCTCGGTCGCGCCGACGGCGAGCGGCCCGTAGGTGATGTAGCTGTGCCCCGTCACCCAGCCGACGTCCGCGGTGCACCAGAAGACGTCGCTCGGCTTGTTGTCGAATACCCACTTCATGGTGAGCGCGCACCACAGCAGGTACCCGCCCGTCGAGTGCTGGATGCCTTTCGGCTTGCCGGTCGATCCCGACGTGTAGAGGATGAACAGCGGGTGCTCCGCGTTCACCCACGTCGGCTCGCACGTATCCGGCTGCCCCTTCACCGCGTCGTCCCACCACTTGTCGCGCGGCGCCTGCATGGCGACGGCGCTGCCGGTGCGCTTGTAGACGATGACGTTGCGTACCTTTTCGCAGCCGCCCATGGCGAAGGCTTCGTCCACCACCGGCTTGAGCGGGATCTCCTTGCCGCCGCGGAACTGGCCGTCGGCGGTGATCACCTCGGTGGCACCGGCGTCGATGATGCGCTCCTGCAGGCTCTTGGCCGAGAACCCGCCGAACACCACCGAGTGCGTGGCGCCGATGCGCGCGCAGGCCTGCATCGCCACCACCACCTGGATGGACATCGGCATGTAGACGAGCACCCGGTCGCCCGCCTTCACGCCGTGCGCCTTGAGCGCGTTGGCCATCCTGCACACCTCGTGATACAGCGCCTTGTAGGTGATCTTCGTCACCTTGCCGTCGTCGGCCTCGAAGATGATCGCGACTTTGTCGGGCTGCGTCTTCAGGTGCCGGTCGAGGCAATTGTGCGAGGCGTTCAGCTCGCCGTCGTAGTACCAGCGGAAGAACGGCGCCTTCGATTCGTCCAGCACCTTGGTGAAGGGCTTGTGCCAGAGCAGCGTCTCGCGCGCCAGCCTGCCCCAGAAGCCCTCAAAGTCCTTCTCGGCCTCGGCGTACAGCTTGCGGTAGCCCTCCATGCCGGAAATGTTGGCCTGCTTGACGAACTCGGCGGCGGGCGGGAAAACGCGCTTTTCCTGCAGCACCGATTCGATGGTGGACGACATGCCTCTCTCCTTCAGGAACGAATGCCGAATTGAATCAAGCGTATGCTAGATTACGCGGCTTCCGCAACCCTCCCGCCGCCCCGATGCGAACCTCGCCGGACGAGCGCGCCATGCGCCCGCTGAAGCCGCTCCCGAACCTCATCTTCGCCAGCCGCTGGCTGCAGCTGCCCCTGTACCTCGGCCTGATCATCGCCCAGGGCGTCTACGTCTGGCTTTTCTGGCAGGAGCTCTATCACCTGCTGCTCGCCGCCTTCGGCAACGCCGGCGCGCTGGACCACGTGCTGGATGCCGTCACGGTCGAGGGCGTCGCGCGGCCGACCAAGCTGAACGAGACGGTGATCATGCTGGTGGTGCTCGGGCTGATCGACGTGGTCATGATCTCCAACCTGCTCATCATGGTGATCGTCGGCGGCTACGAGACCTTCGTTTCGCGGCTCGGGCTGGAGAAGCATCCGGATCAGCCCGAGTGGCTTTCGCACGTGAACGCCTCCGTGCTCAAGGTAAAGCTCGCCACGGCGATCATCGGCATCTCCTCGATCCACCTGCTGAAGACTTTCATCAATGCCAGCGCCTACGACGAGAAGACCATCCTCGCGCAGGTCGGCATCCACATCACGTTCGTGCTGTCGGCCATGGCCATCGCCGCGACCGACCGCATCCTGCCCGCAGCGCCCGCGCGCCAGGGAGGACACGCGTGACGAGCATCCGGCAGGCCGACCTCGTGCAGAGCGTCGCCGACGCGCTGCAGTTCATTTCCTACTACCACCCCGCCGACTACCTGCAGGCGCTCGGGCGCGCCTACGAGCGCGAGCAGTCGCCCGCGGCAAAGGACGCCATCGCGCAGATCCTCACGAACTCGCGCATGTGCGCCGAGGGCCATCGCCCGATCTGCCAGGACACCGGCATCGTCAACGTATTCCTGAAGGTCGGCATGGACGTGCGCTTCGAGGGCTTCACGGGCTCGCTCGCCGACGCCGTGAACGAGGGCGTGCGCCGCGGCTACCTGCACCCCGACAACAAGCTGCGCGCCTCGGTGCTCGAAGACCCGCAGTTCGTCCGGCGCAACACGAAGGACAACACGCCCGCGGTGATCAGCGTGGAGATGGTGCCCGGTGGCAAGGTGGCGGTGGACGTCGCCGCGAAGGGCGGCGGCTCCGAGGCGAAAGCCAAGTTCGCGATGCTCAACCCGTCGGACTCCGTGGTGGACTGGGTGCTGAAGACCGTGCCGACCATGGGTGCGGGCTGGTGCCCGCCGGGCATGCTCGGCATCGGCATCGGCGGCACCGCCGAGAAGGCCATGCTCATGGCGAAGGAAGCGCTGATGCAGCCGATCGACATGGCCGAACTCAAGGCGCGCGGGCCGCGAGACAAGTACGAGGAGCTGAGGATCGAGCTGTACGACAAGGTCAACGCGCTCGGCATCGGCGCGCAGGGCCTCGGCGGGCTGTCCACCGTGCTCGACGTGAAGATCGGCTCCTACCCTACGCACGCGGCGAACAAGCCGGTCGCCATGATCCCGAACTGCGCCGCCACACGCCACGTGCATTTCGTGCTCGACGGATCGGGCCCGGCGGAGTTCGAGGCGCCGTCGCTCGAGGACTGGCCGAAGGTGGCCTGGTCGCCGGCCAAGGACGCGCGCCGCGTCGATCTCGACAAGCTGAGCGCTGCGCAGGTCGCGACCTGGAAGCCGGGCGAGACGCTGCTGCTCTCGGGCAAGCTGCTCACCGGCCGCGACGCTGCGCACAAGCGCATCCAGGACATGCTCGACAAGGGCCAGAAGCTGCCGGTCGACTTCACCAATCGCGTCATCTACTACGTGGGCCCGGTTGATCCGGTGCGCGACGAGGTCGTCGGCCCCGCGGGCCCGACCACCGCGACGCGCATGGACAAGTTCGTGGAGACGATGCTCGGCAAGACCGGACTGGTCGCCATGATCGGCAAAGGCGAGCGCGGGCCGGTCGCGGTCGAGGCGATCCGCAAGCACAAGGCGGCCTCGCTCATCGCGGTCGGCGGCGCGGCGTACCTCGTCGCCAAGGCGATTCGCAAGTCGAAGGTGCTGGCCTTCGAGGACCTCGGCATGGAGGCGATCTACGAGTTCGAGGTGAAGGACATGCCGGTGACCGTGGCCGTGGATTCGAACGGCGTCTCCGTGCACCAGTCGGGCCCCGCCGACTGGCAGAAGAAGATCGTCGAGCTGAAGATCCCGGTCAACGCCGCGTAATGGGCGGCACCCGCTGGCCCGCGGTCTGGGCCGTGTTCGCCGGCGGCCTCGTGTGCGGCGCCTACATCGGCAAGGTACCGGCGGCGCTGCCCCTGCAGCGCGACGAACTCGGACTGACGCTCGTGCAGTCGGGGTTCATCGCCACGACGTTCAACGCCATCGGCATGCTGGTCGGGATGTTCGTCGGCATCCTGTGCGACCGCTTCGGGCACAAGCGACTGGGGCTCGCCGGGCTAGGCATGCTGGTCGCCGCGGGACTGCTCGGCGCGGGCGCGTGGGATTTCCAGTCGCTCATCGCTTCGCGTTTCTTCGAAGGCGTCGGCTTCATCCTGTTCACGGTGGCCGGCTCCGCGCTGATGGCGGCCTCGGCAGCGGACCACCGCGACCGCGCGAAGGTGATGGGATTGTGGAGCGCCTATATGCCGTCGGGTGGCAGCCTCGCCCTGCTCCTTTCTCCGCTGGCGCTCGCGGCGTGGGGCTGGCGCGGGCTCTGGGTGGCGACGGCAGTCGCCGCGGCAGTTGCGTTCGTTCTCATCGCCCGCCTTGCGCCGACGACACGCTACGGCGGCGTCGGTTCCCTCAAGCTGGCGCTCGAATCGCTGTCACAGCCCGGCAGCGTGGCGCTCGCCCTGCTGTTCGCGTTCTACGTCGCGCAGTGGACGTCGGTCATGATCTGGCTGCCGACCTTCCTCGTGGACGAGCGCGGCACCAGCGCCGGGCTCGCCGCGTTGCTCACCGCGCTCATGGTCCTCATCAACGTCCCGGGAAACCTCGGCGGCGGCTGGCTGCTGGGGCGCGGCGTGCGCCGCGGCCCGCTGATCCTCGCGGCGTGCGCCGTGATGGTCGCTACCGACGCCGCCATGCTGAGCGAAGCGTTGCCGGATGCGCTGCGCTACGCGTCGTGCCTGATCTTCTCCATGGGTGTCGGCGTCATCCCCGCCTGCATCTTCTCCGGCGTCGTGGCGCACGCGAAGACGCCGCAGCATGTCGGCACCACCAACGGCATGGTCATGCAGACCTCGCAGGCCGGCCAGTTCTTCGGACCGGTGACGCTGGCCTGGCTGGCGTCGAACTTCGGCGGGTGGGGCGCGTCGCTGTGGGCCATGCTCGCCTTTGCCGCGTGTGCGGCGCTGTGCGGCTACGCCGTCCTGCGCATCGAGGCGCGCTAGAATCCGGGCCATCCCGGAGGATCCCATGCGCCAAGTCCAGATCTGCGAAGTCGGCCCGCGCGACGGGCTGCAGAACGCCAAGCAGCTGATGCCCACCGAAACGAAGAAGGCCTGGATCAGCGCCCTCGCCGCGGCGGGGCTGAACGAGATCGAGGTGGGCTCGTTTGTCCCGCCCAAGCTCATCCCGGCGATGGCCGACACGGGGGAGATCGTGAAGCACGCGCTCGCCATCCCCGGCCTCAAGGTCGTCGCGCTGGCGCCCAACGTGAAGGGCTTCGAGCGCGCGCGCGAGGCAGGCGCCCACAAGATCACCTTCCCGGTGTCGGCCTCGCACCAGCACAGCGTCTCCAACGTGCGCATGACGCCCGACCAGATGGTCGAGGAAGTGCGCAAGGCCGCGCAGATGCGCGGCGCGCAGGGCCCCGAGATCGAAGGCGCCGTCTCCACCGCGTTCGGCTGCACGATGCAGGGCAACGTCCCTGAGGACGAGGTGGTGAGGATTGCGGTGAAGCTCGCCGAGTTCTGCGACTGCGTGGCGCTGGCCGACACCGTGGGCTACGCCAACCCCGTGCAGGTGAAGCGCGTGTTCCGCCGCGTCAAGCAGGAGATCGGCGACAAGCTCGAAGGCGCGCACTTTCACAATACGCGCGGGCTCGGGCTGGCGAACGCGCTCGCCGCCTGGGAGGAAGGCGTGCGCTCGTTCGATTCGTCGATGGGCGGGCTGGGCGGCTGCCCGTTCGCGCCTGGCGCGAGCGGCAACGTGATCACCGAGGACCTGGTCTTCATGTTCGAGAGCATGGGCGTGTCCACCGGCATCGATTTCGACAAGCTCCTTGCCGCGAGGAAGATCATGCACGGCGGCGTGCCGGACGAACCGCTGTACGGCCACATGGCCCTCGCCGGTCTTCCCAAAGGATTCCGTGCTGCCGCATAGGAACAGGGGGGCCGCAAACGTCCCCCCGGTACCCCCCGGACGCCCGTGACATTGCCTCTGGAGGGGGTGCGCGTCGTAGAGTTCGCGCACATGGTGATGGGCCCCACCTGCGGGCTGGTGCTCGCGGACCTGGGCGCCGAAGTGATCAAGGTCGAGCCGCTCGAAGGCGACAACACGCGCCGCCTGATGGGCGCGGGCGCGGGCTTCTACCCGATGTTCAACCGCAACAAGAAGAGCCTCGCGCTCGATCTCAAGCACCCGGAAGGCAAGGAAGTGGCGCTGAAGCTCATCGACAGCGCGGACGCGATCACGGAGAACTTCCGCCCGGGCGCCCTGGAGAAGCTGGGCTTCGGCTACGAGGACCTGGGCCGGCGCAACCCGCGGCTCGTCTACTGCACCATGAAGGGATTCCTCTCGGGTCCCTACGAACACCGGCCCGCGCTCGACGAGGTGGTGCAGATGATGGGCGGGCTCGCCTACATGACGGGACTGCCAGATCGTCCCCTGCGGGTGGGCTCCTCGGTCAACGACATCATGGGCGGCATGTTTGCCGCCATCGGCATCCTCGCCGCGCTGCGCGAGCGCGAGAGGACGGGCCACGGCCAGCTCGTGCGCAGCGCGCTTTTCGAGAACACTGCCTTCCTCGTCGCGCAGCACATGGCGCAGCTCGCCATCACCGGCGAGGAGCCGCCGCCGATGGCGGTGAAGAAGCCTGCCTGGGGCGTGTACGACATCTTCGCCACCAAGGACGGCGATCGCCTGTTCGTCGGCGTCGTGACCGATACGCAGTGGGAGGTGTTCTGCCGCGAGTACGGCGCCCCTGAGCTCGCCGCCGATGCGCGGCTGAAGACCAACGGCCTGCGCGTGCAGGCGCGCGAGTGGCTGCTGCCCGCGCTGCAGGAAGTCCTGCGACGGCACACGAAGGCGGAGCTCGAGCGCAAGCTCGAAGCGATCGGCCTGCCCTTCGCGCCGATCACGCGCCCGCGCGACCTGTTCGACGATCCGCACCTCAATGCCGGCGGCATGGTCGAAACGCACGATCCGCGCGGCACGACCTTCAACGTGCCCGGCCTGCCGCTGGAGATGAAGGGCGAGCGCCTGCCCCTGCGCCGCCAGCCGCCGGCGCTCTCCCAGGACAGCCGCGAGCTCCTCGGCGCGCTTGGCTACAGCGCGAAGCGCATCGAGGCGCTGATCGCCGACGGGGTGGTCGCGGCGCCGCAGTGAACGCGCTCCGCGCCCGCTGCTGCATCGCCGGCGGCGGCCCCGCGGGAATGATGCTCGGCTACCTGCTGGCGCGCGCAGGCGTGGACACGCTGGTCCTCGAGAAGCACTCCGATTTCCTGCGAGATTTCCGCGGCGACACCGTGCACCCCTCGACGCTCGAGGTGATGCACGAGCTCGGGTTGCTCGAGGCATTCCTGCAAAGGCCCCACCAGAAGGTCACCGAGCTCGGCGGCCAGATCGGCGGGAGGACGGTGATGATCGCCGACTTCCGCCACCTGCCGGTGCGCTGCGGCTTCGTCGCGTTCATGCCGCAGTGGGACTTCCTCGATTTCCTCGCGCAGCAGGCGCGCAAGCTCCCGGCGTTCCGCCTGCAGATGCAGACGGAAGCGACGCAGCTGATCGAGGAGGATGGTCGCGTCGCGGGCGTGCGCGGCCACGGCCCTGACGGCGAGTTCGAGGTGCGCGCCGAGCTGACCATTGCAGCAGACGGCCGGCATTCCGTGCTCCGCGACGCTGCCGGCCTGCAGATCGAAGACTTCGGCGCGCCGATGGACGTGCTGTGGATGAAGCTGTCGAAGCGCGCGCACGACGCCGCCGCCGTGCTCGGGCGCATCAACGCGGGGCGCGTGTTCGTGACGCTCGACCGCGGCGACTACTGGCAATGCGCCTACGTGATCCCCAAGGGCGGATACGACGAGGTGCGCGCCGCCGGCCTCGAAGCGCTGCGCGAGGGCATCGGCGCCGTCGCGCCCACGCTGCGGGAGCGCACGTCGGAGCTGCGCAGCTGGGACGACGTGAAGCTGCTCACCGTCCAGGTCAACCGGCTGCGCCGCTGGCATCGCCCGGGACTGCTGTGCATCGGCGACGCCGCGCACGCCATGTCGCCGATCGGCGGCGTGGGCATCAACCTCGCGATCCAGGACGCGGTGGCGACCGCCAACTTCCTTGCGCAGCCGCTGCAGCGCGGCGCGCCAACCGACGGGGAGCTCGCCGCAGTGCAGCGGCGGCGCGACTTTCCCACGCGCATGACCCAGCGCATGCAGCTTTTCCTGCAGGCCAACGTGCTCGGGCGGGTGCTCGCCAGCGGGCGTACCCCCGGCATCGCCTGGCCGATCCGCCTGATGCAGCGCTTTCCCGTGCTGCGCCGCATCCCGGCGCGGCTGATCGGCATGGGTTTCCGGCCGGAGCACGTGCGCGGCTGAAGTTGGAATACAGTACGGCGTGCCCTGTTGACCGGGTGCACGACCCAATCCAAAGGAGATAGCTCAATGAAAGCACGCACCATGCTCGCGGGCGTCGCGCTCGCCGCGTTCGCTGCTGCCGCACAGGCACAGGAGCGCCGCCCCGAATACGGTCCGTCCGTGAATATTGCGGCGGCCAAGAAGATCGCCGCCGCCACGCTTGCCGAGTGCCAGAAGAACGGCTGGAACGTGGCCGTGGCGGTCGTCGACACCCATGGCTTCCTCGTCTACTTCGAGCGCATGGAGAACACGCAGTCCGCCAGCATCGACATCGCCCAGGGGAAAGCCAAGGTCGGCGCGATGTATCGCCGCACCACCCGCGTGTTCGCCGACGTGATCGCCAAGAGCGGCCCCGCGGTCATGACCCTGCCAGGGGTGATCGCATCTCCGGGCGGCATGCCGATCTTCGCCGACGGCAAGGTGATCGGCGGCGTCGGCGTGAGCGGCGTCACCGGCGACCAGGACGAGCAGTGCGCGAAGGCCGGCCTGGCCGGCATGTAGCCCACGTTCTGTGCAGACGAAACGGGGCCCGCGGGCCCCGTTTCTATTTCGGCAGCGCGTCGATCCCCGCCTTGGCGATCTGCTCGTCCTCGTGCGACTGCACGCCCGACACGCCCACGCCGCCCACGCACCCGCCGTCCACCAGGATCGGCACGCCGCCCTGCACCGGCAGGATGCCGGGCATCTTCAGCATCTCCGGCCGCGTCTTGATCCGCTCCTGCCAGCTGCCCGACGTCCGGCGCGACATGGCCGCGGTGCGCCCCTTCTCCAGCGCGATGGCGGCATTGGCGGGCGTGGCGCCGTCCATGCGCGTGAAGTGCAGCAGGTGGCCGCCGTCGTCCAGAATGGCAATGGCGACGATCCAGCTGTTGCGCTTCGCCTCGGCGAGCGCGGCCGCCATGATCTTCTCGCAGTCGCCTTGTGTCAGCTCGGAGCGGGTCTTCATTTGAGCGCCTCCCGGATCTGCTCGAGCGCGCCCGGATCCTCGATGGTGGTCAGGTCGCCCGGGTCGCGCTTCTCGGCGAGCGCCTGGATCGAGCGGCGCAGCACCTTGCCCGAGCGCGTCTTGGGCAGCAGCGTCACGAAGAACACCCGCCCCGGGCGCCCGATGGCGCCCAGCTGCTTGTCCACGGTCTGCATCACTTCGCCCTCCAGCTTCATGCGCGCCTCCTTCGAGGCGACCGCCGCGGGATCCTTCACCACCGCGAAGGCCATCGGCAGCTGCCCCTTCAGCTGGTCGGCCACGCCCACCACCGCGCACTCCGCGATGCCGGGGTGCATGTTCACGGCCTCCTCGATCTCGCGCGTGCCGAGCCGGTGCCCGGCGACGTTGATCACGTCGTCCGTCCTGCCGAGGATGAAGTAGTAGCCGTCCCTGTCGCGGATGCCCCAGTCGAAGGTCGAGTAGACCAGCTGGTCCTTGAAGTCCGTGAAGTAGGTCTTGACGAAGCGCTCGTCGTCGCCCCACACGGTCGTCATGCATCCCGGCGGCAGCGGCGGGGCGATGGTCACCACGCCCTTCTCGCCGTCGGCCACGGGCTTGCCGGTCGATTCGTGCAGCAGCCGTACGTCGTAGCCGTACACCGGGAAGCTCGGCGAGCCCATCTTGAGCGGCGTCTTCTCCACGCCCGGATGCGCCGAGAGCAGCGGCCAGCCGGTCTCGGTCTGCCAGTAGTGGTCGATCACCGGGCGGCCGAGCGAATCGCTCACCCAGCGGTGCGTGGGCTCGTCCAGCGGCTCGCCGGCGAGGAACAGGTGCTTGAGCGTGGAGAGGTCGTACTTCCTCAGGAACGCGACGTCGTGCTTCTTCAGCACGCGCACGGCGGTGGGCGCCGAGAACATCACCGACACCTTGTAGTCCTGCACGATCTTCCACCACACGCCCGCGTCGGGCCGCACCGGCACGCCCTCGTACATGATGGTGGTCATGCCCGCGAGCAACGGGCCGTAGATGATGTACGAGTGCCCGACCACCCAGCCGATGTCCGAGGTGGTGAACATCGTCTCGCCGGGCAGGCCGCAGAAGATCCGGTCCATGGACGAGGCGAGCGCGACCGCGTAGCCGCCGACGTCGCGCTGCACGCCCTTGGGCTTGCCCGTGGTGCCCGAGGTATAGAGGATGTAGGACGGCTCGTTCGATTCGAGCCACGCGCAGGGCACGCTCGCGCCCTGGTGCTGCGCGGCGAGTTCCTTCCAGTCCACGTCGCGCCCTGCCACCACCGGCATGTTCGCGTCCAGGCCGCGGCGGAAGATGAGCACCTTGCGCGGCGGGTGCTGGGCGAGCTTGAGCGACTCGTCCACCAGCGCCTTGTAGAGCACCGGCTTGCCCATGCGACTGCCGCCGTCGGCGGTGATCATCAGGCTGGGCTTCGCGTCGTCGATGCGCGCGGCGAGGCTCGCCGCGGCGAAGCCGCCGAACACCACCGAGTGGATGGCGCCGATGCGCGCGCAGGCGAGGATCGCGAAGCAGGCCTCGGGGATCATCGGCATGTAGATGATCACGCGGTCGCCGCGCTTCACGCCGAGCGAGCGCATCATGGCGGCGGCGCGGTTCACCTCCGCGTGCAGCTGCCGGTAGGTGAAGGTCTGCCGGCCGTCCACTTCCGTGGAGATCCAAACCAGCGCGGCCTGCTCGCCGCGCGCGTCGAGATGCCGGTCGAGCGCGTTGTGGCACAGGTTGGTCTCGCCGCCCACGAACCACTTGGCGAACGGCGGGCGCGCGTAGTCGAGCACACGGGCGAACGGCTTGTGCCAATGGATGCGCTGCGCCTCCTCCGCCCAGAACGCCTCGCGCTGCTCGATCGAGCGGCGATGGAACTCGCGATAGGTCGTCATGCGCTCATGTCCACGACGATGCGCCGGGACACCTTGGCGTTGATGAAGTCGTCGAACACCTTCGGCAGTTCGGCGAACGGCACCGTGCGCGCCATTTCCTTGAGCATCGGCGGGCGCATGTCGGTCGCCAGCCGCTGCCACACCCGCCGCTCGAGCTCCGGCGACGGCGCGTCGGTAGAGTTGATGCCGAGCAGGCTCACGCCGCGCAGGATGAGCGGCATCACGGTGCCGGTCAGGCTCGGGCTGGCCGCCAGGCCGATGCAGGCGATGACGCCGTTCACCTTCGCAGTGCTCGCCATCCAGGCGAGCACCTCGCCGCCGAGGTTGTCCACGCCGCCCGCCCAGAGCGCCTTGTCGAGCGGTCGGATCCTGGCGAGGTCCAGGCTCTGGCGCAGCAGGATCTCCTTCGCGCCGAGCTTCTTCAGCCAGTCGGTTTCGGCCTCCTTGCCGGTGAGCGCGGTCACCGCATAGCCGAGCTTTGCCAGCGCAGCGACCGCGATGGAGCCCACCCCGCCGGTTGCGCCGTTGACCACCACCGGGCCGTTGGCGGGCGCGAGACCGTTGTGCTCCATCTTGACGATGGCGAGCCCCGCCGTGTAGCCCGCGGTGCCGTAGGCCATCGCCTCCCACAGGGTCATGCCCTTGGGCAGCTTCACCGCCCAGTCTGCGGGGATGCGCGCGTACTCGGCGTAGCCGCCGTGGTGCTTCACGCCGATCAGGTGCCCTACCGCAAGGACCGCGTCGCCCTTGGCGAAACGCGCGTCCTCCGAGGACACCACCGTGCCCGCGAGGTCGATGCCGCCGATGCAGGAAGGACGCAGCAGGATGCGTCCCTTGCCGGTGGCGGCGAGCGCGTCCTTGTAGTTCACGTCCGAGTAGGCGACGCGCACCACCACCTCTCCGGGGTCGAGCTCGTCGAGCGTGCAGTCGACGAACTCGGCGCGGATCTTCCTATCGACTTCCGACAACTTGTACGCCTTGAACTTCTCCACTCGCCCTCCTCCGTTCGCTCGCCAGGTACTGCGCCGACTGCATCTCGTGCAGCCGGCTCACGGTGCGCTGGAACTCCGCGCTCTGCTCGCCCTCGGTGAACAGCTCTTCGGGCGGCGCCTCGGCGCCGACGGCCAGCTTCACCCGGTCATCGTAAAACACATCCACCAGCCAGGTGAAGCGCCGCGCCGCATCGGCGGCCTTGGCAGACATCCTCGGTATGCCCGAGAGCATTACCGTGTGAAAGCGCTTCGCCAGGTCGACGTAGTCAGTATAGGAGCGCGGCCCGCCGCACAGGGCCTGGAAATCGAACCAGACGAGCCCGCCGGCGCGCCGGCGGTACGGGATCTTCCTGCCCTCGACGTCGAGCGGCTGACTCTCCTCCTCGACGTCCTTGAGCTCCGCGAAGATCCGCGCCAGCTCGGCCTCGGCGCCGGGGCCGCAATGGTAGACCTTGAGCTTCTCCATCTTCAGGCGCCGGTAGTCGATGCCGTTGTCCACCTCGAGCACGTCCAGCCGTTCCTGCAGCAGCGCGACCGCGGGCAGGAAGCGCTCGCGCTGCAGCCCGTTCGGATAGAGCTGGTCGGGACGGTAGTTGCTGGTCATCACGAACTGCACGCCGCGCTCCATCGCCTGCGCGAGGTAGCGCCCGAGGATCATGGCGTCGGCGATGTCCGCGACATGGAATTCGTCGAAGCAGACGAGCCGATAGCGGCGCGCAGTGCGCTCGGCCACGGCGGCGATCGGATCCTCGGTGCCCTTGAGACCTTCCAGCTCGCGGTGGATCTCGCGCATGAAGTGGTGGAAATGCACGCGGCGCTTGCGCACCAGCGGCACGCACAGGTAGAAGGCGTCCATCAGGAAGCTCTTGCCGCGCCCCACGGCGCCCCAC
>JAOUIL010000010.1 GCA_029883975.1 Betaproteobacteria bacterium
GCCCTGGACCGCGGGGCGCAGCGCGATCGCGGCCCTCGGCGTCACCGTGGCCGCGGGCGCGAGCGGCACCTGGTTCTTCTGGAGCCGGCACAAGGCCGCGGAGCTCGAGCGCGGGCGCATCGAGGCGCAGCTGAAGCTGCTGCAGGCACAGATCGAGCCGCACTTCCTGTTCAACACGCTGGCCAACCTGGACGCGCTCATCGCCACGGATCCGGCGCGCGCGCGGGACATGCTGCGCCACCTCAACGACTACCTGCGCGCCACGCTGGTCGCGGCGCGGCGCGAGCGCAACTCGCTGCGCGAGGAATTCGCGCTGCTGCGCAACTACCTCGAGGTGATCGCCATCCGCATGGGGCCGCGGCTGAGGTTCGAGCTGGCGTTGCCGCCCGAGATCGCCGCGCGCGAGGTGCCGCCCATGCTGCTGCAGCCCCTCGTGGAGAATGCAGTCAAGCACGGGCTCGAGCCCAAGGTCGAAGGGGGCACGGTGACGGTCGGTGCGCGCGAGGAGCGCGGCAAGCTAGTCCTGGAGGTCGCGGACACGGGCGTGGGGCAACCCGCGGGCGCCGGCGCGGGCGTCGGCCTGGCCAACGTACGCGAGCGGCTCGCGGCGGCGTTCGCGGGCGCGGCGCGGGTTGACGCGGGCGCGAATCCCGCGGGCGGCTTCACGGTGACCCTTACGCTTCCGGGATGAACGCGCTCATTGCCGACGACGAGCCGCTGCTCGCCCTGAGCCTGAAGACCGCGCTCGGCGGAGCCTGGCCGGAGCTCGAGATCGCCGCCGTCGTGCCGAACGGCCTCGAGGCGGTGCAGGCGGCCGAGCGCCTGCGGCCGGACATCGCATTCCTCGACATCCGCATGCCGGGGCTGGACGGGCTCGAGGCGGCCGCCGAGATCGCCGATCGCATGGGCGACGCCGCGCCAGCGGTCGTGTTCGTCACGGCGTACGAGGAGTACGCGCTGCGGGCCTTCGACGCATCGGCGGTGGACTACGTGCTCAAGCCGGTGACGCAGGATCGCCTCGCCAGGACCGTCGAGCGCCTGAAGGCGCGCCAGCGCGACTTCGGCGAGCTGGCGCGGCAGCTGCGCGCGCTGACGGCGCAGGCGCCGAAGACGCAACCGCTCAGGCAGGTGATGGCCGGCACGGGCAGCGCCGTGAAGCTGATCCCCATCGGCGAGGTGTGCTACTTCCAGGCGGCGGACAAGTACACGTCCGTGGTCACGGCGGACGGCGAGTCGCTGATCCGCACGCCGCTCAAAGAGCTGGCGCCGCAGCTGCCGGAAGGCTTCCAGCAGGTGCATCGCGGCACCATCGTCAACCTGAACGAGGTCGCTGCCGCAGTGCGCGACGAGACCGGCCGCATGTCGCTCCGCCTGCGCCGTCGCAAGGAAGCGCTGCCGGTCAGCAGGGTGTACGCCGAGCTCTTCAAGGCGATGTAGCATGTCGCGGCGCCCAGCTGGACGCAGGGCTCGGCGGCCCGTATGAAGGCGATCAACCAGTGAACGTAGCCCGGCTGCAGCCGCAACCCCATCCCTCCTGCCCCGTATGCGGCGGGCCGAACGAGTGCGCCGCGGCGTCGAGCGGCAGCTTCACCACGCCCTGCTGGTGCGTCGAGGTCCAGGTCGGCCCTGACGCGCTCGCCCCCGTGCCGGCGCACGATCGCGGACGCGCGTGCCTGTGCCGCGGGTGCCTCGGCAGATGACCGCGCTGCGCCACGTCCGCCTGCTCGCCCGCTACAAGGCGTGGGCCGACGACCGGATCTTCGAGGCGGCGGCCGCGCTGCCGGAAGGCGAGCCGACCCGCCCGCGGCAGAGCATCTTCCGGGATCTGGTGCATACACTCAACCACGTTTACGTCATCGATCGCGTGTTCCAGGCGCACCTAGAGGGACTCGAACACGGCTATGCCGCGCGCAATACCGCCGGCTACCCGCCGATCGCCGAATTGTGGGGTGCGCAGCAGGAAATCGACCGCTGGTACGTCGCCTTCGCCGACGCGCAGAGCGACGCCTCGCTGGACCAACGCGTCGAGTTCGAGTACATCGGCGGCGGCCGGGGCGCGATGACGCGCGGCGAGATCCTGCTGCACATCGCTAACCACGCCACCTACCATCGCGGCTTCGTCGCCGATTTCTTCTGCCAGATCCCCGCGCGCCCGCCGGTGACGGATCTCACGGTATTCCTGCGCGACGCGCCGCCGGCTCTGCCATGAGCTACGCATTGACGATCGTCGAGCGGCCCGCCTACCTGCACTTCGTCGTCACGGGCATCAACAACCGCGTGACGGTGGAGCGGTACCTCGCGGACATCGGACGGGAGTGCGCGGCGCGCGGCTGCAGGCACATCCTGGTCGAGGAGCGCCTCGCGGGGCCGCGGCTCGATACCACCGACGTGTACCTGATCGCCTCCGGGCAGGCCACGGCCGTGGCGAGAACGCTCGCGGCGATCGCTTGCGTCGATGTCAACGCCGCCGGCCGGCTGATGCAATTCGCGGAGGACGTGGCCGTGAACCGAGCGGTGCCGGTGAAAGTTTTCGCGACGGCGCCGGAGGCCGAGCGCTGGCTGGTCGGACTTTCCAGTTGACCCTGCGCGGCGCCGGCTGGGGCCTGATGGCCTTCCTCGCGCTCGGCGTCGCGCTGTACGCCGCGATCGCCTACAGCCTGCTGCCGGTGGGCGCGGCCGTGCACCCGGACATGCGCACGGCATTCCAGGCGCACCCGGTCGGCATCGGCGTGCATGTCTTCGCCTCGATCTTCGCACTCGCGCTCGGGCCGTTCCAGTTCTCCGCGCGGCTGCGCGCGCGGCACCTGAACCTGCACCGCTGGATGGGGCGGCTCTATCTCGGGCTGGGCGTGCTGGTCGGCGGCCTCGCCGGGCTGTACATGGCGCAGTTCGCCTACGGCGGCCTGGCCGGGAAGCTCGGCTTCGGCACGCTCGCGGTGCTGTGGCTCGTGACCGGCGAGCGCGCCTTCCACTTCGCGCATCACGGCGACGTCGCCGCGCACCGGCGGTGGATGGTCCGCAATTTCTCGCTCGCGTTCGCCGCGGTGACGCTGCGCCTGTACCTGCCGGCGGCCGTCGTGTCGGGCGCGGATTTCGCCATTGCCTATGGCGTCATCGCCTGGGCGTGCTGGGTGCCCAACCTCGCTTTCGCCGAATGGCTGCTGCGCGCTAGCCCGCCACCAGCATCCCCGCGAGCGCGGTAGCGATGCCGAGAAAGGAGAAAAATCCGACCACGTCGGTCACCGTCGTCAGGATGATCGACGACGCGGTCGCCGGGTCCTGCCCGAAGCGGTGCAGCAGGATCGGCACCAGCGCGCCCGACAGGCCCGCCGCCACCATCGAAACCACCATGGCGAGGCAGATTACCCACACCAGCCCGGCCTGCCCGCTCCAGAGATAGACGCCGATGCCCGCGGTCGCCGCCACCGCGAGGCCGTTCACGACCCCGGTGGCGGATTCCTTCCACACCATCTTCGGCCAGTGCCGGACGCTGATCTCGCGCAGCACGAGCCCGCGCATGGTGACCGCGAGCGCCTGCGCCCCGGCGTTGCCGGACTGGCCGGCCACCACCGGCAGCAGCACGGCGAGCGCGGTGAACTTGGCGATGGTGCTCTCGAACAGGCCCACCACCGCGGCGGCGAGGAACGCGGTGAGCAGGTTGATTTGCAACCAGGGCAGGCGCTTTCGCACCGCGAACCACGGCCGCGACAGCGCGCGCTCGTCCGGGCTCGCGCCCACCATGGTCTGGATGTCGAGGCTCGCCTCGGCCTCGACCGCGGCCATGAGCTTCGCCTGCCGGATGACGCCGAGCAGGCGCCCATCCTGGTTGACCACCGGCAGCACGCTGATCGGCTCGCGCTGCAGGATCTCCACCACCACCTCGCTCGGGTCGAGGTCGCGCGCCACCGCGGGCACGCCGCGCATGATCTCGGCGAGCGGCCGCTCGCGCTCGGCGAGCGCGAGGTCCTGCATCTCCACCCGCCCGGCGAGCCGGCCGGCGTCATCCACCACGTAGAGCTCGCGCAGGCCGGCGCGGCGCACGGCGCGCAGCCGCTCGATCGCCTCGTTCACCGTCATTCCGGAGCGCAGCGGAATAATGCGCGCGTCCATCAGCCGGCCCGCGGAGTCCTGCGGGTACTCGGCGAGCGCGCGCAGCTCGCGCGCCACTTCCTTGTCCAGCTGCGCCAGCAGCCGCTCGCGCGCCTCGGGCTCGAGCAGCGTGAGCACCGTGGCGCTCGCGGCGGGCTCGGCCTCGGCCAGCACGCGCGGCGCGAGCTGCGGCGGCAAGTACTCGAGCACGGCGCGCGCGAAATCGGCCGCCAGCGCCTCCCAGGCGCGCACCACGGCGCGCGGCGCGTGCGGCGCGAGCAGCTCGGCGGCCTCCTCGGCCGGCATGCCCTCCAGCTCTCGCGCCGCCTCGCCCGGGAAATCGAGCAGGAAGCGCTCGTTGAGCGCGGAGACGGCGGGCTGCGCGTCAGCGCTCATCGCGCTCCGAGCCTACCGGCCCGACCGTGGGCAGCAGCGTGGCCATGGCTTCAGCGCCGCCGGACAACGCGTCCCAGTAGCTACGCGTCAGCATGCTGGCCAGGCTGCCGACCGCAGCGGTATGCGCCGGCCGGGACACCCGGCGCGAGGCGCGCGCCAGGGCGTCGCGCGTGAGCACGCCGACCAGCCGCCCGCCGGACTCCACGACCGGCAGGAGCGAGGAGCGCTCCCAACCCGGGTGCCCGACCGCGCCGGCCAGCGGCGTCTGCGCGGTGAGCACGCCCTCGGGCCGGCTCATGATCGAGGTAAGCGCCGCGCCGGCGCTGGCGCGCAGCAGCGCGGGCAGCGGCACCCAGCCCTCGAGCCGCCGGTCGCCCGAGGTGACGAACACGCGCTGCACGATCCCTTCCATGTGCCGCACGCGCTCCAGCGCCTCGGCGGCGCGCGTCGTGCCGGGCAGCGCGAGCACGTCCGGGTCGGTCCAGGCGCCGATCGCGTCCTCGGGATAGCCGAGCAGCAGTTGCGAGGCGAGCGCCGCGGCGGTGGGCAGGCCCGCGATCAGCCGGGCCCGGCGCGGCTCGGGCACGTGCCGCATCACCGCCACCACGGGCTGCGTGGCGAGCTCGCCCAGCAGCGCTAGCGAGTGCTCGTCCTGCAGGCCGGAGAGCGCGCGCGCCGCTGCGTTGGGCAGCATCGCGGCGAGCACCGGGGCGCCCAGCCGGGCGGGCACGCGCGCGAGCAGCGCCGCGGCCTCCGCCGGCACCACCGCCTCCAGCACGCGGGCCGCCTGCGCGGGGTGCGCGCGCATGAAGGCGTGGCTCAGCCGCTCGGCGTCAGCCATCGCCGTTGCCCGTGAGCAGCACGATCGGCTCGTCGTGGTACACGCGCCCGGGCAGCGCGACGCGCCCTTCCTTCGACTCGAGCACGAGCGACGTCGCGCTCACCTCGACGATGCGTCCCTCGAAGCCCGCGACGCGCACCCGCTGCCCGACCTCGAAGGCCTGGCGCAGGTAGTGCGCGCCGATCAGGTTCGCCACGTAGCTGCGCGCCCCGAGGCTCACGGCGATCGTGACGCCGCCGAGCACCGAAGCGACCACGACCGCGACGAGGATGGCGATCCACGTGACGCGGATGCCGATCTGGTCGGCGCCCACCAGGATCGCGGCGACCAGCGTCGCACCCTGCGCGAGGCGCGCGAGCGCGGTGCGCTGCGCGGGCGCAAGGCGGGTGGCCGTGGCGAGCACCAGGTCTGCGACGAAGCTCGCCAGCACGTAGCCCGCGACCACGATCAGCAGGCCGGCGGCAAGCGTCGGCAGGTAGTCCAGCAGCCGCGCGAGCCAGTCCGTGAAGGTTTGCAGGCCGAGCAGGTGCGTGGCGGCAGTGACGAAGAACAGCAGCACTACCCAGTACACGATCGTGCCCAGCACGTTCGCCGAGCGCCCGACCTTGATGCGCGAGGACCCCGCCATGCGCTCGATGAGCGTCTCGGCGAGCTGCATGCCGCGCACGGCGAGCACGCGCAGCAGCCGCGCGAGCAGCCACCCGGCGGCGAGCAGCAGGATGGCGCCGACCAGGCTCGGCAAATGCGCGGCCAGGCGCTCGAAGAGCGCCCGGGCGGCGCTGGTGACCGGTTCTGCGAAGCTGCCCATGCGCGGATGGTATCAAGCGAACACGCGCGTAATGTAGCGGCTTCATGCTGCGACCCATGGGCGCCATGCGCGAGTCTCCCGGACGCACCTGCCCCGTTTCCTATCGCTACCCCGTGGATTCGTTCGCCGGCCCGGCGGCCCTCGCCACCGATACGCTGTGGATCGCCGGCGGCCTCTACGGCAACCGGTATGCGCTGGCGGCGCTGCTCGAAGCCTTCGAGACCGAGCCCGGCGACAAGGCGCTGATCTTCAACGGCGATTTCCACTGGTTCGACGCCGAGCCCGGCGAGTTCGAGCTCATCGACCAGGCCGTCGCGGGCTTTCATGCGCTGCGCGGCAACGTGGAGACCGAGATCGCCGCGCCCGGAGAAGGCGCCGGCTGCGGCTGCGCCTATCCCGACTGGGTCGGCGACCAGACGGTAGGGCATTCGAACCGGATCATGGAGCGGCTGCGCAGCGCCGCCCTCGCCTCGGGCCGCGACCTGGGCCGCCTGGCGGCCCTGCCGATGACCGCGGTCGCCGAGGTGGGCGGCGAGCGCATCGGCATCGTGCACGGCGACGCCGAGTCGCTCGCCGGCTGGAGCTTCTCGCAGGAAATCCTCTCCACTCCGGGCGGCGTCGCGCACGCCGAGCGCGAGTTTGCGCGCACCGGGGTACGCGTCTTCGCCTCGAGCCACACCTGCCTGCCGGTCCTGTTGCGCCTGCCCGGCGAGCGCGCGCTGGTCAACAACGGCGCCGCCGGCATGCCGAATTTCCGCGGGGAGCGCTACGGCATCGCCACGCGCATCTCGGTGCGGCCGTACCGCGGCGCGCTCTACGGCACGCGCTGCGCGGCGCTGTACGTGGACGCGATCGCCCTGCGCTACGACGCGGCGGCCTGGGAGAGGCGTTTCCTGGAGCTTTGGCCGGCGGGCTCGGACGCGCACCGCTCCTACTACGAGCGGATCGTGAGCGGCCCGGTCTTCGAGCGCGCCGCCTAGGCCTTCAGCGCGCCCATCACGCTGTCCACCACGGCGACGTCGGTGCCGATGATGCCGACGCTGCCGTCGCCCGCCGCCATGACCGCGGCGCTCATGCCTTCCTTCGCGGCACGGCGCGGCCCGTCCATGCGGTACCCCGGCATGACCAGCAGCGTGACCTTGCCCTGCGGCACCGTGAGGACGATGTGATAAGCGTTGCGGCCGTTGAACGGGCAGGGGCCCACGTGCTTCACCTGGCCGACGCGCTCCACCGCCTCCAGCGGCATGGTTCCGGCAAGCATCCTGCGCGCCTCGTCGCGCGGCATCGGGCCCATCATGATGGACTTGGCCTCCTCCTTCATGACGAAGTCGATGCAGGCCATGGCGAGCGGGTCCTGGCGGGCGAGCCATGCATAGCCGCCGACGCCCGCCGCGAGCAGCGTCCCTGCTGCCGCGGCAAGGAAGCGGCGCCGGCGCAGCGCCGGCGCGCGCGCCATGCGCTCGACGAAACCCTCCGGCACCGCGACTTGCAGCGCGCCGCGCAACGCCTCCTCGAAGGCGCCGTGCTGCGCCCACTCGGCGGTGCAGGCCGCGCACCCCAGCCGGTGCACTCGCATCGCATCGCCTTCACCCGACCCGGCAAGGAGCTGCCTGCGGTAATCGAGGCAGTTCATGGTTTTGCTCCCTTGCGCGCGCGTGGCTCCACCAGCCGCTTGAGCATCTGGCGCGCGCGCGTCAGGCGCGTCATCGTCGCGCCTTCGGTGACGCCGATCATGCGCGCGATCTCGCCGCAGCTGAAGCCGCCCAGCACCTGCAGCGCGAGAGGCTCGGCGTAGGCCGCCGGCAGCGCGAGCAGCGCGTCGCGCAGCTCCAGGCCGATGAGCTCGCTGCGCTCGTCGGCGAGCTCCAGCCCGTCGAGGCTCTCGGCCGCGGGCGCCGCCGTGCCGCGCGCACGGTGGAATTCGTTGCGCACGATCGAAAACAGCCAGGCGCGCGCCGCCGCGGTTTCGCGCAGGCGCGGAAACGCACGCCAGCCGCGCAGCAGCGCTTCCTGGACGACGTCTTCCGCCTGCTGGCTGTCGCGCGCAAGCCAGAACGCGTAGCGGAACAGGTCGGCCGCATGGGTGCGCACCAGCTCCTCGAAGTTCGCGGGCATCTACGTAAGACCCGCCCGGCGCCCGAATCCTTACACGCCGCCGAAAAAATGTTCCTGTAAGAGACTCTGCGGTCGCGGCGACACAGCGGCACGGCCCCGCGCCGGGGTCGCAACGTGCACAAAGGAGATCGGAGATGGATCAGAAGACACTCGTCGCGGCGGCAGTCGCCGGTTTGTTCGCGCTCGGCGCCAACGGCGGCGCGCTCGCGCAAAAGGCCGACCAGGAGAAGTGCTGGGGCGTGGCCAAGGCCGGGCAGAACGAATGCGGCAGCAACAAGACGGCGCATTCCTGCGCCGGGCAGTCCAAGATGGACTACGACCCGAACGACTTCAAGGTCGTGAAGGCGGGCACCTGCGTGCAGATGGGCGGCAGCCTCAAGCAGGGCGAGCCCGGCAAGCTCGCGAAAATGAAGAAGAGCTGAGCGCATGGGCCGGCTCGGCGCCGGCGTCGGGCTGCGCGCGCAACACTACCCGGAGATTCTGGGCGGCGCGCGGCCCGTGGCCGGCTGGATCGAAGTGCACAGCGAGAACTATTTCGGCGCCGGCGGCCGCGACCGCCGCGTGCTCGAGCAGCTGCGGCGCGACTATCCGGTCAGCCTGCACGGCGTCGGGCTCGGCCTTGGCTCGGCGCTGGGGTACTCCCAGGCGCACGAGAACAAGCTGCGCGACCTCGTCGCATGGGTGGAGCCGACGTTCGTCTCGGAGCACCTGGCCTGGGGCGCCCTGGCGGAGCGCCACTTCAACGATCTGCTGCCCCTGCCCTTCACGCGCGAGGCGCTCGAGCTCGTCGCCGCGCGCGTGTCGCGGCTGCAGGAGCGTCTCGGCCGGCGCATCCTCGTCGAGAACATCACCGCCTACCTGGAGATCGGCCCCGGCGAGATGCACGAAGGGCAATTCCTCGCTGCGCTTGCGCGGCGCACCGGCTGCGGGCTGCTGCTCGACGTCAACAACCTCCACGTGAACCAGGCCAACCTCGGCCGCGACCCCCTGGCAGTGATGGACGCCCTCGATCCCCGGAGCGTCGAGGAAATTCACCTCGCCGGATTCTTCGCGGGCGCGCACGGGCTCATCGACACCCACGGCGCGCGCGTCGCCGAGCCGGTGTGGCGACTCTACGACGCGGCGCTTGCGCGCTTCGGCGCAGTGCCCACTCTCATCGAGTGGGATACCGACATCCCGCCGCTTGCCGTGCTGCTCGAGGAAGCGGCGAAGGCGCAGTCACGCATGGAGTCCCCGCATGCGCTCGCTGCTTGAGCTGCAACGCGACTTTGCCGGCGCGTTGCTCGGCGCGGGCGGCGCGCCACGCATGGCGGTCTACCGCGGCAATGTCTTCGGCAACTGGCATGGCGCGCTGGCAGGCGCCTACCCGGTGGTGCGCAGGATCGTCGGCGAAGCGTTCTTCGAGGCGATGGCGAGGGACTACGCGCGCGCCCATCCCTCGGAGGACGGCGACCTCAACGAGTACGGCGCACCGCTCGCGCGGTTCTTCGAGACCTACCCGGAGACCCTGGACCTGCCGTACCTACCCGATGTCGCACGGCTGGAATGGCTCGCGCACCGCGCATACTTCGCCGCCGATGCCGCGCCCTTCGACTTCGCGCGCCCGACCGAAGCGCGCCTCGCGCCGGCCTGCGGATTGCTGGAGTCCGCCTGGCCCGTGGCGAGCATCTGGGAGGCGCATCAGGAAAACGGCCGCCCCGAGCGGGTGAACCTGGGGTCGGGGCCTGAGCGCGCGCTCGTGCACCGGCCGGACGGGCGCGTCGAGGCGAGCGTGCTGCGCCCGGGAGACTTCCGCTTCCTCGCATGCCTGCAGGCGGGCGACGCGCTCGGCGCCGCGCTCGAGGCCGCCGTGGCAGAGGATGCGGGCTTCGTACCGCGCGTCGCCCTTGCCGCCTGGGTCCAGGCCGGAGTTCTCACCCAATGAACACCATCACGAATCTGTACCTCCGCATCGCCGGCTGGCTCGACGCGGCCGGCCACCTCCTCGACCTCGGCATCCGCCTCTACATGGCCGACGTCTTCTTCCGCTCGGGCCTGGTCAAGGTGCGAAACTGGGACGGAACGAGGTATCTGTTCGAGAACGAGTATCGCGTGCCGCTCCTGCCGCCCGAGCTCGCCGCGTGGCTGGGCACCTTCGGCGAGCTGTTCTTCCCGCCGCTGCTGGCGCTCGGCCTGGCCACGCGCTTCGCCGCGCTGTCGCTGTCCGCCGTCAACGTCGTGGCCGTGGTGTCGTTCTGGCACGTGCTCGCGGAGAACGAGGCCGCGCGCATGTCGCACGTCTATTGGGGCCTGCTGCTGCTCGTACCGCTGTGCTACGGGCCGGGCAAGCTGTCCATCGACCACCTGCTCAGGCGGCACTGGCTAGCGCGGTAGCGTGACGCTCAGCGTCGCGCCGTCGTAGCCCTTCGGCTTGTGCCGCGCGCGCACCGTCACCCGGGTCACGCCGGCCGGGATCCTCACGCCGTAGAGGTCGCGCGTAAACGGCTGCTCGGTCTCGTGCGGGTGCAGGAGGATGCGCCGGCCGAGCACCTTTCCATCCGGGCCGAGCACCTCGAAGGCGTCGGCGTAGTGGTCCCAGCCCTTGTCCACGCTCCTCACCGTGATGTCGAAGTCGTAGGTGCCGGCGGAGCTGCGCCGCACCTTCACGTCCACCACGTCGGCTTCGCCCGCGAGCGCGGCTTGCGCGCCGAGCAGCAAGGCCATCAGGATCGCTTTGCTCATTCGCACCTTTTCGCTGCCGCGTACGCCGCGAGACCCGCCTCGCGGTCGATCGGCACCACCTCTTTGAGCGTTGTTCCGCCTTTGGGTTGCAGCTCGGGCGGGAAGAACGCGAGCTTCTGCGCCTTCGCCAGCTTCTCGTCCCGCCCGGGACTCAAGTTCCGCTCGTTCGCCGCCGCCGGCTGTACCGCCACGCCGTCCACGATCTCGAGGTCGAACCACCAGCGTTTCACGGGATTCCTCGCCCCGCCGCCCGCGGCATCGTCGTATTCGATCAGCGCGCGGCGCGCCTCCGGCACCTCGATGGAGAGCCACAGCAGCTTCTCCGACTCTACGAGGTCTTCCCTGTTGTAGGGGCAGGTCTTCATGCAGCGCCCGCAAGCCGAGCCCTTCGCGTTGGTCAGCCGATAGCGGCCGCACTTCTCCACGTCGGGCTTCCAGATCTCGTAGCCGTTGAACATGACCTTCGGCCCGAAGGGGATCGCGTTGCAGGGACACTCGCGCGCGCACTTCCGGCACATCCGGCAGACGTCCTGCAGGCCGAAGTCGATCGGCCGGTCCGCTTCGAGCGGCAGGTCGGTGGTGAACACCACCGATTTCGAGCGCGGGCCGATGAAGGGGTTGAGCACCAGCTCGCCGATCCTCGACATCTCGCCCAGGCCCGCCATCAGCATCGCCGGCAGGTGCAGCAGTTCCGAATACGCGTTGGAGTGCACGCGCGAGGAATGCCCGAGCCGGCGCAGGTGCGCGGCCATGACGCCGGCGAGCATCGCGCCGCGCATGTAGGCGCGCATGGACTGCGCGCCCGACACCCAGTCATCGCCCGAGCTGCCCTCCATCGTCTCGAAGCCCTGGTCGATCAGCATGACCACTGCGTAAGGGTGATAGGGCGCGATCGGCTCGCCCGCCTCGTCGCCGTGCGAGTAGTACATCCAGGGTTCGGCGCGACAGATGCCCACGAGGTCCGCGCCCAGGTAGTAGCCGAGCGCCTTCACGGCTTGCGCGTTGCGCTTTGCATCCGCCAGCGCCGAGCCGCCGAGCGGCTCGCGCCCGCCCTGCAGCGGCACCATGTTGCGGATGAGCGGCGTCATGGCGAAGGCGAGCGGATGCTTGACCGCGAAGCGGCGGCGCTCGTGCTGCGGCCGCTCGCCCAGGTCGCCCGCGAGCGCGCGCGAAAAGAGGTCCGCACGCTTGGGCATGCGCCGGATCTGCTCGCGCAGCACGCGCGTGGTGGGCTCGTCCGCCCGCGCGATGCGCTCCATCTCGTACCTGCCCAGGTGCAGCGGGCGCCTCCCCTCCTCGTCCTCGGTCCATCCCGGGCGCGTGCCGGGGACGCCCATGTAGGCCTCGACGCTTGGCCACTCGAGCGAGGCGAGCGGCGCGTCCGGCGCGATCTCGTAGTCTGTCGTGACGACACCGAGCCGGAAACCCCGCTTGAGGAACGGCGCGGCGAGCACGCCGTCCACGGATCTTGCGAGGCCCGCGCGCTGGGCGAGGCGCGCTATCGCGACCTGCGTGTCGCCCGCGACATGGCCGCGCGCGCGCCAGCCGAGCGCGCGAATGTAGCCCGCCATGACCACGGCCACCTCGGCGCAGCGCAGGTCGGTGCGCGCGGCGTTCGTGCCACGGATCCAGGCATCGCCCGCCTCCCCCGGATTCGTCTCGTGGCCGAACTCGATCAGGAAGACGAACGCGTGCGTGTGCGGCGGATGCGCCTGCCCCGTCCAATCGTCCGTCTCCATGCGACAGCAGCCCGCGAGCGTGACGTCGAGGAAGTAGGCCGAGGCCTTCAGGTTCTGCGCGCGCTCGTCGGGGTCGGCGGGCACCGGCGCGCGTGCGCGCGCCACCTCGCCGTCCAGGTACCTGGCGAACAGCTCGCGATATTCGAGGATCGCCGGCAGTATCGTATCGGCGCCGGCCGACTCGGCGTCGCCTGGCTGCCGCGCTTCGGCGAGCGGTGCGCCCGGATCCCGCGGCAGCAGCTCGAGCGGCAGCGGACCGAGGTCGAAGGGCCGGTTGCGATTTGAGAAAATGCGCGCCACCCGGCTATTCTCGCTCAACGGCAACAGGCGGAGGTCGAATGAAGGTCCTCGTCACCGGCGGCACCGGCTTCGTCGGGCAGCACAGCGTGCGCGCGCTGCTCGCCGCGGGTCACGAGGTGCGACTGCTCGCGCGGGATGCGGCACGCGTCCCGTTCAAGGACGTGGAGGTCGGCCTCGGCGACGTCACCGACGCCGCCGCAGTGGGCAAGGCGGTTGCCGGCTGCGACGCGGTGCTGCATGCCGCGAGCGTGTATTCGATGAGAAGCTCCAGGTACGCTGAGATGCGCCGCGTCAACACCGCCGGCACGCGCATCGTGCTCGAGGCGGGCCTGGCGGCCGGCTGCAATCCGGTGGTGCACGTGTCCAGCGTGGTGGCGCTGCTCGGCGGCACGCCGCGCGGCGGCGTGCTCGGCGCCGACAGCCCGGTGGGCGATCCGCTCGGCGTGTACTCGAAGACCAAGCGCGACTCCGAGCTCGTGGCGCGCCAGCTGCAGGCGCAAGGCCGCCCCGTGGCCATCACCTACCCGGGAAGCGTGTGGGGTCCCGGGGACCCCTACCTGGGCGAGTCGAGCACGATGGCGGTGCAGATGGCGAAGGGCCTGCTGCCGTTGACGACCACCGGTCGCATGCAGGTCGTCGACGTGCGCGACGTGGCCGAGGTGCATGCGCGGCTCATGAAGCCCCTGCATGGCCCGAAACGTTACCCGGCCTTCGGGCGCGCGATACGCCACTGCGACCTGCAACGCATGGTGTGCCGCGCGGCGGGCGTGTCCCGGCTCAATCTGCCGGCGCCGCCGTGGGTCGCGGCGGCGAACGTCCCGTTCTTATGGCTGGTCGCGCGTTTGGGCATCCACTGGAGCAGCAGCCCCGACGGCGCCTACTACACCTCGCGCGACCACGCCGTCGACAATAGCGTGACCGAGCGCGAGCTCGGCGTAACCTTCCGGCTCGTGGAGGATGCGGTGCGCGACACCGTGGACTGGCTCAAGTCCGCCGGCCACCTGAGGCTCTAGGCCTCGCCGCGCGCCTTACAGCCGCCTAGTCGCCGAAGATCGTCGCCCAGTCCACCTGCGCGTCGGGTGTCTTCGCCAGGGCCTGCTCCACCATGGCGACGTGCCCTGCCTCCTCCATCGCCATCTCCTGCGCGAGCGCGCGCAGCGCCGGGTCGGTGGCGGTGGCCTTCACCTCGGCGAAGAACTGCTGCGCGCGCCGCTCGGCCTCGAGCGCGATGCCGAGCGCGTGGCGCGGCGTGAGCAGCCGGAAGACCAGCTCGCGCGCCACGGTCTCGGGCGCGCCGGCGTCCATCCAGGCGTACTCGCCCGGCGCGATCTTCGGCACGTCGACGCCGCTGGTGCGCCGCTCGAGCGTGTCCAGGTGCTCGGCCTCGAACACCGCGAGGCGGCGGAAAAGCTGCGCCACGTCGTCGTTGCCGAGATCGTCCATGCGCTGCGCCAGCTCGGCGTAGCGCTCGGCGGCCTCGCGCTCGATGGCGAGGGCGTGGGCATAGAGTTCGGTCGGCGTGCGCACGGCGGGAGCGGGGTTCATGGCCTCCTTCTACCCCGCCCTCGCCCCGGCATCTTGACCGAGGTCAAACTGCCGCGCCTAGAACCCTTCCAGCACCAGCTTGCCGATCGTGTGGCCCTGCTCGATGCGCCGGTGGGCAACCCTCAGGTTGGCGGCGCAGATCCGCCCCAGGTTCTCCCGGAACGTGGTGACCAGCGTGCCGGCATCGAAGTGCCGCGCGGCCGCCTCGAGCAGCTCGTGCTGCCCCTGCATGTCGGGCGTCTGGAAGGTCGAGCGCGTGAACATGCCCTCCCAGGCGAAAGTGAGACTCTTTTCCTGTAGCGGCGCGAGGTCCACGGGCTTCAACGTGCGCACGATCGAGCAGATCCTGCCTTGCGGCGCGGTGATCTTCGGCAGCGCGGGGAATAGCGGGTCGGTGTTGGTGCAGATGAGCACGTAATCCGCCTCGCCGCCCAATTGCTCGGGGAGCGGCTTGCTGTGATCCACGGTCGCATCTGCGCCGAGCTTGCTCACCCAGGCGATGGATTCGGGTCGCGAGGCGCTGGCAGTGACGCGCAGGCGCGCGAGCTTCTTCGCGAGCTGTATGGCGATCGAGCCCACGCCGCCCGCGCCGCCGAGGATCAGCAACCGACGCCCCTCGTGGCCGCCCGTCTTCGAGATGCCCAGGCGCTCGAACAGCCCTTCCCAGGCGGTGATGGTGGTGAGCGGCAGCGCCGCCGCCTCGGCGAAGGAGAGTTTCTCCGGCTTGTGGCCGACGACGCGCTCGTCCACCAAGTGCAGCTCGCTGTTCGTGCCCGGGCGCTGGTTGCTGCCGGCGTAGTACACCGCGTCGCCGGGCTTGAACAGCATGGCCGCGGGGCCCGCCGCCTTTACCACGCCCGCGGCGTCGTAGCCGAGGATCTTCAGCTCGCCAGGCTTCGGCCCGGCCGCTCGCCGCTTGGTGTCCACCGGATTGACCGAGACCGCCTTGACCTCGACCAGCAGGTCCCTGCCCTCAGGCTTCGGCGCGTCGATCTGGACATCGACGAGCGACTCGGGGTCGTCGATGGGAAGGTACTTGTAGTGGCCGATGGCCTTCATGCTGGGGCGCATGTTACCCCGCTAGTAGAATTCGGGGCGTGAACAAGCCGCAGCCGCCCTCCGCCTCCAACTTCATCAAGCAGGTTATCGAGGCGGACCTCGCCTCCGGGAAGCACAAGGCCGTCGTTACGCGCTTTCCGCCCGAGCCGAACGGTTACCTGCATTTCGGGCACGCAAAGTCCATCGTGCTCAACTTCGAGCTGGCAAAGCGCTACGGCGGGCGCTGCAACCTGCGCTTCGACGACACCAATCCGGAGAAGGAGGAGCAGGAGTACGTCGACTCCATCGAAGAGATGGTGCGCTGGCTGGGCTACGACTACGGCAAGGCGCTCTACGCCTCGGACTACTTCGATTTCATGTACGAGTGCGCCGAGCACCTGTTGCAGGCCGGCCTGGCGTACGTGGACAGCCAGACGCCGGAGGAGATGCAGCACAACCGCGGCTCGTTCACCGAGGCCGGCAGGAACAGCCCCTACCGCGACCGCACGCCGGAGGAGAACCTCCGGCTGCTGCGCAGCATGAAGGGCGGGAAGTATCCCGACGGCGCGCACGTGCTGCGCGCGAGGATCGACATGGCCTCGCCGAACATCAACATGCGCGATCCGGCGCTGTACCGCATCAAGCACGCCGAGCACCACCGCACGGGCGACAAATGGTGCATCTATCCGATGTACACCTACGCGCACCCGATCGAGGACGCGGTGGAAGGCGTCAGTCATTCGCTCTGCACGCTGGAGTTCGAAGATCAGCGGCCGTTCTACGACTGGCTGCTGGACAACCTCGCGCAGGGCGGGCTGGTCAAGCGCCCCCTGCCCCAGCAGATCGAGTTCGCGCGGCTCAACCTGACCCACGTGCTCCTATCGAAGAGGAAGCTGATCCAGCTTGTCGAGGAACGCCATGTTGACGGCTGGGATGACCCGCGCCTGCCCACGCTCGCCGGCGCGCGGCGGCGCGGCTACACGCCGGAGGGCTTTCGGCGCTTCGCCGAGAGAATCGGCGTGTCCAAGGCCAACCAGTTGATCGACTTCGGCGTGCTCGAGGACTGCATGCGCGAGCACCTGAACGAGATCGCGCCGCGCCGCATGGCGGTGCTCGATCCGCTGAAGCTGGTCATCACGAACTACCCTGCGGGCAAGGAGGAGCTCGTCGAGGTTCCCAACCATCCGCAGAAGCCCGAGATGGGAAGGCGGCAGGTGCCGCTTTCCGGGGAACTCTGGATCGAGCGCGAGGACTACCAGGACACCCCGCCCAAGGGCTACTTCCGCCTCTATCCGGGCAACACCGTGCGGCTGCGTTACGGCTACGTCGTCAAGTGTGTGGGGTACGACAACGCCACCGATAGCGTGCGTTGCGAGTACTTCGCCGATTCCCGCTCAGGCACTGCCGGCGCGGACAAGTACAAGGTGAAGGGCAACATCCACTGGGTGAGCGTGCGGCACGCGCACGCCTGCGAGGTGCGGCTCTACGACCGGCTGTTCCAGGCCGAGCATCCGCAGGGCGTAGAGCACCTGAACGAGCACTCGATGAAGACAATTGCCGCGCAGCTCGAGCCGGGCCTGAAGAACGAGACGAGCGACACCGCGGTGCAGTTCGAGCGTCACGGCTACTTCATCGCCGACCGCGGCGGCGCGTTCAACCGCACCGTGACGCTGCGCGATTCCTGGACAGCGCAGAAGACCTAGCGTGAGCCGCGAGTACCGGCGCGCGCCGCGCGCACCCGCCTACATGGCGCGCGCATTCCTCTTTCCCCGCCGGCCGGGACTGCGCGCCGGCCTGCCCGCACTGTCGGCAGCGTGGCGTGGCCATCGGGTGGGCGGCACGCCTCTCGCGAGCTTCCTCGCACTCGCCGGCCTCGAGGGTCACCCGCTCTGGCCCCTCCTCTACCCGCAGGCTGCGGGATTCCGCCTGCTGATGTCGCTCGTCACGGACTACGCGTTTCCTTTCCCGATCTGGGGCGCGCTGCAGGTGCGCAACCGCCTCGCGCTGCGCGCGCCCTTCGCGCGCGGCGACGTGCTCGACCTGAGCGCGCGGGTCGCGGAGGCGCGCGCGCTCGACAAGGGCTCGGAAATCGACGTCGCCTGCACCGCACGGCGCGGCGCCACGCTGGTCTGGGAAGGCGTGACCACCTTCTACTACCGTGGCCAGCGCAGCACGGCGCCGGGCGTCCCGCCCCCGAGCTCGCCGACGCCGGAGGGCCCCGCCGTCGCGGAATGGATTGCCGACGCCGGCGCGCGCCTGCGCTTTGCGCGGCTCACCGGGGACTACAACCCCTTGCACTGGTCGGATGCGCATGCGCGCCGCTCCGGCTTCCGGCGCGCATTCCATCATTCGCAGCGGATGCTCGGGCAGTGCCTCGCGCGCCTGCCGCGTCGCGAAGGCTCGACGCTGGAGGCCTGGTTCAAGGGGCCGGTGTACTACGGCGCGAAGGTCGCGCTGCGCGCAAGCGCCGATCGCCCCGGGTTCGCGCTCTTCGTAGAGGGCGACGAGCGCCCCGCGCTCCTCGGCCGGCTCTCCTGAGACGTCAGTCCGCGTCGTCGGGTGCGCCCGCCGCGGAGGCGAGGTCCTCCTGCCGGATCTTCTCGGTGTTGAACTTCGCCGCGCGCTGGGTCATGGTCTTCAGCAGGTCGGCAAGCTCCGGCGGTTCGCCTGTCATGAAGCGCAGCGGATTGATGCGCGCGACCACGAACGCGCGCAGGTACGGGCTGACGAAGCCCCGGTCCTTCAGCTTCTTCACCACCTCCGCCACCCGCTCGTCCAGCTCCTGCAGCAATGCCGCGTGCGTTTCGTGCGACTTGAGCGCCTTCGCCAGCGGTTCGTCGGAAAACTTCTCCAGCCGCTTCACGATCGGGTTGTAGGCGCCGCCCGCGAAGCGTGGGTTCCTCTCGTAGCACAGGCCCATCGTGACGAAGGACGCTTCTTCCAGGTAGAAGGCGAAGCCGGACTCCGGCCGGCCGGCGTCCTCGTCGATCAGCCCGCGGTAGATGCGGATCACCTCGAGCGATTTCTCCTTGAGGTTGTGCGCCTTCTCGGTGTTGAGCGCGAGGATCTGCCAGGCCACCTCGCGCCTGGGTACCACGAGCGCCGTGACCGATTTGGCCCCAAGCCGTCGCATCGCCATCAGCCGGTGCATGCCGTTCGGTGTCCAGAAGCCGGACTCCGGCGCGGTCACGCAGATGATCGGATCGAGAAAGATCCCGGTCTTGTCGATCACGTCCGCGAGCTTGCGGTGGTGTGCGTCGGAAAGGTCGCGCTGGAACGGCGTCGGCTCGACTTTGGAAATCGGCAGGATGCAGGCGAGCAGCGCCCCTCCGCCCAGCGGATCCCTGTACGAGCCGATGATCTCCCCGCCCTCCTTCACCACGCGCTCACGCGCTTCCTCGGCGGTGCCGGAGAGCATGTCCAGCCGGCATTCGACCGGGGTCAGCCCGCGCGTGTCCGCCTTCGCCTTCTTCGCCCGGCGCTTCGCCGGGGCCCGCTTCAGCCCGCTCCTCCTGGTCGCCATGCGGCTAGCTTAGCCCAGCGCGGGCAGGTCGGCGTACTCGGCCGCGCCGCCCTTCGCGGCCACCGTGCGCTGGATGTCCTCGATGCTGAAGATCGCGGGTTGCAGCGCATTGAGGTGCTCGAAGCTCTCGGCCACCGAATGGTCGCGCGTAAACGAAATCATCCGCTTGGTCGCCGCGACTGCGACCGGCGCCTTCGCCGCGATGCGCTGCGCGACCGCGAGCGCCGCGGCCACCAACGCGTCGCGCGAATCGAACAGTCCGTTGACGAACCCCAGTCGCTCCGCGCGCTCGGCGGCCAGCCGGTCGCCCGTGTAGCCGAGCTCGCGGATCACCGCCTCCGGCAGCTGCTTGGGCACGCGGTTGAAGGTGCCGACGTCGGCCATCATGCCGAGGTTGATCTCCTGAATGACGAACCAGGCGTCGCGCGTCGCGTAGCGCAGGCAGCAGGCGCTCACCATGTCCACCCCGCCGCCGATGCAGCCGCCCTGGATCGCGGCGATCACCGGAAAGCGCGCATCCGCGAGTGCATTGAGGCTCGCCTGCAGGCGCTCGAGCTCTCGGCGGAAGCGCAGCCTGCCTTCGCAGGTGCCGGTGCGCGCGATGTCCGTGGACTGGAAGAGCGACAGGTCCAGCCCGGCGCAGAAATGCGGCCCCGTGGAGGTAATCACCAGCGCGCGCACCTTGCCGCTCGCGTCCAGCTCGCGCACGATCGCCGGCAGCTCGTTCCAAAAGGCCGCGGACATGGCGTTGCGCCGCTCCGGGCGCGACATCTTCAGGTGCGCGACCTTGCCCTCGACCTGCAACTCGAAGCATTCGTATCCCATTGTTCCCTCCTTGCCCGGGATTATGGCGGCGGACAGTCCTCAAGTACTCAAGTACGATACGCGCCGCCATGACCCGCCGCGCCGACCCCCTGCTGTTCGCGGTCTGCGCGCTCGGCATCACGCAGATCACCGCCTGGGGCACGAGCTACTACTGCCTTGGGGTGCTCGCCAACCCGATTGCCGCCGACACGGGCTGGAGCCGCAGCCTCATCTACTTCGGCTTCACGGTGTCGCTGCTCGTCATGGGCGCGGTCTCGTCCTGGGCGGGGCGCGCCATCGACCGCTACGGCGCGCAAGCCGTGATGACCGCCGGCACGGTGCTCGTCTCCGCCGGCCTGCTGCTGCTCTCGATAGTGCGCAGCGAGGCGGCTTACCTGGCCGCGTGGGCCTTTCTCGGCGTGGGCATGCGCCTTTGCCTGTACGACGCGGCGTTCGCTGCGCTCGTGCAGGTGGTGCCGTCGCGCGGCCGGCAGGCGATCTCGTACCTGACGCTGTTCGGCGCGTTCGCTTCCACGGTGTTCTGGGTCGTAGGTCACTACCTGAACGAAGCGCTCGGCTGGCGCGCCACGCTCGCCTGGTTCGCGGCGATCAACCTGGCGATCTGCCTGCCGCTCAACTGGCTCGGCCTCGCGCGCCGCGAGCATGCCGCAGGCACCGACACGCCGGCCGCGGCGAAGGCCGCGCCGGAAGGCGAGCCGCTGCAGGGGCGCATGCGCCGCGTCGGCATCGCGCTCTTCGCGCTGGTCATGTCGCTGAACGGTTTCGTCTTCGGCGTGGTCACGGTGCAGCTCGTGCCGCTGCTGGAAGCTTCGGGCCTCGCCGTCGCCGCGGCCGTCTGGGTCGCCTCGATGAAGGGCTTCGCGCAGTTCGGCGGGCGCGTGGTGGAGATCGTGTTCGGGCGCAACCTGCACGCCATGACCGTGGGGCGCATCGCCATCGGCGTGCTGCCCGCGTCGTTCCTCGTGCTGCTGCTCTCGGGCGGCAACCTGCAGGCGGTGGTCGCCTTCACGCTGCTGATGGGCGCCTCGCAGGGCGTGATCACCATCGTGCGCGGCGCGGTGCCGCTCGCGCTGTTCGGCGCGACCGGCTACGGTGCCGTGCTCGGGCTGCTCGCCACGCCCATCCTGATTGTCAATGCCGCCTCGCCCACGCTGTTCGCGCTGATCGTGGACGCCTTTGGCTGGGATGCGGCGCGCGGCGCGCTGCTCGCCGCGGCCGCGGCCTCCTGGCTGGCGATGGAGGCGATGTCGCGCTGGTACGAGGGCCGACGCCGCCCGGCCTAGCCCGCCTGCAGCGGGACGAACAGCCGGCGCTCGCCGCGCTGCACCAGCAGCGCCACGGTCTTGCCTGCTGTTGCCGCCGCGCGCAGGTCCTCGACGCTGCGCACCGGCTTGCCCGCGGCCTGCAGCACGATGTCGCCCGGCGCGACGCCCGCGCGCGCCGCAGGCCCGTTCACGCCCTCGACCAGGAGCCCGCCGGGCACGTGGGCGGCGTCGCTCTCCTGCGGCGTAAGCGGGCGCACCGCGAGCCCGAGCCGCCCCTGGTCGGCGCTCTCCTCGGCGTTGGCCTTCTGCGCCTTGTCGTCGCTCGAGCTCCCGAGGATGGCCAGCAGCTCGCGCTTGCCGCCCTTGCGCCACACCTCGAGGCGCGCCTGCGCGCCCGGGCTGGACTCGCCGACCATGGCCGCCAGCTCGCCCGAGTCGCCTACGGCACGACCGTTGAACTTCAGCACCACGTCGCCCGGCTGCAGGCCCGCCTTGTCGGCTGCGCTGCCCGGCGCCACCGCAGCGACCAGCGCGCCCTCCGGCCGCTCCAGGCCGAAGGACTCTGCGAGCGCCTGGTTCATGGTCTGCACATTCACGCCGAGGCGCGCGTGCGACGCGTGCCCGGTGGCGACGATCTGGTCCTTGACGCGCAGCGCCACGTCGATCGGGATGGCGAACGACAGGCCCTGGTAGCCCCCGGAACGGCTGTAGATCTGCGAGTTGATGCCGATCACCTCGCCCGCGAGGTTGAACAGCGGCCCGCCCGAGTTGCCCGGGTTGACCGCCACGTCCGTCTGGATGAAGGGCACATAGGTGTCGCCGGGCAGCGAGCGGCTCTTGGCCGAGACGATGCCGGCGGTGACGCTGTTCTCGAAGCCGAACGGCGAGCCGATGGCCACCACCCAGTCGCCGACCTGCGCGCGGTCGGGCTCGCCGAGCCGCACGGCGGGCAGGTTCTTCGCCTCGATGCGCAGCACCGCGACGTCGGTGGCGGGGTCGGTGCCGAGCACCTTGGCACGGAACTCGCGCCGGTCGGTGAGCTTGACCGTCACCTCGGTGGCGTTCTGCACCACGTGCGCGTTGGTGAGCACGATGCCGTCGGCGTCGACGATGAAGCCCGAGCCCTGCCCCTGCACCGGCACCTCGCCCTGCGGCGCCTGGAAGCGGAACGGCAGGCCGCGGAAGAAATCGGGCAACGGCACCTGGGCGCCGGCCGTCTGGCGGGTGCCGGAGGTGGCGATGTTGACGACCGCCGGGCCGTACTGGCGCACGATGGCGGCGAAGTCGGGCAGCGCCGACACACGCGTGGTGGCAGCGGCGGTGGCCGGCGCCGGCGCCGCCTGGGCGGGCTGTAAGCCTGCAGTGTGGCTCACCGCCAGTCCCGCGAGGACGAGAACTCCCGTGGCGGCCAGCGTGGCCGCGATGCGATTCAGTGTCATGTCCGTCTCCAGCGAATTTTTCGGATGCGGCTTCGACAGCCCGTCGGCCGAAGGGGTTCCCCGGCGCCTCGGCCCCCTGCGCAGCGCGAGCTGCGCCATTTGTGCATAATGCCTGCCATGATTGGTCCGGCGACTATCCGCAGGGAGGAACAATGAACAATAAGTGGGGACTCGCGTTGACGGCCGCGCTGGCAGCGGCGCTGGCAGCACTGCCCGCACGCGCGCAGGAGGCCCCTGGACGCTTCTACATGGGCATCTCTGGCGCTGCGGTCACATCCGATGCGTCGCGCTCGATGGAGTCGATCACCGGCGGCGTGTACGATGAGTCTACGCCCAACGGCGGCAAGGTGTACGCGGGCTATTTGCGCGGCAACTGGGGGTTGGAGTTCGGCTACTACTATCTCGGCAAGTACGAGATCGAAAATGCCGGCGGCCAGGTGCAGGACGTGCTGGAGACCTCCGCCATTGTCGTCGCCGGGGTGTACCAGGTCGAGATGTGGCGCGGCTTTGACTTCGTGGCGCGCGCCGGGGTCGCGTTCACGAATGCGCAGTACGACTGCAAGCTTTCGTGCGGCACGATGCCGTTCGTGGACACCGAGACCAAGGACTTGTCGGGCATGTGGGGCATCGGCTTGAACATGCGCATGACCCAGAGCCTCTCGCTCCTCCTGGAGTACGAGCATATCGGCAGCGTGCACCACAACGTCGGCAACATCGAGTTCCAGGACGGCTATTACCTGTACTCCGTCGGCGCGCGCCTGACGTTCTGAAGGTTGCGCCGCTGCAGCAGAGCGCCAGCGCTCTCGGCCGCATGCGGGACTGACGCTCATGTGCGGCCGGTACGTGAGCCCCGACCAGTCGGCGATCGAGCGCGCCTGGCAGATCGATCGCACGAGCAGCAACCCTTTTCCGCGCCGCTTCAACGTCCAGCCCACCTCCGAGGTTCCCGTCCTGCGCCGGGACGGCGAGGCGCTAGTGCTGCAGGCCGCGCGCTGGGGCCTGATCCCGCACTGGTGGAAGAAGGACGCGCCCCCCACGCACACCATCAACGCGCGCCTCGAGGAGGCCGCAGGCAAGCCGATGTGGCGCGACCCGCTGCGCCGCTCGCGCTGCCTGCTGCCCGCGGAAGGCTGGTACGAATGGCAGGCGCTCGCCGGCGGCAAGCAGCCCCACCATATCCGCCGCGCGGACGGCCGGCCGTTCTGCTTCGCGGGGCTGCTGGCGGTGTGGCAGGAGCACTGGAGCTGCGCCATCCTCACCAAGGCCGCCGAAGGGCCGGCGGCCGAGGTGCACGACCGCATGCCCGTGGTGCTGCCCGACGAGGCGTTCGCCGCCTGGCTCGACCCGGATCTTGCGGACGCCTCGCGGTTCGCGCGCGAGCACGCGCTGGCGCGCGTATTCACGCACTACGCGGTGAGCAAGCGCGTCAACAACGCGCGCCACGAAGGCGCGGACCTCATCGAGCCGCTGGCTGCCTAGCGAGCAGGCTGCGCTCGCGGCGGTGCATGCCGAGGTCGATCGCCGTCTTCAGCACGACGAACAGCACGAGCGCCGGCGCCTGCGCCTTCACGCCCTGCACCAGCAGGCCGCCGAGGATCACGAACAGGTGCACGACGACGATGCGGCCGTAGGGCCGCATCATGAGCCGTTGCAGGTTCACGCGCCGGTACTCCTCGCGCCCGAGATAGTTGCGCACGAACGAGTAGCCGTGGCTCGCGACGAGCGCGGCCACCGCCGCGAGCAATCCGGGCTCGCGCAGCATGTCCAGCACCACGCCGTCGATGTCGAGCTTCGCGCCGCCGGGGCCGATCACCGGGAATATCGCGGCGAGGAATACGCCGTGTCCCGCGCAAAGCCGCCGTAGTGCACGACGAAGAACGCGGCGAGGACGAGCTTGCCGGACAGGAAGCCGCCGCGCGCGCGCGCGGGCTGGGCGGCGAGGATGCGCAGCACGTTGAACAGGCCGATCACCAGGCTCTCGATCCAGTAGAGGATCACCACGTCGCCCACGCGCCAGTCCCAGGCGAGCACGCCGACGAGCGGCACGGCGTTGGCGAGGATGAGCAGCGGCGCCGCCACCGGCCGCGACTCCGCCTCGGGCTCGGGCGCGGGGGCGGCGCGCGGCACGGGCTCCGCGCGCGGTGGCAGCGGCGGCCGGCTCGGATCTGGCTGGCCGACCTCGACCGGATAGGTGCGGTCGAAATCCACCCCCGGCAGCGCCGCGCGCACGCGCAGCTTCCACACATAGGGCAGGCCCCGCTCCACCTCCGGCGCATCCGGCAGGCGCATGCGCACGAGCGGCCCGCCGCCGCCCGCCGGAATGTTGCGCTCCTCGCGCCAGCGCACGCGTTCGCGGCGCACCTCGCGGCCGCGGGAGTCCTTCTCGGTCGCCCACTCGCTGGCGCTCAGCTCGACGCGCAGCTCGCGCACCCCTTCCGCCGGCCACAGCAGGCGCGCCACCAGCTCGCCGCCGAGCACCGGCGCGCTCTCGAGACGCAGGGAGACCTCCCCGAACCTGAGGTACTCGAGCGTCTTCTGGAACGTGACCCAGACGTAGACCACGCCGAACAGCGCGAAGAAGCCGCCGATCAGCGTCGGGAAGATGTCGCGCGCGCGAAAGGCGAACACGTAGAAGATGGAGAAGGCAAGCGCGCAGTACACCAGGCAGAACATCCAGCTCTTGACCAGCAACCCGGGCGACTCCGCCGAGGCGATGCGCTGCAGGAAGCGCGCGCTCACGCGCGCAACCCGGCGAAGAAGGCGATCACGTCTTCGGCGAGCAGCGCCGGCTGCTCCAGCGCGGCGAAGTGACCGCCGCGCGGCATGTCCGTCCAGCGGCGCAGGTCCGCGTACATGGTTTCGGCCTGCGAGCGCGGCGGGCGCACGATTTCCTTCGGGAAGGCGGCGTAGCCCGTCGGCACGCGCACCTTCTCGCCCTCGGGAATCGGCCAAGGGCCGTGGCGGCGCGCATAGTAGGGCCAGAACGACGAGCCGATCGCGCCGGTGAACCAGTACAGGGACACGTTGGCGAGCAGCTCGTCGCGCGAGATCGCGTTCTCGATCGCGCCGCCGCAGTCGCTCCAGCCGCGGAACTTCTCCGCGATCCAGGCGGCGAGCCCGGCCGGGGAGTCGGTGAGCGCGAAGGCGAGCGTCTGCGGCTTGGTGCCCTGGATCCACTGGTAGCCCGTCTCCTCGCGCGCGAAATGCCGCAGGTCCTTCAGGTACGCGGCTTCCGCCTGCGTAGGCGCGGCGATCTTCGGCTCGCGCGGCAGCGCCAGCAGGTTGAGGTGGATGCCGACGAGGCGCTCCGGATAGCGGTGGCCGAGCACCGAGCTGATGAAGCCGCCCCAGTCTCCGCCCTGGGCGCCGAAGCGCGCATAGCCGAGCCAAGCCATGAGGTCCGCGAAGCAGGCGGCGATTTCCTGCGTGCCGAAGCGCGGCTGCCCGGGGGCGAAGGACAGTGTGTACCCCGGCAGCGAGGGCGCGACGACGTGAAAGTGCGGCGCGAGCAGCGGGATCAGCTTGTGGAACTCCAGGACCGAGCCGGGCCAGCCGTGCGACAGGAGCAGCGGCACGGCATCGGGGTTGGGCGAGCGCACATGGATGAAGTGCAGATCGATGCCGTGCAGCGCGACCTTGAACTGCGCAAAGGCGTTCAGCCGCGCCTCCCAGGCGCGCCAGTCGAAGGCATCGTGCCAGTACGCGCACAGCTCGCGCGCGTAAGCGACGCTGGTGCCCGTGGCCCAAGGAGCGATCGGCGGTTCGTCGGGCCAGCGCGTGCGCGCAAGGCGTTCTTTCAGCTCGGAAAGTGCGCCTTCCGGCACCGCGATTCGAAACGGCCGGAGGTCGGCGCGCATGGCTCGCGTAGTATCGGGCCATGTCGCGTTGGTGGGCAATCGCCGCCCTGTTTATCCCGGTGTTCGCCGGCGCCTTCGACCTCCAGGGCCACCGCGGCGCGCGCGGCGTGGCGCCCGAGAACACGCTGCAGGGATTTGCCGCCGCGCTCGCCGCCGGCGTGGACACGCTCGAGCTGGACGTCGGCGTGACGCGCGACGGCGTGGTCGTCATCCACCACGACCGCCGGCTCAACCCGGACATCGCGCGCGGGCCCGACGGCCGCTGGATCGAGGCGCCGGGACCGCTGCTGCGCAGCCTCACCTACGACGAGCTGCGGCGCTACGACGTGGGCCGCCTGCGCCCGGGCAGCACATACGCAGCCCTGTACCCCGAGCAGAAGCCCGCGGATGGCGCACGCATTCCGCGCCTCGCGGAGCTGTTCGCGCTGGTGCGCAAGGCGGGCAACGCGCAAGTGCGCTTCAACATCGAGACCAAGATCTCGCCCGCCGCGCCCGAGGAGACCCTCGCGCCCGTGCCCTTCGCGCGCGCCGTGGTCAAGGGGATCCGCGCCGCCAGCGTCGCCGCACGCGCGAGCATCCAGTCCTTCGACTGGCGCACGCTGCAGGAGGTCGAGCGCATCGCGCCGGAGATCGCCACGGTGTACCTGACGGGCCGGCGCCGCGGCAAGGCCTCGCAGCCCGCGGCGGTGCATGCAGCCGGTGGGAAGACCTGGTCGCCCAACTTCGAGGAGCTGGACTCGGCCGCGCTCATCGAGGCGCGCAAGCTCGAGCTAAAGGTGGTTCCCTGGACCGTGAACGAGCCCGGCTACATCGAGCGCTTCCTCGACCTGGGCGTGGACGGCCTGATCACCGATTACCCGGAGCGCGTGCGCGCCGAGCTTGCGCGCCGCGGCCTGCCGCTGCCGGCGCCCACGCCGGTGGAGCGGTAGCGATGCCGCCGGTGACCGGCGCGCTGCTCGGCGCCAACATCCTCGTGTTCGTGCTGCAGCTCGCCGGCGTGCCGCTGCTCGCGGAATTCGCCCTGTGGCCGCCCGCCAGCGGTCCGCGCAGCGGCCCGGGTTTCGAGCCCTGGCAGCTCGTCACCTACGCCTTCCTGCACGGCAGCCTGCTGCATATCGGCTTCAACATGCTCGCGCTGTACACGTTCGGACGCGACGTGGAGCGCCTGTTCGGCTCGGCCTGGTACCTGCAGTACTACCTCGTCTGCGTGATCACCGCGGCGCTCTCGCACCTGGCGGTCACGAGCTGGATGGGCGCGCCCGCGTTTCCCACGGTCGGCGCCTCGGGCGGCGTCTACGGCCTGCTGCTCGCCTATGGCGTGTATTTCCCGCGCCGCACCGTGATCCTGCTCTTTCCGCCGATCCCGCTGCCGGCACGCGTGTTCGTCATGCTGTTCGCGGCGATCGAGCTGTACTTCGGGGTGACCGGCACCGCCTCCGGCATCGCGCATTTCGCGCACCTGGGCGGCATGCTTGGCGGCTGGCTGCTGCTGCGCACGCGGCGGCGGCGCAGAGGCTGAGCTTGCTGTATAAGGTAGAGTGATGGCCAAGCCCCGCAGAGACCTCCCGCAGCAAAGGCGCTTCATGGTCGGCGCCTACGAGATCGTCGCCCAACCCATTGCCGGCTCGGCGCAGATGCTGCGCTACACGGTGTTTCTCGGTCGCAAGCGCATCGGCGCCATGGCGAGCATGCCCACCGAATCGGATTGCCGCTTCCTCGAGAAGCCGCCCGTCGTCCCGCCGGTAAAGCCGTTCCACCTGTTCTACCGCCCGGGCCGGCCGAAGAAGGGCACGCAGGCCGCGAGCGCAGCGGGCGGCGCGGAGCGTGGCCTTGGCGCGACGCTGGACGAGCTGTCGGGAGCCCTCCCGCTGCCGGCGCGCAGCACCACGCCCGACTAGCAGGGGCAGCGCCAGAAACATTCTGTTGCAATTCGGGCGGGTTTTCGGGCGACTGCGCGCGGGTCCCGGGGCTATAAGGTGGGCGGAGGCAGCCCATGCGCAAGCTCATCGTCCTGCTCGCAGCACTCGTCTTCGCCCTGCCCGCGGCCCGCGCGGAAGAGCGCGCGGCCTTCTCGCAGGCAGAGCTCGAGCAGATGCTCGCTCCGGTCGCGCTGTATCCGGATTCCCTGCTGTCCCAGGTGCTCATGGCCGCGACCTACCCGCTGGAAGTCGTGCAGGCGGCGCGCTGGTCGCGCGCCCACCCCGGACTGCCCGGCGACGAAGCGGTGCGCGCCGCCGCGGACCGGGACTGGGACCCGAGCGTCAAGTCCCTGCTCGCCTTTCCCCAGCTCCTCGCCCGCATGGACGAGAAGCTCGACTGGACCCGGCAGCTCGGCGAGGCGTTCCTCGCGCAGGAAGGCGAGGTCATGGACGCCGTGCAGCGCCTGCGGCAATCCGCGAAAGCCGGAGGTCATCTGCAGACCGACGAGCGCGTGCGCGTCGTGGAGGACGGGAGCACCGTGGTCATCGAGTACGCCGATCCGCGCGTCGTCTACGTGCCCTACTACGATCCCTGGGTGGTGTATGGCGGATGGTGGTGGCCGGCGTACCCGCCGGTCGTCTGGGCGCCATGGCCCGGCTACGCCGTGGTCCGGCCGGGCTTCTGGTGGGGTGTGGGCGTCGGGGTCACCACCGGATTCTTCTACGCCAGCGTGAACTGGCCGTACCGCCACGTCCACGTCGTGCATTCGCCGGGACAGTTCTACAAGCCGCGCAGCTACACGCAAGCGTACAAGCCGGTCCAGCTCGGCAAATGGCAGCACGACCCGGCGCACCGGCGCAACGTCGGCTATCGCCACCGGGAGGCGCAGAAGCGATTCGGCTATGTGCCGCGCCCGCCAGCCGCAGGGCATGTACCGAGTCGCCCGCAAGTCTCGGCACCCGCGCCGCGCAACGATCGCCCCGGCTCCGCCATGCCGCCTGCCCGGCGCGCGAGCGCGCCGCAGCGGGACGCTGGTTCGCAGCCGCAGCGTCGGCCGCCCGCCGCCGTCCCCTATGATCGCGGGCATGGACGCGATGCCCGGCCTGTGGATCGCGCTGACCGTGTGGGCCGCGTTCGCCCAGACGCTGCGCAATACCGCCCAGCGCAGCCTTACGGCTTCGCTCGGGACGCTGGGCGCCACGCTGGTGCGGTTCCTGTACGGCCTGCCTTTCGCGCTGGCATGGCTGGCGATCGTCCACGCATGGCGCGCTGAGCCGCTGCCGGCGCCCAGCTGGGCGTTCCTCGGCTGGGTGACGCTCGGCGCGGTGGCGCAGATCGCCGCCACCGCGTTCCTGCTGGCTGCGATGGAGGCGCGCAGCTTCGCGCTCGGCGTGGCCTACTCCAAGACCGAGCTGCTGCAGATCGCGGTGTTCGGGCTTGCGTTCCTCGGCGATCCGCTGTCCCCGCCGGCGATGCTCGCGGTGGCCTGCGGCACGCTCGGCGTGCTGCTGCTCTCGCCCGCGGATCCGCAACGGCCCCTGGCGGCGCTGCTCACCGGGCTCGGCACGCGCCCCGCGCTGCTCGGGCTCGCCTCGGGCGCCGGATTCGCGTTCGCCGCCATCGGCTATCGCGGCGCGGCGCTCGCGCTGGAAGGCTCGTTCCTGATGGCGGCGGCGGCGTCGCTCGCCGCCGCGCAGCTCATCCAGACGCTGCTGCTCGGCGGCTGGCTGCTGTGGCGCGATGCGCGCGTGGTCGGGGCCACGTTCCGCCTGTGGCGGCCGTCGCTGTTCGCCGGCTTCATGGGCGCCGCCGCGTCGGCCGGCTGGTTCAGCGCCTTCGCGCTGCAGCCCGCGGCGCACGTGCGCACGCTCGGGCTGGTGGAGATGGTGTTCAGCTACGCCGTGTCGCGAAAGCTGTTTCGCGAGCGCATGACGCGCCTGGAGATGGCCGGCATGGCGTTCCTCGCCGCCGGCATCGCGGTCATCACGCTGGCGCGCTAGCGCGCGCGGCGAGCAGCCTGTCGAACTCGGCGGCGACGTTCGCGTCGTTGTCGAGCATCTCCTGGGCGTTGCGCTCGCCGTAGTGCAGCACGCCCATGTCGGCGTACGCGGCCTGCACGCGCTCGCTCCACAGGCCGATGTCCTTCACCGTGGGCACGATGCGGCTGAACAGGCGCTTGCGGAAGCGGATCTGCCCCTCGGAGGCCGCGTGCGCCGCCATGGCGTCCTTCGGGTCGATGCCGATCGCCTCCCACATCTCGGCGGAGTTCAGCCGGTCGCGCAGGAAGTACGAGCCCTCGATGACGAACTCCTCGCGCTCGCGCCGCTCGGACTCGGTGAGCTGCGGGTAGTAGTCGCGCAGCGCGAGGCGCCCGAAGGCCACGTGGCGCGCCTCGTCCTGCATGACGTAGGCGTTGACCGCCTGGCAGAGCGCGTTCTTGGCGTAGTCGCGGATCCTCTGGAACGCGGCGAGCGCCAGCCCCTCGATCAGCACCTGCATGCCGAGGTAGGTGAAATCCCAGCGCTTGTCGGTCAGCGCCTGCTCGAGCAGGCGCTGCAGCGGCGGCGAGATCGGGTAGGCAAAGCGGAACTTGTCCTTCAGCAGCCGCCGGTAGGCTTCGACGTGGCGCGCCTCGTCCATCACCTGCGTGGCGGCGTAGAACTTGGATTCCAGCGTCGGCACGTCCTGCACGATGCGCGCCGCGCACACCAGCGCGCCCTGCTCGCCGTGCAGGAACTGCGACAGGTTGTGCACCTGGCTGTGGTAGCGCAGGTCCGACTTGTGCCGATCGGAGAGCCGCTCATAGAGCGGCGTGCCGTACAGCGGCATCATCTCCTCGACGATCTGCATCGGGTCGTCGGGATCGACCTCGAGCGACCAGTCGATGCGCTTTTCCGCGTCCCATTGCTGCTGCTTGCCCTTGGCGTACAGGCGCAGCAGCTCTTCGCTCTGCGTATCGTAGTTCCAGGTGAACGCCGTTTCCGAGGCGCCCTGGAACTTCCAGTGAGTCTGCTCGACGGGCAGCACGTACTTGAACACCGCGGTCATCGTCGCTCCCTACTCGCCCTTCCAGGCGGGCGCGCGCTTGCTGAGGAACGCCTCCATGCCTTCGCGGAAGTCCCGGCTCATGTAGCACTTCAGGATCAGGTCGTCGCCGGCGCCGGGTGGCAGGGCCGGCCGCAGTCGCAGCAGCGCTTCCTTGGCGGCCTGCAGCGTGAGCGGCGCGTGGCTCGCCACCAGCGCCGTCACTTCCTCGGCGCGCGCGAGGACCTGGGCATCGTCCACGACCTCGGTGACCAGGCCGATGGCGAGCGCTTCCTCGGCCTCGATCAGCCGGGCGCGGAAGATCATGTCCTTGACCCGCGCCGGGCCGACGAGCGCGGCGAGCCGCGCATAGTTGCCGCCGGACAGCGTGTTGCCGAGCGTGCGCGCGACCGGAAAGCCCATGCGCAGCGTCCTGGAGGCGATGCGCAGGTCGCAGCACACCGCGATGCCTGCGCCACCGCCGGTGCACGCGCCGCGCAGGGCCGCCACCGTGGGTACCCGGCAACGCTCCAGCGCCCCGAGCACCCGGTCGATGCGCGCCTCATAGTCCAGCGCGTCCTGGGGCTTGTCGAAGGCGCGGAACTGGGAGATGTCGGTGCCCGCGGCGAACGCCTTTTCCCCGGCGCCCGTGAGCAGCATCGCCTTGATGGAGCGGTCCCGGTTGGCGATCTCGCAGACTTCGGCCAGCCGGTCGTACATGGCGAAGGTGAGGGCGTTGCGCGCCTGCGGGCGGTTGAACGTCACCCGGGCGATCCCGTCGCGCACTTCGTACAGCAGGTCCTGTCCGGCGTCGTTCGCGCCCATGCGACTCTCCCGTTCCACCTTTTCCGTTGGCAGTTATGGGAGACTATCGTACGAGGAGGAGGACTACCATGACCCTGTCGAAATGGGCGGCCGCGCTCGGCCTGGCCGCCGCCGCGCTCGCCGCGGCACCCGCGAGCGCGCAGCCCTACCCGTCCAAGCGCCTGGACTGGACCATTGCCTTCGGGCCCGGGGGCGGGAACGACATCATGTCGCGCACCCTGATCTCGATCCTGGAGAAGTACAAGCTCTACCCGGAGAACATCGTCGCCGAGAACCGCCCCGGGGGCAGCGGCGCCAAGGGCTGGGGCTACGTGTTCGCGCAGAAGGGCAACCCGTACCACATCACCAGCACCAGCGGCAGCTTCATCACCACGCCGCTGCAGGCCAACACGCCGTGGCAGCCCGGCAGTTTCACGCCGGTCGCGCTGCTCGCGGCGGACGACATGCTGCTGGTGGTGAACAAGAACTCGCAGGCGAAGACGCTGCAGGAGTTCATCGCCGCCGCCAAGGCCAAGCCGCCCTCGATCGGCGGCATCGGCGCGGTCAACATCGACTTCATCGTGCCCAAGCTCGTCTCGGAGAAGGCCGGCTTCACCTTCAGCTACGTCTCGTTCAACAAGCAGGGTGAGCTGATCACGGCGCTGCTGTCGGGCGCGCTCGATGCAGCGATGTCCAACCCGGGCGAAGTGCTCGGCCTGCTGCAGTCGGGCGACATGCGCGCCCTCGCCTTCAGCGGCAAGTCGACGCCCGCGGCGCTCGGCAAGGTGCCGACGTTCGGCGAGCTCGGCTACGAGATCGGCATCTCGCTGCCGCGCGGGCTGGTGCTGCCGCCCGACGTGCCGAAAGAGGCCCAGGAATGGTGGATCGGCACCATGAAGAAGGTCGTGGCCACGCCGGAGTGGAAGGCGTATATCGACAAGCAGCTGCTCACCGAGCACGTGCTGTACGGCGAGGAGTTCCGCGCCTTCCTGCAGAAGACCCAGGGCGTCTTCGGCGACATCCTGAAGAAGTCCGGCGCCATCAAGTAGCAGCCGGCGCCGCCACGCCATGCGCGCGGGGTTCCTCGCCGGCGTGCTGCTGCTCGCCGGCGGCTACACCTGGCTCGCGTTCGCCGAGCTGGCGTGGCTGTCCTCGGCGGGGCGGCTCGGGCCGGCGTTCTTCCCGCGCATCATCGGCGTCGCGCTGATGGTGCTGTGCGCCTGGAGCCTCGGCGCGGAGCTGGCAGGCGGGGCGCGCGAGCGGCCGTCCGTGCACTGGCGCGCTGCCGCCGCCCTGGCGCTGCTTTCCGGGCTGTTCGTCGCGGCGCTCGAGCCGCTCGGCGGCCTGCTCGCCATGGCCGCGTACCTGGCCGCGGCGCTTGCCTACTTCAATCGCCGCCGCCACTGGCAGAACGCGCTGCTCGCCGTGCTGCTGCCGCTCGCGATCTACCTGCTGTTCCGCGTCTGGCTGGGCGCCTCCGTGCCGCGCGGCCCGCTGGGCTTCTGATGGACCTGTTCGCCAACCTGCTGCTCGGCTTCTCGGTGGCGGTGTCGCCGCTCAACCTCGTCTATCTGTTCGCCGGCGTGATGATCGGCATGGTGGTGGGCATCATCCCCGGCTTCGGCCCCTCGGCGGCACTCGCCATCCTGCTGCCGGTGACCTTCGGCATGAATCCCGCCAGCGCCGTCATCATGCTCGCCGCCATCTACTACGGCTCCCAGTACGGCGGCACCATCACCTCGATCCTGCTCAACACGCCGGGCGAGTCCTCCTCGGTGGCGAGCACCTTCGACGGCTATCCGCTCGCGCAGCAGGGACGCGCCGGCCCGGCGCTCGTCATGCAGGCGGTGGCGTCTTTCGTCGGCGGCACGCTGGGCGTCGTGCTGATCACGCTGCTCGCCCCGCCTTTCGCCCTGCTCGCGCGCAGCTTCGGCCCGCCCGAGTTCTTCCTGCTCGTCGTCATGGGCCTGTCGACGCTGGTCGTCATGATCGGCGGCCACTGGCGCCTGGGGCTCATCTCGGCGCTGATCGGCTTCGCGCTCGGTACCGTGGGCGTGGACCTGGAAACCGGCAACAGCCGCTTCACCTTCGGCTCGGCCGAGCTGATCGGCGGCATCGACTTCATCCCGGTGGCGATCGGCCTGTTCGGCCTGGGCGAGCTGTACTACGCGCTGTACAGCGGGCTGCACGTCTCGGGCTCCGGCGGCATCGTGCAGTACCAGAAGGAGAGGCGCTTCTGGCCGACGCGCCGCGACTACGCCGAGTCGAACGGCGCGCTGGCGCGCGGCTCGCTGCTCGGCTTCGTGGTCGGCGTGCTGCCCGGCGCGGGCGCGACGGTCGCCTCGCTGATGTCCTACTCGATCGAGAAGTCGGTATCGCGCACGCCGCAGAAGTTCGGCAAGGGGGCCATGGCCGGCCTGGTCGGGCCGGAGTCGGCGAACAATGCCGCCTCCTCCGGCGCGATGGTGCCCCTGCTCACGCTCGGCATCCCGGGTTCGGCTTCGACCGCGGTGCTGCTCGCCGCGTTCGTGCTCTGGGGCCTGACGCCGGGGCCGCTGCTCATGGCGCAGAAGCCCGAGTTCGCCTGGGGGCTGATCGCCAGCATGTACCTCGGCAACATGGCGCTGCTCGCGCTCAACATCTTCGCGATTCCGCTGTTCGTGCAGATGATCAAGCTGCCCTACCGCCTGCTCGCGCCGGCGGTGATCCTCGTCTGCACCATCGGCACCTACAGCGTGAACGGCAGCATCGTCGAGACCTGGCTGATGTTCGGCGCGGGGCTCGCCGGCTTCTTCATGAAGTTGCACGGCTTCTCGCCCGCGGCGCTGGTGCTGGCGCTGGTGCTCGGGCCGCTCGCCGAGCAGTCGCTGCGCCAGTCGCTCACCATCTCGCGCGGCTCGCTCGCCATCTTCGTGGACCGGCCCGTGTCGCTGGCGATCCTGTGCCTCACCCTAGCCCTGGTCGCGGCCGGCATCTGGGCGCATCTGTCGCGTCGCGCCCCGCCGCAGGACTGAGCTCAGCGCTTCAGCCCGCGCACCCCCTCGTACAGCGCCTGCAGCTTCGGCAGGTCGGCCGCGTAGTCGCCGCCCGGCACGAACGGCGCGAAGAGCCGCACCGACTTGCGCTCGCCGTCGAAAGCCACGGGCAGGATCGGCACCTTCGCGGCCAGCGCGATGTTGTAGAAGCCGCTGCGCCATCCGGCGCTGCTCCGGCGCGTGCCCTGCGGCGCGATGCCGAGCAGCACCTTCTCCTCGCGCGCGATCATGTCGGCAGCATCGGTCACCGCGCCCTGCGGCGTCTCGCGCACCACCGGCGTACCGCCCAGCCAGCGCATCAGCCAGCCGAGCGGCGGCCGGAACAGCGTGTGCTTGCCCAGGAACCTCACGCGCAGCCCGAGCGCGTAGACCACGGCGATGCCGAGCACGAAGTCCCAGTTCGAGGTGTGCGGCGCGACGATGGCGACCAGCTTCGGGCGGTCGGGAAGCGAGCCGTCGACGCGCCAGCCGAACAGGGCGAGCAGCGCGCGCGCGCAAGCCTTGGACAGCGCATTGCCACGCCGCGGCAGGCTCGGGGGCAGCTCGGGGAAGCGGCCCGCGCCCACGCTATTTCTTCAGCGGCTTGAAGCGGATGCGGTGCGGGCGCGCGGCTTCCTCGCCGAGGCGCTTCTTCTTGTCGGCCTCGTACTCCTGGTAGTTGCCGTCGAAGAACACCCACTGCGACTCGCCCTCGGCGGCGAGGATGTGCGTGGCGATGCGGTCGAGGAACCAGCGGTCGTGCGAGATGACGAGCACGCTGCCGGCGAATTCCAGCAGCGCTTCCTCGAGCGCGCGCAAGGTCTCGACGTCGAGGTCGTTCGAGGGCTCGTCGAGCAGCAGCACATTGCCGCCCGAGACCAGCATCTTGGCGATATGCAGCCTCCCGCGCTCGCCGCCCGAGAGCTGGCCGACCAGCTTCTGCTGGTCGGCGCCGCGGAAGTTGAAGCGCGCGAGATATGACCGGGCCGGCATGCTGAACTTGCCGACGACGATGTTGTCCTGGCCGCCCGAGATGTCCTCGAACACGCTCTTGTCGCCCTGCAGCGCGTCGCGCGACTGGTCAACGTGCGCGAGCTTCACCGTCTTGCCGATCGTCACCCTGCCGGAGTCGGGCTTTTCCTTGCCGGTGATCATGCGGAAGATCGTGGACTTGCCCGCGCCGTTCGGGCCGATGATGCCGACAATCGCGCCGGGCGGCACCTTGAAGGAGAGCTTGTCCAGCAGCAGGCGCTCGCCGTAGCCCTTGGAGACGTCCTTGAACTCGATGACTTCGTTCCCCAGGCGCTCGGCGACCGGGATGAAGATCTCCTGCGTCTCGTTCCTCTGCTGGTGCTCGTACTGCGAGAGCTCCTCGAACCGGGCCAGGCGCGCCTTCGATTTCGCCTGCCGCCCTTTCGGGTTCTGCCGCACCCACTCGAGCTCCGCCTTCATGCTCTTGATGCGCGCCTCCTCCTGGCTCTGCTCGACTTCCAGCCGCTTTTCCTTCTGCTCGAGCCAGGAGGAGTAGTTGCCCTCCCAGGGAATGCCGCGTCCGCGGTCGAGCTCCAGGATCCAGCCGGCGGCGTTGTCCAGGAAATACCGGTCGTGCGTCACCGCCACCACGGTGCCGGGAAAGCGCTGCAGGAACTGCTCGAGCCACTCCACGCTCTCGGCATCCAGGTGGTTGGTCGGCTCGTCGAGCAGCAGCAGGTCGGGCTTGGAGAGCAGCAGGCGGCACAGCGCCACGCGCCGCCGCTCGCCGCCCGAGAGCACCTCGATCTTCTGCTCCCACGGCGGCAGGCGCAGCGCGTCCGCCGCGATCTCGAGCTCCTGTCCGCCGCCGCCCGCGTTGACGATGGCCTCGAGCTGCGCCTGCTCGGCGGCGAGCTTGTCGAAGTCGGCGTCGGGCTCGGCGTAGGCGGCATACACCGCGTCCAGCCGCTTCTTCGCCGCCGCGAGGTCGCCCTGGCTCTCCTCCACCACTTCGCGCACCGTCTTGTGCGGGTCGAGCGCCGGTTCCTGCGGCAGGAATCCCACCTTGATGTTGGGCATGCGCACCACTTCGCCCTCGTAATTGGTGTCTTCGCCCGCCATGATCTTCAGCAGGCTCGACTTGCCCGAGCCGTTGAGGCCGAGCACGCCGATCTTGGCGCCCGGGAAGAAGTTGAGCGAGATGTTCTTCAGGATCTCGCGCTTCGGCGGCACGATCTTCGCCACCCGGCGCATGGTGTAGACGTATTGGGCCATTACTTCCTCTGCAGGGCGCGCCACACCTTTTCCGGCGTGAGCGGCATGTCGATTTCCTTCGCGCCGAGCGCGTCGATCACGGCGTTGACGATCGCCGGCGTCGCGCCGTGGCAGCCCGCCTCGCCCGCGCCCTTGGCGCCGAGCGGGTTCATCTGCGTGGGCACCGACTCGTCGAACTGCGTCACCAGGTCCGGCAGGTCGCCCGCGCGCGGCATGGCGTAGTCCATGAACGAGCCGGTCAGGAGCTGCCCCGATTCGTCGTACCGCGAATGCTCGAACAGCGCCTGGCCGAGCCCCTGCGCGATGCCGCCGTGCACCTGCGACTCGGCGGTGAGGGGATTGATCACGCGACCGATGTCGTCCACCGCGCAGTGGCGCGCGACGCGCACCGCCCCCGTCTCCGGATCCAGCTCCACTTCGGCCACCTGGCAGCCGTTCGGCCAGGTCTGTCCTTTCACCGTTTCCGTGTGCTCGCAGACGATGCGGCGCTCCGGCTGCTTGCCAGCGAGCTCGAATAGGCCGATGCCGCGATCGGTGCCGGCGATGCGAAAGCGCCCCTCGCCGTACTCCAGGTCCGCGGCGGCCGCCTCGAGTGCCTGCGCGGCGAGCGGGCGCGCCGTCTCGATGAGCGCGACGGCCCCGGCCATCGCGGCGCTGCCGCCGACCTGCAGCCCGCGCGAGCCGCCCGCGCCGCCGCCCGTCTTCGGCAAGTCGCTGTCGCCCTGCACTACGCGCACCACTTGCGGGTCGATGCCGAGCTTCTCGGCGACCAGCTGCGCGTACGACGTCCACAGGCCCTGCCCGATCGCCTGCGTGCCCGAGTGCACCGTGACCGAGCCGTCGGCCACAGCCGCGACGTGCACGGTCTCGTTCAGCTTGGCGCTGCCCGTGATCTCCACGTAGCAGGCGAGCCCGCGCCCGTAGCGCAAGCCCTTCTTTTCGGCCGCCGTCTTGCGCGCGAGGTAGCCGTTCCAGTCCGTGGCCGCCTGCGCCCCGCGCAGCATCCTGGCGAAGTCGCCGCAGTCGTAGGTATGGGCCGCAGGGTTCGCGTATGGCATCTGCGCCGGCTTCACCATGTTCTTCAGGCGCAGCTCGACCGCATCCACGCCGAGCTCCATCGCCGCACGCTCCACCAGGCGCTCGATCAGGTACCCCATCTCCGGGCGGCCCGCGCCGCGATACGCGTCCACCGGGGTGGTGTTGGTGAGCATCATCTTCACTTCGTGCTCGAGCACCGGGATCGCGTAGACGCCGGTGGGCGCGCGCGCGCCCGACATCGCCGGCACGGCGGAGCCGAAGCTCGAGATGTAGGCGCCGACGTTGGCGAGCGTGCGGATGCGCAGCGCCGTGAAGCGCTGGTCTGCGTCGATCGCGAGCTCCGCCACGGTGACGTTGTCGCGCCCGTGCACCTCGGAGAGGAAGTGCTCCGAGCGGTCGGCGAGCCAGCGCAGCGCTCGCCCCATCTTCTTCGCCGCCCAGGCGAGCGCCGCGTGCTCGGGGTAGGCGTAGCCGCGCGCGCCGAAGCCGCCGCCGACGTCCGTGCAAAGGATGTGCAGCGCGTCTTCCTTCAGCTTGAGCGCGCTCGCCACCTGCGCACGCACGTTGTGCACGTTCTGCGTGGGGCACCAGAGCGTCGTGCGACCGCTCGCCGGGTCGTACTGCGCCGCGAGGGCGCGCGGCTCGAGCGGATTGGCGACCACGCGCTGGTTGACGAGCTTCAGGCGCACCACTTGCCTGGCCGCCGCGAAGGCCGCCTCGCGCGCCGCCTTGTCGCCCATGTGGTAGTAGGCGGCGACCCTGCCTTCCTTCGCCGCCGCCTCGACCCCCGCCACCGCCGCGAGCGGCTCCCAGTCCACCTCGATCAGCTCGGCCGCGTCGCGCGCCTGGTCGCGCGTTTCCGCGATCACCATGGCCACCGGGTCGCCCACGAAGCGCGCCTCGCCCGAGGTGAGCGGCATGCGCGGCGGCGCGACGATGGGGGAGCCGTCCTCGCGCTTGTGCATGCGCGTGAACGGCATTTCGCCCAGGCCGTCAGCCGCGACGTCCGCGCCCGTGTAGACCGCGATGACGCCCGGTGCCGTGCGCGCCGCGGAAACGTCGATGCGCGCGATGCGCGCGTGCGCGTGCGGCGAGCGCAGGAACGCGACCTGCGCGGCGCCCTCGGGCCGCACGTCGTCGGTGAAGCGGCCCTGGCCGGTGAGCAGGCGCGCGTCTTCCAGCCGGCGCAGGGGCCGGCCGATCCACTGGCTGGAGGCGAACACGGGGTCGCTCACGGCGGATGGCGCAAAGCGCAGGATTCTATACTGCGCGCACGGAGGGGCTTCATGAGCGAATCGCAGAGTCTCGGCTTCATCGGCACGGGCGTCATGGGCGAGCCCATGTGCCGCAACCTCGCGGCGAAGAGCGGCTGGCGCGTCATCGCCTGGGACCCGCAACCCGAACCGCTCGAGCGCCTGCGCGCGCAGGGCGTCCTGATCGCCGGATCGCCCGGCGAGGTCGCCGCACAGGCCGAAGTGCTCTTTGTCTGCCTGCCCGGAGGCGCCCAGCTCAAGCAGCTGTGCGAGAGCGCGCTGCTGCCCGCGGCGCGCAAGGGCCTGACCCTCGTCGACCTGGGTACGTCCGGGGTGGCACTGAGCCGCGAGCTCGCGCGGCGCTTCGCCGCGCGCGGCACGGACTACGCCGATGCGCCGATCGCGCGCACGCGCGAAGCAGCGCAGAAGGGGACGCTGTCAATCACCGTGGGTGCGTCGCGCGAGGTGTTCGCTCGCATCGAGCCGCTGCTGCGCTGCATGGGCAGCGACGTCACGCACTGCGGCGGCGCCGGCAACGGCCAGGCGGTGAAGATCCTCAACAACATGGTGCTGCTCCAGACGGTGAACGCGCTCGCCGAGGCGCTGGCGCTTGGGCGGCGCGCGGGCGTGGAGCCGGCGCTGCTGTTCGAGGCGCTCTCCAAGGGCTCGGCCGACAGCTTCGCGCTGCGCAACCACGGCATGAACGCCATGCTGCTGGGTGCCTATCCCGAGCGCGCGTTCTCGGTGGCGTACGCGGCGAAGGACAACGGCTACGCGCTCGAGCTCGGGCGCGAGACCGGCGTACGGCTGCGCGGCGCGCAGTTGCTCGCCGAAGTGCTCGAGGAAGCGAAGGCAGCCGGTTTCGGGGATGCCTACTGGCCGGTGATCTCCAGGGTCGTCGACCGGCCCTAGTTCAGGCGCCACCCCATGCCGCACAGGTAAATGCGGTCGATGGCCAGCTCGCTCAGGCCGTACTTGATGCCGCAGCCGATGCCCACGCCCGGCGCAACGGACCAGATCACGCCGAGGGTCGAGTAACGCACCGAGTCGGTGGGTCCCGGATCCAGCGTGTTCTCCACGCTGGTGTCGGCGACGAACTTCAGCGTGTCATGGTAGAGGTAATGCAGCGATGCCGAAGCATGGTACAGGTGCTCGCGCAGGCCGAGCACGTTGTCCAGGTAGCGATAGCCGAGGTCCGCATGCACGCCGATCGGCCCGGGCTCGTAGGACGCGATCAGCCAGGCGCCGAGGTAGGGGACCACGAGCTGCAGGTCGATATTTTCGGCGACGCCGGAGTTGAGGACACCAGAGACTTCTGTACCGTCGTAGCTCGCCCCGTAGCGCGTCTCGCGCGGCACCTCGACTGTGAATTCGAGCTGGTAGACGCCCTTGCCCTGGGTGCCGGTGTCCTCGGTGATGAGCGGCGGGGGCCGCGTGCGCCGTGCTGGCCGCGGCTGCAAAGAGGAACGATTCGCAAAGGCGCCGCATGGCTGCCGCGCCAGTCTAGACTAAGGGCCTCACCCTCCAATTGCGGAAGATCAACATGCCCTACGCCATCCAGACCGTCGACAAGCCGAACTCGAGCGCGCTGCGCGCCAAGGTGCGCGACGAGCACCTGAAGTACCTCGACGCCCACCTGCACCTGCTGCTCGCCGCCGGCGCTGTCACCAGCGACGACGGCACCGGCGGGCACGGCGGCATCCTCATCGTGGACACCGACGACCGCAAGGAGGCCGAGGCCTTCGCCGCGGGCGACCCCTTCACGAAGGCGGGACTGTTCGAGAAGGTGACGGTCACCCGCTGGCGCAAGGCCTACTTCAACAAGCAGCGGCTCGTCTAGCCGAACATCATCCCGCCGCGGCGACCTCCGCGCCGCTGCATGCGCGCAGCGAGCTTCTTGCGCTGCTCGGGCGTCAGCACCTCGGCGACGTCGGCGAGCGCCTGAGTGAAGCGCTTGGAGGTCGCGTCAGCGGCGCGAATGCTCTCGACGCGCGCCTTCTCGATGGCGCCGCGATCGATCTTGTCCGCGGCGAGCAGCTCGACGCTCTTCAGGCGCGCCTCGCGCGCCTTCGCGTGCAACGGCTGCAGGTCCTGCACCGCCTGCTTGGCGATCGGGTCGAGCTTCTGCTTCTGCGCCTCGGTGGCGTCGATCTCGACGTACATGTGCTGCAGCATCCGCTCGAGGCGCTCCCCGGCTTGCACCGGGTCGATCGGGCCGCGGCCGTAGCCGCGCCCGCCGTGCGCCAGCGCGCTCAGGCCGAAGCCGCCCAGCCCGGCGACGGCGGTGGTGGCGGCCGCGAGCTTGAAGAAGCGGCGGCGGGGTTGACGGTCTTCGTTGGCGAACATGGCGAATCCTTTCTTGGTGGGTGGGGAGGACGGCGCCAGTGTCGCGCCCGCGCGTAAGGCGCCGATGTCCAGCCGTAACAAGATGTAACCTCAGCGCGCCGGCTCGAGGCGCGCGAGCACCGCGCGCGACTCGTCGGTGAGCAGGTACAGATAGCCGTCGGGCCCCTGGCGCACGTCGCGGATGCGCCCGAGCGTGCCCTTCAGCAGCCTTTCCTCGCGCACCACCTTCTGCCCGTCGAGCTCGAGGCGCACGAGCATCTCGCCCTTGAGCGCGCCGACGAACAGGTTGCCGCGCCAGTTGGGGAATCCGTCCCCCGTGTAGAAGGTCATGCCCGAGGGCGCGATCGACGGCACCCACTTGTGCAGCGGCTGCTCCATCCCCGCCTTGTGCGTGCCTTCGCCGATCTTCGTGCCGATGCCGTAGTTCACGCCGTAGGTGATCACCGGCCAGCCGTAGTTGGCTCCCGCGCGGATCACGTTCACCTCGTCGCCGCCCTGCGGCCCGTGCTCGTGCGTCCACAGCTCGCCCGTCTGCGGATGCAGCGCCGCGCCCTGCAGGTTGCGGTTGCCGAGCGTGTATTTCTCCAGCCGCCAGCCGACCTTGCCCACGAACGGGTTGTCGCCCGGCACGCTGCCGTCGTCGTGGATGCGGATCACCGAGCCGGCGTGATCGTCCGGGCGCTGCGCGCGCTCCATCTCGCCCCGGTCGCCCAGCGTGATGTAAAGGTAGCCCTCCCGGTCGAACACCAGGCGCGAGCCGAAATGCCGGCCGGTCGAGCCCTTGGGCGTCTGGCGGAAGATGACCTGCACGTCTTCCAAGCGGTGGCCGGCGAGGCGGCCGCGCGCCACCTCGGTGCCCACGCCGGCTTCGCCGCGCGCGGCGAAGGACCAGTAGACGAGCGCGTTGTCCTTGAAGCGCGGGTGCAGCGCGACGTCCATCAGTCCGCCCTGGCCGTGGACCGTCACGGCCGGCAGCCCGGCCACGGGCTGCGGATCGAGCTTGCCGTCCTTGACGATGCGCAGCCTGCCGGCCTTTTCCGTGACCAGCATGCGTCCATCCGGCAGGAAGGCGAGCGACCAGGGTTGCTCGAGGCCGCGCACCATCTCCAAGACGCGGAAGGCGTGCTTTTCCGACTGGATGGTCTGGGCGGCGGCCGGCGCGGCGGCGAGCGCGAGAAGAATCAGCGGGAGTCTCATGCGGATAGGATAAGCGACATGGCGGATGCGAGCTTTCGCTTTCACGGCGTACTGCACGATTTCCTGCCCAGGCAGCATCGCGGCGTCGCCTTCACGCACGCCTGCGCACGCGCGGCGAGCCTCAAGAACGCCATCGAGGCGCTCGGCGTGCCGCATACGGAGGTGGGCCGCCTCACGGTGAACGGCGCGCGGGCGACGCTGCAGCGCATCGTGCGCGAGGGCGACGCGGTCGAGGTCTTCGCGAAAGGCGAAGAATTGGGGTCAGACCCCATTTTCCTCGCCGACGCGCACCTCGGCGGGCTGGCGCGCTTCCTGAGGATGCTCGGCTTCGACACGCTGCACGATCATGCGTTCGCCGATCGGGACATCCGCCGGCTCGCCCACGAGGAGCGGCGCATCGTGCTCAGCCGCGACCGCGAGCTGCTCAAGTGCCGCGAGATCGCGCGCGGCTGCTACGTGCATGCACTCAAGGCCGAGGCGCAGCTGCGCGAGGTGGCGGAGCGCTACGGACTCGCGGCGCGTGCGCGACCGTTCACGCGCTGCCTGCGCTGCAATTTCGAGCTGCGGCCGGTCGCCAAGGCGGAGATCGAGGACGCCCTGCCGCCGAAGGTGCGCGAGACCCAGGAGCGTTTCGTGCGCTGCGAGGGCTGCGGGCGCATCTACTGGCCCGGTTCGCACTACGCGCGCATGCGCGCCGCGCTCGGCGATCTGCTCGGGGCATAATCGCTGCATGCCTGCCGCCGTCGTGGTCGGCGCCCAGGGCGTCATCGGGCGCTATTTCGTGGAGAAGTTCGCCGCGCAGCCCGGCTGGAACGTGGTCGGGCTGTCGCGCCGCCGCGGCGCCGACGCCGCCAACGTCCGCCACATCTCCGTCGATCTGCAGGACGCCAAGGCTGCCGAAGGGCAGCTCGCCGGCCTCGCCGACGCCACGCACGTGCTGTTCGCCGCCTTCCAGCCCGGCAGCGGCGCCGCCGCCGACTACGCGAAGAACATCGCCGGAAACCTCGCGCTGCTGGTCAACTCGGTCTCCGCCCTCGACAAGGCCTCGAGCAAGCTCGAGCGCGTCGTGCTGGTGACCGGCACCAAGTACTACGGCTCGCACCTCGGCCCGTTCAAGACGCCCGCGCGCGAGGACGACCCGCGCCACGCGGGGCCCAACTACTACTTCGACCAGATCGACTGGCTGACCGCGTTCCAGAAGGGCAAGCGCTGGACCTGGAGCGAGCTGCGGCCGCAGACCCTGTGCGGCTTCGCGCCGGGCACGGCCATGAGCCTCATCCCGGTGATCGCCGTGTACGCGGCCATCCGCAAGGAGCTGGGGTTGCCGCTCGCCTTTCCCGGCAAGGCGTGGACCTCGCTCTACCAGGTGACCGACTCGACGCTGTGCGCCGACGCCGCCTGGTGGGCGGCGACCGACCCGCGCTGCGCCAACCAGGCCTACAACATCACCAACGGCGACTACTTCCGCTGGCAGCACGTCTGGCCGGCCATCGCCAAGGTGTTCGACATGCCGATGGCCGAGCCGCAACCGCATGCGCTGGTCGAGTTCATGCGCGACAAGGCGCCGCTGTGGGACGCCATGGTGAAGAAGCACGGCCTGCAGCCGTTGCGCTTCGACGAGATCGTCGCCTGGCCGTTCGGCGACTACGTGTTCAACTGCAATTGGGACGTGATGACCAACGTCACCAAGTCGCGCCTGCACGGCTTCCACGGCGCCGTGGACAGCCTGGAGATGTTCCAGCGGCTGCTGGCGCGCTTTCGCGCGGAGAAGATCGTTCCCTAGAAGCGCTCGGCGCGCAGCCGGTCCACGGCGAATTCGAGGAACCGGCGCACGCGCGGCGCGGCGCGCCGGCCCTCCAGGGTCACGAGGCTCACCGGCACTGGCGGCGGCTCGAATTCCTCGAGCACGAGGCGCAGCTCCCCGGCGCGCAGCTGCGGAGCGATCTGGTAGGAGAGCACGCGCGCGAGCCCGTGCCCGGCCACCGCGCCCGCGATCGCCACGTCGTTCGAATTGACGAGCAGCTGGCTGCGCGGGCGCACTGCGTCGCCTGAAGCGAACGCCCAGGGCTCGGGCGCTTCACCGCCGATCGAGAACGCGATGGCGTTGAGCTGGGAGAGATCCGCTGGCGCGCGCGGCTCGCCGTGCGCGGCGAGGAACGCGGGGGACGCGCAGACGACCCGGCGTACCGTGCCGACCGGAATCGCGTGCAACGTTGAGTCGGGCAGCGGCGCGATGCGCACGGCGACGTCGAGCCCCTCGTCGATCAGGCTGGCGATCCGGTCGAGGAACAGCGTCCGCGCCGCCATGCGCGGGTGCTCCGCCAGGAAGTCGAACAGCAGCGGCGCGACGTGCATGCGCCCGAAGAGGACCGAGGCCGTGATCCCGATCTGCCCGCGCAGCTCGGCGTGGTCGCCCGCTGCCGCGGCCTCTGCGGCGTCCAGCTCGGCGAGGATTCGCCGGCACTCGCCGAGGAAGAGCGTCCCCGCGTCGGTCAGGCGCACACGGCGCGTCGTGCGGTGGAATAGCGGCGCGCCGAGGCGCCGCTCGAGCGACGCGATCGCGCGGGTCACCGCAGGCGGCGACAGGGACAGCCGACGGCTCGCGCGGGCGAAGCCGCGCTCATCGGCGACCGCGACAAACGCCTGCATCGCTTCCAGTCGGTCCACGGCACTATTTCATTCCAGGGAACAGTATGTTGTCAAATCCGAGTATTGGTTATTCGGACGAAGGCAATTAGGCTTTCTGGACTGCATCCAGAGGACCCCAGACGATGAACGCCCGGCAGATCTCCGATACGTGGGAACGTGGCAGCCCGTATGAGCGGTACGTCGGCCGGTGGAGCCGCCGCGTCGCGCCCGAATTCCTGTCCTGGCTCGGCGTTCCTGCCGGCCGGCGATGGGTCGACGTCGGCTGCGGCACCGGCGCACTGTGCGCGGCGATCCTGGACCGGTCCGCGCCTTCCGCGGTGACCGGGATCGAGCCCTCGGAGGGCTTTCTGAAGACCGCGCGCGAGAATCTTGCGGGCCGCGCCGCGCTGCATCCCGGTAACGCGGCCGCCATCCCGCTCGGCGACTCGTCGGCCGACGTCGTGGTCTCGGGGCTTGTGCTCAACTTCGTGCCCGACCCGCACCTCGCCCTCCTCGAGATGGCGCGGGTGACGGGCAAGGGGGGCACGATCGCCGCGTACGTCTGGGATTACGCCGGAAAGATGGAGCTCATGCGCGCCTTCTGGGACGCCGCCGCCGAGCTCGATCCGGGGGCCGCGAGTCTGGATGAAGGCGTCCGTTTCCCGCTGTGCCGCCCGGACGCGCTGACGGCGCGATTCGCCGGCGCGGGCCTGAAGGACATCGACGTCCAGGCGATCGACATCCCGACGCCGTTCTCGAATTTCGACGACTACTGGCAACCGTTCCTCGGCGGCCAGGGTCCCGCGCCCGCCTACGCCATGTCGCTCGAGGAGCCGGCGCGGATGCGGCTGCGGGAGCGCATCGCGCAACGCCTGCCCGCACAGCCGGACGGCTCGATCGCGCTCACCGCGCGCGCGTGGGCGGTGCGGGCCGCCGTCGGGTCCTAGGCGATGGGCGAAGCGCACTCGCCGTTCCACCCGGGAGAGCAGGCGCTGCAGGCGCGCGTTGGCCGGCGCGCGGCGAGCGAGCGCGCGGGACGGCTGATGGTCCGCGACTTCATGCCGGAGGAGCACCGCGCGTTCTTCGCGTCGCTGCCGGTCGTGTTCGCAGGTAGCCTCGACGACGCCGGGCGACCCTGTGCCTCTGTCCTCGCCGGCGCGCCGGGCTTCCTCGCCTCGCCGCAGGCGCGGACGCTGCGCATCACCGCGCAGCCTGCACCGGGCGACCCTCTGGCGCGCCACCTAGTGGTGGGCGCGCCGCTCGGCCTGCTCGGCCTCGAGTTCCGCACGCGCCGCCGCATCCGCATGAACGGCACGGTGACCAATGTGCAGGCGCATGAATTCGAAGTGCGCGTCGGGCAGAGCTTCGGCAACTGCCCGAAGTACATCCAGGCGCGGTCGCCGACCGGGGCGGACCCGGCACCGCCCGGCGCCTCGCACGCCCAGGGCGCCGAGCTTTCTGCGCGCGCCGCCGATCTGGTCGCCCGCGCGGACACTTTCTTCATCGCCAGCGCCGCGCCCGGCGCGCGCGCGGGCGATCCGGCGCAAGGTGTCGACGTGTCGCATCGCGGCGGCAGGCCGGGATTCGTGCGCGTGCGCACGCGCCGCCGCCGCACCGTGCTGACCGCGCCGGATTTCGCGGGCAACTCGCTGTTCAACACCTTCGGCAACCTCGCGCTGGAGCCGCGCTGCGGGCTGCTGTTCGCCGATTTCTCGAGCGGCGACCTGCTGCAGCTCACCGGCCGCGCCGAGGTCGCTTGGGACGGCCCCGAGCTCGAGGCGTTCGCGGGCGCGCAGCGCCTCCTGCGATTCGACGTCGAGGAAGGCCTGCTGCGCGAACGCGCGCTTGCTCTGCGCTGGACGCCGGCGCAGCAGGCCGCGCAACTGGCGGCCACCGGCTCGTGGACGGTCGTCGAGCGCGCGTTGGCCGATGTCGCGGCGCGCCGACATTTGCCGATGTCTTCGCCCCCCGACAACCTCCGCTAAGGCATTGAGCGCACGCCGGATCGCTTCGCTGGCACGAACCTCGCATGGAATTGCGCACCAGGGCATTCCGCCCTACCGGAGAGAGGAGACTGCAATGAAACGCACCCTCGAGCGCTTTCCCGCCACCGCCATCGCGCTGGCGATCGTGACGTCCTTCGGCGCCGCGCTCACCTTCGTGCCGAGCGGCGCGCAGGCCGACGACAAGCCGAAGGACTGCAAGATGAACCCTGACGATCCGCGCTGCAAGGACGACAAGAAGTACTGAGCAAGGCCCTTGCCGGCCGGACCCTTCCCCCTGGTCGCCGACAGCCGGCCGGCGCGGCGCAGCCCTCCCCTGGCTGCGCCGCTTTTTCTTACCTGTCGAAGGGCGGCTTCAGGCCGAGCAGTTGCCCGAGGACCTCTTCGGTATGCGCACCGAGCGCCGGCCCCGGCGCGTCGGTGCGCCCGGGCGTCTCGGCGAGGAGCGGCGGGATCGCCGGGATCTTCAGCGGCTTGCCGCCGACTTCCACCTGCTCGAACATCCCGCGCGCCTTGAAATGCGGGTCGGCCATCATGTCGGCGACGCTGTAGATCGGGCCGTTCGGCACGCCCGCCTGGCGCAGCGCCTCGAGCACTTGCGCGGAGCTCCTCGCGCGCGTCCACGCGAGGATCGCTTCGTCGATCTCCTTCTCGTTCTCCACGCGCTTGGCGTTGGTCGCGAAGCGCGCATCCTCGGCCATCTCCGGCCGGCCGATGGCGCGCATCAGCCGCTGGTAGATGGAGTCGCCGTTGCCGCCGATGATCACGTACTTGCCGTCGGCGCACAGGTACGTATTGGTCGGCACGATGCCGGTGAGCGTAGAGCCCGAGGGTTCGCGCACCACGCCCGCGCCGTCGTACTCCGGGACTACCGATTCGAGCAGGTTGAACACCGACTCGTAGATGGCGACGTCCACCACCTGCCCGGCTTGCGCCTTGCCGCGCAGGCGCGCGGTAAGCGAAAGCAGGATCCCCAGCACCGCGTGCAGGCCCGCGAGCGTATCGCCCATGGACAGGTTCGGGCGCACGGGCGGGCGGTCGGCAAAGCCGTTCACGTAGCGAAAGCCGGCGAAGCCCTCGCACACCGAGGCGAACCCGGGCTGCGCGGCGTACGGCCCCGTCTGCCCGTAGCCCGAGACGCGCGCGACGATGAGCTCGGGGTTGAGCTTCTTCAGCTCTTGCGGCCCCATGCCCCACTTCTCGAGCGTGCCGGGGCGGAAATTCTCGATCAGCACGTCCGACTTCGCGGCGAGCGCCTTCGCGATCTCGCGGCCGCGCTCGGTCGAGAGGTCGAGGGTCACCGATTTCTTGTTGCGCCCGAGGCTCGCCCACCACAGCGACGTGCCGTCGCGCACCACGCGCCAGCCGCGGATCGGGTCGCCGCCCGGCGGCTCGATCTTGATCACCTCGGCGCCGAAGTAGCCGAGCACGCAGCCGGCGAAGGGGCCGGCGAGCAGCTGGCCCATCTCCAGGACGCGGATTCCTTCCAGGGGTCTGGTCATGCGCCAATCCTAACCCGCCGCGGCCACCGCCTCGGCGCTCAGCATGATCACCTCGATCTCCTGCGTGATCTCCTCCTGGCGCGAGGCGTTCATGCGCCGCGCGAGGCGCGCGGTGATGTCGTCCAGGCGCTTGAGCGCGCCTTCCATGTGCTCCAGGCGCCGGCGGTTCTCCGCGATCAGCGACACCGAGAACGCCTCCTGCAGCGCGAGCAGCAACGCCTGCTCGAGCAGCGCGGCGAAGAACTCGGGCGGCGCGAGCGTCAGGCGCGGCGGGAAGCCCTGCACGCGCGCGGGCTTGTCCGGCAGCGGCAGCGGCGCGATGACGCGCGTCACCGGGCCCGAGCCGTCCGGATTCTGGTACACGGCCTTGACCGCGAGCGGCCCCGGCGGCGCGGCGCGCTGCACGGCGACCAGCCGCGCCGCGAGCTGCTCGAGCACCGCGGGCAGCTCCTCGGCGACGTTGGCGCCGGACAGCACGCGCTGCGGGTCTTCGGCCTCAAGGCGCTCGGCGAGCCGCGCTCCTACGGCGAGCAGGTGCTCGCCGCGCGCCTGGACCGCGCGTGCTTCGGCCTCCAGCGCCTCGTTGAACTCGCCGCAAAAGCCCCGCTCCGAGCCGATGACCACGCTCACCGTCGCCACCGGCGCCGGGCCCGCCGGCAGCGGATAGAACGCGAGAAAGTCCGCCGCCGCGCGCTCGATCGTGGCCATCGCGCGGCGCTGGCTCTCCAGCATGCCGGCGAGCGCGCGCAGCTCCATCAGCGCGATGTTCTTCATCGCCGAGAGGATCGAGCGCACCTCGCGGAAGCCCGCGAGCTTCGCGGCGAGCTGGTGGCGCCGGCTCACGCGGGCTCCGCCTGCAGCCAGCCGGCGACCGCCGCGCTCCACGCCTCGCGCGGGTCCTCGAGCGTCAGCGCGCCCGCCGCCGCACCGGCGAACAGGTGCCGCAACGCCTCTTCCAGCGCCTTGTCCCCAAGGCCCGCGAAGCGCCCGTCGTTGAACGCCACCAGCCAAGCCATCTGGCAGGCCGGCGCGAGCGGCTGCTGCGCCTCCTGCTTGAGCACCTGGCGCAGCAGGCGCCCGCGCGCGAGGCGCGCCTGCAACCCCGCCTCCAGGCGCGAGCCGAAGCGCGAGAACACCTCGAGCTCGAGGAACTGCAGGTAGTCGAGCTTCATGCGCGAGGCCTCGCGCTTGATCGCCGCGGGCTGCGCCTTGCCGCCGATGCGCGACACCGAGCGGCGCACGTCGATCGCCGGCAGCTGGCCGGCGGCGAACATGTGCCGGTCGAAGTAGATCTGCCCGTCGGTGATCGAGATCAGGTTGGTGGGGATGTACGCGGCGATCTCGCCCAGCTCGGTCTCGACGATCGGCAGCGCCGTCATGCTGCCGCCGCCGCGCGCGGCGGCCAGGCAGGTGGAGCGCTCGAGCAACCGCGAGTGCAGGTAGAAGACGTCGCCCGGAAACGCCTCGCGCCCAGGCGGGCGCCGCAGCAGCAGCGACAGCTCGCGATAGATGCGCGCGTGCGTAGACAGGTCGTCGTAGACCACCAGCGTGCGCCGGCCCGTCGCCATCCAGGCTTCCGCGAGGGCGCAGCCGGCGAACGGCGCGAGGTACTTCAAGCCCGGCATCGCGGTCGCCTCCGCGACCACCAGCGCGGTGTACTCGAGCGCGCCGTGCTGCTGCAGTGTCTCGATCACCCCGGCGACCGTGGAGCGCTTCTGCCCGATGAGCACGTACACGCAGTTCACCCGCCGGCCCTTCTGCTGCAGGACGGTGTCGAGCGCGAACGTGGTCTTGCCCGTGCCGTTGTCCCCGACCAGCAGCTGGCGCTGGCCGTGGCCGATCGGGATCATGCTGTCGGCGATGCGGTTGCCCGTGAACAGCGGCTGGTTGACGAAATCCCGCGCGAGGATCGGCGGCGCGTGCCCGTCGAGCGCGCGCCGCTCGGTGGCGCGCGGCCGCGGCTTGCCGTCGAGCGGCCTGCCGAGCGGATCGACCACGCGCCCGAGCAGCGCGTCGCCCACGCCGATCGTCAGGCGCTCGCCGGTGAGCGAGGCCGGCGCGTCGGCGCGCAGGCCGGGCGACTCCTCGAGCAGGATCGCGCCGATGCGGTCCGCGCCGAGGTGGAAGACGAGCGCCGTGCTGCCGTCGTCGGTGCGTAACAGCTCCTCCATGCCCGCCGAGGGCAGGCCCTCGATCCACACGACGCCGTCGCCGACCGACTGCACGCGCCCGCGCTCGCCCATGCCGAGCGCGAGGCGATAGCCGCGCAGCCGCGCCGCGCGGCGCGCGAGCAGCGGCCGCTCGCCGGCCTGCGCCTCAGCCCGCATGCGCCGCGCCTCCCGCGAGCACGCGCAGCTCGTCGCGCAGGTTCGCCTGCAACACCCAGGGCCCGACGCCGACGCTCACGCCGCCGAGCAGCATCGCGTCGACCGCGTACTCCGGCCGGCACTCGACGCCCAGGCGCGCGGCGAGCGCCTGTGCGAGGCGCTCACGCGCCGCCTCCGGCAACGGATGGGCGCTCGTCACGCTCACGCGGCCCCCGAACGCGCGTGCCGCCTCGGCGAGCGGCGCGATGCGCCCGTCCGGCCAGGACACCAGGTCCTCGGCGAGCACCCCCGCCAGGCGCTCGTCGAGCGCGCCGTCGGCCACGCGCTCCAGCAGCCGCGCGGCGAACGCCGCCGCCTGGTCGAGCGCCTGCTGCTCGGTCTCGCGCTTCCAGTCGGTCTCGCGCTTGGCGGCGAGCGCCGCGTGCCGGTCTCGCTCGCGCTCGACGCCCTGCGCCACGTCCGCGAGGCCCTTGGCGCGCAGCGTGGCCAGCTCGCTCTCGAGCGCGCCGCGCGCGCGCACGCGCTCGCGCTCCCAGTCCGCGAGCTGCGCCTCGTAGCCCGCGCGCAGGCGCTCGGCTTGCGCGCGCAGCTCGCGTGCGTCGCCCATGGTCTTTTCCACGGCGGCGCGACGCCGGTCGATGGCCGCCAGCACCGGGCGGTAGAGGAACCGCTGCAGGATCCAGACCAGGACGGCGAAGTTGATCAGCTGCAGGACAAAGGTGGTGGTGTCGATCTGCATGGCGTCACTTGAGCACGAACTCGAGCAGCGGGTTGCGGAACAGCACGATCAGCACGATCACCAGCACGTAGATGGCGAGCGACTCGATCATCGCCAGGCCGATGAACAGCGTGCGGGTGATGGCGCGCTCCGACTCGGGCTGGCGGGCGATCGCGTCGAGCGCCTGGGTGATCGCGCGCCCCATGGCGAGGGCGGGCAGCATCGCGCCAATCGCCATCGCGAGCAGCGCGCCCACGGTCGAGGCGATGACGAGCAATCCGGTGGTGGTCATGTCGAGGTCTCCGTCGTTTCCCTGGGAAGTTTCTGGGCCTGGATGCCGCTCGCGATGTACACGAGCGCCAGCATGCCGAAGATGTATGCCTGCACCAGCGCCTCCACCACGTGCAGCAGCAGGATGGGCACCGGCACGAGGAAGCCCGCGACCAGCAGCACGAGCAGCGCCGCCATCTCGAGGCTCGCCATGTTGCCGAACAGGCGGATGGCGAGCGCCACGGTGCGCGACAGCTCGCTCATCAGGTGGAACGGCAGCAGCAGCGGGCTCGGCGAGAGGTAGTGGCGCAGGTACGCGCGCCAGCCCGCGGCGCGCACGCCGTACCAGTGCACCGAGAGGAACACCAGGATGGCCAGCGCCGCGGTAAGCGACAGGTCGCCGGTGGGCGAATGCAGCCCGGGCACGATGCCCGCCAGGTTCGCCACCACCAGGAACACCCACAGCGTGCCGACGAAGGGCAGCAGCATGCGCGGCCGCTGCGGGAACAGCGCGGCGATCGAGTTCTCGATCGCCATCACCGCGCCCTCCAGCACCGTCTGCAGCTTGCCGGGGTGCTCGCCGAGCGCGCGCGTCGCGAGGAGGCTGGCGAGCGCCAGCACGAGCATGATGCCCCAGGTGGTCACCACCGCGGCGCTGATGCCGAGCGGTCCGAGATGGAACACGATCGGATGCGGCTCCATCACTGCCTCTCGCGCACGAACAGGTACACGTTCACCAGGCCGATGCCCACGCCTGCGAGCAGCAGCGTGATGGTCCAGCGCACCGAGTAGCCCGCGAGCTGGTCGTCGATCCAGCGGCCGAGGTAGCCGCCGCCCAGCACCGGCAGCACGAACAGCACCGCGAGCGTGCCGACGTACGCGGTCTGCGCGAGCAGCCCGCCCGCATCGTCCTCGGCGCGGCGCAGGCGCTCGGCCTCGCGCTTCACCGACTCGCGCAGCCTGGATTCGCGCGGCCCGTTCGCCATCTCAGGCCTCGCTCCCGCCCAGGCTCCAGAGCCGGCGCACCATCTCGCGCTCCAGGCGCGCCACGCTCTCCTTCAGGCTGCGCAGCGCCTGGTCCTCGGCCTGCAGCGTGCTCTCCACCGCGGCGGCGACCTGCGCGAAATCGTCCCCCAGCACGAAGCGCCGCGTGCTGAGGTAGAGCTCGCCGTCCACGAAGTAGGCGAGACCGCCCGGCAGCGCGACGTAGCGCCAGGCGCCGCCGGCCGTGCGCAGGCGCGCCATGCCATAGGAGAGCGCGGTCATCATGCGCTCGTGGCGCGCCAGCACGCCGAACGACCCCGAGGCGTCGCGCGCCACGAAACTCTCGACGTTCTCCAGGCGCGCGTACTGGGTGGCCGATTGCAGGTGCAGCGTGAAGCCGCTCATGCCGCATCCTCCATGGCGCCGCGCATGTAGCACTTCTCCTCGGGCAGTCCGTCGTACTTGCCCGCGAGGAACGCCTCGCAGTCGCCGAGCGTGCGCTCGAGCGGGACCGACACGCCCGCCACGCCCGTGTGCTCGGCGACGACGTGGAACGGCTGGCTGAGGTAGCGCTGCAGCCGGCGCGCGCGCAGTGCCACGCGCCGGTCCTCGGCCGACAGCGCCTCGATGCCGAGCATCGCGATGATGTCCTGCAGCTCGTCGTAGCGCGCCAGGTGCTCGCGCACGCCGCGCGCCACGTCGTAGTGCCGGTCGCCGACCACGCGCCGGTCGAGCAGCCGGCTCTGCGAGCCGAGTGGGTCCACCGCGGGGTAGATGCCGCGCCCGGCCTGCTCGCGCGACAGGATCACCAGCGAATCGAGGTGCGCGAGGATCGCGCTCACCGCCGGGTCGCTCATGTCGTCGGCCGGCACGTAGACCGCCTGCACCGAGGTGATGGTGCCGGTGTGCGTCGAGGCGATGCGCTCCTCGAGCCCGGCCACCTCGGTGAGCAGCGTCGGCTGGTAGCCGACGGTGGCCGGCATGCGCCCGAGCAGCCCCGAGATCTCGCTGCCGGCCTGCACGAAGCGGAACACGTTGTCCATCAGCACCAGCACTTCCTTGCCCAGCGTGTCGCGCAGGTACTCGGCGTGCGTCAGGGCGCTCGCCCCCGCGCGAAAGCGCACCCCCGGCGACTCGTCCATCTGCCCGAAGACCAGCACGGTGCTCGCCAGCACGCCGGCCTCGCGCATCTCCTGCCACAGCTCGTGCGCCTCGCGGATGCGCTCGCCGATCCCGGCGAACACCGACACGCCACGGTGCAGCGCGGCGACCGCGTGCATGAACTCCATGATGAGCACCGTCTTGCCGACTCCGGCGCCGCCGAACAGGCCCGTCTTGCCGCCGCGCACGAACGGGCACAGCAGGTCGATCACCTTGATCCCGGTCTCGAGGATCGCCTCCGGCCCTTTGACTTCCGAGAGCGGCGCGGGCGCCGCGTGCACCGGGCGCAGGGTGTCCGAGGGGAGCGGCGGGCCGCCGTCGAGCGGCGCGCCGAACACGTCCAGCACGCGCCCGAGGCACTCGCGCGTCACCGGCACGCTCAAGGGACGGCCGGTGCCGTACACCGGCGTGCCGCGCCTCAATCCCGCGGTGCCGTGCAGCGCGACCGCGCGCAGCCGGCTGGCGTCCAGGTGCCGGTGCACTTCGAGCAGCCGCGCGCCGCCGTCGAGCTCGATGCGCAACGCCTCGTGCAGCGCGGGCAGCGGTCCCGCGCAGGCAACGTCGACGACAGGCCCGGAAACCTGCTCGATGACCCCGATGGGGAGCTGGGTGCCCACCCCATCTAGGCTATGCGGGCCGCCCCCGCCCCCTTTGATCTAGCGCAATTGCGCGCCGCCTCAGCCCTTGAGCTTCTTCGCCGCCTCCATGATCGGCCCGACCACGTCCATGGGCAGCGGGAAGACGATGGTGGTGGTCTTATCGCCCGCGATCTGCGTGAGCGTCTGCAGGTACCGGAGCTGCATCGCCTCGGCGCGCTGCGACAGCATGTTGGCGGCCTCGAGCAGCTTCTCGGAGGCCTGCAGCTCGCCCTCGGCGTGGATGATCTTGGAGCGCCGCGCGCGCTCGGCCTCGGCCTGCTGCGCGATCGCCCTCACCATGGACTCGTTGAGGTCCACGTGCTTGATCTCGACGTTGGCGACCTTGATGCCCCAGGCGTCGGTCTGCTGGTCGAGGATCGTCTGGATGTCGACGTTCAGCTTGTCGCGCTCGGCGAGCATCTCGTCGAGCTCGTGCTTGCCGAGCACCGAGCGCAGCGTGGTCTGCGCGAGCTGGCTGGTGGCTTCCATGAAGTTCGCCACCTGGATGATGGCGAGCTGCGGGTCGACGACGCGGAAATAGACCACCGCGTTCACCTTCACCGAGACGTTGTCGCGCGAGATCACGTCCTGGCTCGGCACGTCGAGCACGATCAGGCGCAGGTCGACGCGCACCATCTGCTGGATGCCGGGGATGACGATGATCAGCCCGGGACCCATCACCGCCTGGAAGCGCCCGAGCAGGAACACCACGCCGCGCTCGTACTCGCGCAGGATGCGGATCGACGCGACGACCAGGATGATGATCAGCGCCAGGAACCCAAGGCCGAAATTCAGCATGCCGTTCTCCTCGTATTCATTGGTCGGCGGGCGCGCGCGTCGCGTCCAGTATCAGCCCGTGCACTGCGGTGATGCGCAGCGCTTCCCCGGCGCGCAGCGGCGTGTCGACGCGCACGCGCCAGCGCTCGCTCCGCACGCGCGCCCAGCCCTCGCGCTCGATGTCCTCCAGCGCCTCGCCGGTGGCGCCGACCAGGTACTCGCGCCCGCTCACCACCGGCCGCCTGCGGCTCCTGAAAAGCATTCCCACCACGAGGAACACGAACGCCGCGCTTGCCAGCGTTACCCCGGCGATCAGCGAGTAGGGGATCTCGAACTGCGGCACGTCGGTGTCCAGCAGCATGATCGAGCCGATCACGAACGCCACCAGCCCGCCGACGGCGAGCACGCCGCTCGAGGTCACCCAGAGCTCGGCCACCATGAAGGCGATGCCGATCAACAGCAGCGCGAGCCCCGCGTAGTTCACCGGCAGCAGCTGGAAGGCGTACATGGCGACCAGGATGCAGATCGCGCCCACCACCCCCGGCAGGATCAGGCCCGGGTTCGTGAACTCGAAGATGAGCGCGTAGATGCCGAGCAGGATCAGCAGGTAGGCGACGCTCGGGTTGGTGATCACCGCGAGCACCTCGGTGCGCCAGTCGCGCTCGATCTCCACGGCCTCGGCGCCGGCGGTGGCGAGCTTGCGCGTCTCGCCGCCCGCCTTCACCGTGCGCCCGTCGATCGCCTTGAGCAGCGCGGGCACGTCCTCGGCGACCACGTCGATCACCTTGATCTTCTTCGCCTCCGAGGACGACAGGCTCACCGCCTCGCGCACGGCGCGCTCCGCCCAGTCGGCGTTGCGGCCGCGCAGCTCGGCGAGGCTGCGGATGTAGGCGGCGGCGTCGTTGGTCGCCTTGCGCATCATCGTGTCGCCCGCGGGCTGCGCACCCTTCTCGCCGTCCTTGCCCGAGGGATCGGTCTGGTCGCCGCCCGAGGGGGCGCCGATCGCCACCGGCGAGGCCGCGCCGAGGTTGGTGGCGGGCGCCATCGCGGCGATATGGCTGGCATAGAGGATGAACGTGCCCGCGCTTGCCGCGCGCGCGCCCGAAGGGCCAACCCAGGCCGCCACCGGGACGGGCGAGGCGAGGATGTCGCGGATGATGTCGCGCATCGAGGAATCCAGCCCGCCGGGCGTGTCCAGGCGCAGCACGACCAGCGGCGCGCCCTCCTTGGCGGCGCGCTCCAGGCTGCGGCCGACGAAATCGGCGGTCGCCGGGCCGATCACGCCCTCGATGGCGACGAGCGCCACCGGCGCCGGCTGCGCGAGCGCCGGCGCCAGCGCCAAGGCGGCGGCGAACAGGAAGCGCCGCAGAACCATGGCGCGACTATAACCCCGAATCTGCCGCCACATCAGCGCTTGGCCGCCGCCCGCTCGGGTACGGACGAGGCCGCGCTCGCGCCTACTTCTTCTGCAGGCGGTACACGTACTCCGTCAGCGCCAGGATGCGACCGCGCACAAAGGCCTCCGCGTCATACGGAGCCGGGAAGTCCCTGTAGTGCTCGGTGGACTTCTCCATGTAGCGGGGTCCCCAGACCGGCATTTCACGCGAACCATGACCCTTCACGGCCGCTGTGCCGTCGATCGTGTCGTACACGTGCGCGAACGGAAATACGCCGTTGTTCCTCTTGGCGAGCGTGGTCAGGTCCGGAAGCCGGCCGGAGAGATACCCGGCCATAGGACCGTCGCCCGTGCCGCTCGGCCCGTGACAGGTCGCGCATACAGCCCCGTACTCGCGCTTGCCGACGTCTACCTGCTGTGCGAAAGCGAGGCTTGCCGCGCCCGCCAGGACCATACCCGATGCAATCATAGTGAGATGGCGAGTATTCATCGAATGAGCTCCTTTCGACCTCCGTTACCTAGTTAGCACGGGGGACCATAGGCAGTCTTGCGCTACGTCAAAGGAGACCCCGATCGCGCGGTAGCGGGAATCATTTCGACTAGCGCGACGGGGGACCGAGCGCGCGACGCTATCATCCGGGCGTGAAGCAAGAAGCACCCCCGGCCGACGCCATCGTCATTCGCGGCGCGCGCCAGAACAACCTCAAGAACCTGACGCTCACCCTCCCCGCGGGCGAGCTGATCGTCGTCACCGGCGTGTCGGGCTCGGGCAAGTCGTCGCTGGTCTTCGACACGCTCTATGCCGAGGGACAACGGCGCTACGTAGAGACCTTCAGTCCCTACGCGCGCCAGTTCCTCGAGCGCATGGACAAGCCGCAGGTGGACGCGATCGAGGGCATCCCGCCGGCGATCGCCATCGACCAGACCAACCCGGTGCGCACCTCGCGCTCCACGGTCGGCACGATGACCGAGCTGAACGACCACCTGAAGCTGCTGTACGCGCGCGCCGCGCAGTTGCACTGCCGCGGCTGCGGCAAGCCGGTGCGCCGCGACACCCCGCAGTCCATCTACGAGGCGCTGCCGCAGCAGCGCGTGACGCTCACCTTTCCCGTGCCGGTGCCGAAGAACTTCTCCGAGAAGGAAGTCGAGGAGCTGCTGCAGCGCCAGGGCTACACCAAGCTGCACTCGCGCTCGAAGACGCTGATCGAAGTCGTGCAGGACACGGTGACGCCAGGAAAGACCGAGAAGTCGCGCGTGATGGACGCGATCGAGAGCGCGCTGCGGTTTGGGCAGGGGCGGTTGACAGCCTACGTTCAAGGTATCGCCGGTTTGGAAGTTCCCATATCTCGTGGTCTGGCGGGAAGAATTACCCCGCCAGGCCACGAGACCATGGGAAAAGCAACGGAGGCACTGCGATTTTCTACCTCCCTGCATTGCGCGGCCTGCGATATCACTTACGCCGACCCCACCCCGGCGCAGTTCTCCTTCAACTCGCCGCTCGGCGCCTGCGAGACCTGCCGCGGCTTCGGGCGCGTGATCGGCGTGGACTACGGGCTGGTGATCCCCGACGAAGGCAAGACGCTGCGCGAGGGCGCGATCCGCCCCTGGCAGACGCCGAGCTTCAAGGAGTGCCAGGACGATCTCGCCAAGTACGTGAAGAAGCGCGGCGTGCCGATGGATACGCCATGGCGCGAGTTGAAGGCTGAGCATCGCCAATGGGTGCTGGAAGGCGACACCGACTGGGTGAGCTGGAAGAAGTCCTGGCCGGGCAAGTGGTACGGCGTGGGGCGCTTCTTCAAGTGGCTGGAGAGCAAGGCCTACAAGATGCAC
>JAOUIL010000148.1 GCA_029883975.1 Betaproteobacteria bacterium
GTCACCGACATCGACCTCTCGGGCGTGCAGTGGGCGGCGATTCCGCTCGCTTCGATCGAGCGCATCGAGATCCTGCGCGGCACGGGCGCGGTGCTGTACGGAGACGGCGCCACGGCGGGCGTGGTCAACATCGTCACGCGCTCGCCGCTCAAGCAGGGCCGTCGCGCAGAGGCCCTGGGCCGCGTCGCGACTTATCACACGCTCGAAGGCCAGCTGTACGCGAGCGCCGCCGGCGACACCCTCGGCGTGAACGCGACCCTCTATGGCTACGAGTCGGACGGCTACCGCAGGAACAACGAGAACCAGCAACAGAACTCCTCGCTCAACCTGCGCTGGGGGCCCGGCGAGAGCTACCTCGACCTGCGCGCGGCCACCGACCGCCAGGACCTGCGCCTGCCCGGCGCACGCGCGGTGCAGCCCTCGATAGGCCTGGACGAGTACGCGATCGATCCGCGCGGCACCAGCACGCCGCTCGACTGGTCTGCGCGCGACGGCGAGCGCGTGGGCGCCACGCTGGTGACGAGGCTGGGCACGGCGGAGCTGAACGTCGGCGCCGACTGGCGCGACAAGGACCAGCGCTCGTACTTCGATTTCGGCGGCTTCCCCTCCTACCGCGACGACCGGCTGGAGATGACGGCGCTCACGCCGCGCGTGCGCGTGCCGTTCGAGCTGCTCGGCACGCGCCATCGCCTGACGGTGGGCGCGGACTGGATCCGCTGGCGCTACGACTCGAGCCGCAGCGACCGGCCGGAGAACATCGGCCAGCCGGTCAACCGCGTTCGTATCGACCGCGACACCGAGGCGTTCTATATCAAGGACGCGATCGACCTCGCCCCCGGCACGCGGCTCGATGCCGGCTGGCGTGAAGAGCGCGTCGAGTACGATGCCACCGACAAACTGGATCCTGCGGCCCCGGGCGGCGCGTTCGGCACGGAGGCGGCGCCCGCGAGCGCGCGCCAGCGTGCGAATGCCTGGGAGCTCGGCCTGCGGCAGGAGCTGTCGGCTGCCTGGGCGCTCATGGCGCGCGCCGGCAGGAGCTTCCGGTTCGTAGGCGCGGACGAGATCTACGAGAACGATGCGCTCTTCTCGGCGCAGTTCCAGATCCTGCGGCCGCAGACCGCCGAGACGCTGGAGCTCGGCGCGGAGTGGCGCGCGCGCGGCGCGCGGCTGCGCGGCACGCTATTCCGCACCGACGTCGAGGACGAGATCCACCTGGACCCGTTCACGACGGGCGTGGGCAACACCAACCTGCCGCCCTCGCGCCGCCGCGGCCTGGAGCTGGACGGAGAAATGCGCATCGGCGCGCTGCAGCTCTTCGGCGCCTATGCCTACACCGACGCGCGCTTCCTCGAAGGCGTGCTGCCCGGCAACGCCTTCATCGGCACAAACCTCTCGATCGACGGCACGCGCGTGCCGCTCGTTCCCGAGCACAAGCTGAACCTTGCCGTGGCCTGGAACATCGACGCGCGCACGCGGCTCGCCGCCGCGCTCACCGCGCTCAGCGAGCAGTACATGGACAACGACGAGCCCAACACGCTCGGCACGCAGATCCCGGCCTACGCCGTGCTCGACCTCAAGCTCACGCGCGACTTCGGCTGGGGGAGGCTCGCTGCGGCGGTCAACAACGCCTTCGACGAGCAGTACTACACTTACGCGGTGCGCAGCAATTTCACGCCCGACCGGTACAACGTGTATCCCCTGCCGGGGCGGACGCTGAGCTTCACCGCGGAATTCAGGGTTGACTGAGCCCCGGTCGATCCTCGTCATCTCGCTCCGGTTCATGGGCGACGTGCTGCTCACCACGCCGCTCATCCGCTCGCTGCGCGTGGCGTATCCAGAGGCGGCGATCGATGCGCTGGTGTTCGCCGGTACCGAGGGTGTGCTCGAGGGCAATCCGGACTTGCGGCAGGTGCACGCCAGCGAGCGCGGCGAGCCGTGGTCGCGCTGGAAGTCGCTGCGGCGCCACTACGACCTGGCGGTCATCGCCGAGACCGCCGACCGGCCGCACTTCATCGGCTGGCTGGCGGCGAGGCGCCGCGCGGGCCTGCTGCCACCCGGGCGCAGCAAGTCGTGGTGGAAGCGCCTTTCACTGGAGCGCGGCGTGGATGCGCCGCCCGATCTCGCGCGCCCGCTCGCCTACCAGCATCTGGCGCTCGCGCTTGGCATCGCCTGGAGGCCGGAGATGGTGGCGCCGAGCGCGCACACGCCGCTTGCCGCGTGGCGCGATCTGCTCGGCTTCGATCCCGGGAGCGAGCGTTTCGCGGTGCTGCATCTTGCGCCGCGCTTTTCGTACAAGCGGTGGAACGGGCCGGGCTGGCACGCGCTGATGCGCTGGCTTGCGGGCGAGGGACTGCGCATCGTGATCACCGGCGGGCCGGGCGAGGAGGAGCGCGCCTACGTGCGCGAGGTGCTTGCCGGCGCCGATGTCCCTGTGCACGACGCCTGCGGTCGCCTGCGCTTCGCGCAGACCGCAGACCTGTTGCGCCTTGCTTCGCTCTACGTCGGGCCCGACACCGCCACCACGCACGTCGCCGCCGCCTGCGGCACGCCGACGCTCGCGCTCTTCGGGCCGACCGACCCGCGCCTCTGGGGTCCGCTGCCGCGCAGTGGCCTGAGCGCGCCGTACGCGAAGGTCGAAGCCCTGCAGCGGCGCGGCAATGTCGCGCTGCTGCAGGAGCCGTCGCTCGACTGCGTGCCCTGCCAGCAGGAGGGTTGCGAGCGCCGTCGCGACAGCCGCGCCGATTGCCTCGAGCGCATGAGCGCCGAGCGGGTGATCGCGGCGGCGCGCGAGGCGCTCAGCCGAAGCGGCGCTTCAGCGCGCTCCTGAGCCTGTGCCAGCGCAGCCCGAGGGTGGGCGCGGGCTCGGGGAGGACGACGTCGGCGCCCGCGGGCAGGCTGCGGCGCAGGTAGTAGCGGTCGAACACGGACTGCACGAGCCCCCACTTCATGAGGAACTGGCGGCGGCCGTCGTTCTTGCGGATGCGCTTAGTCGAAGTCTCGGAGAAGTGGTAAACGAGGCTGTCGCCCACGCCGAGGAACACGCGGCAGCCCGCGTGCCAGAGCTTCATGGAGAAATCGTTGTCGCTGCCCATACCCGGGGAGAACTCGACGCTGTAGCCGCCCACCTGGTGCCAGAGCTCGCGCGACACGAGCGTCGGCGGCCACGTGGCGCCGAGCCAGTCGGGGCGCGCGAGCGCCGGCGCCTCGTGCGCGAACCGCTCGAGGTCGAAGCGCGCCGGGTCTCGGCCGAAGTCACGAATCACCACGCAGGCGTTGCCGCTCGCAACAGGCTCGATCATGGTGCCGGAGAGCATGAACGCGCCGTGGCGCGCCACGCGCGCGATGGCGCGCTCGAGCGCCGTGTCCCAGCCCGGCGCGACCACCATGTCGTCGTTGAAATACAGCACGTAGTCGCCGCGCGCCCGCGCGCCGGCGAGGTTCACCGCGTGGCAGATGCCGACGTTGACGTCGCTCGCCGTGTGCTCGATGCCTTCCGCCCGCAGCCACTCGCGCGTGCCGTCGCGGCCCTCGTTCACGTGCACCACGAGCTGGTGCTCGCGCACGGAGTGCCGGCGCAGGCTTTCGACGAACAGGCGCAGGTGCGCGAGGTTGTTCCACGTCGGCACCAGGAGGGAGAACGTCGGCATCGGCAGGGCGTCGATTTTCCCATACAATCACGGACTTAATATGACTGGCACGGTACTCGTCACTGGCGGCGCGGGCTACATCGGCTCGCATACCGTGCGGCAGCTCGTCGCCGCGGGCTATCGCGTCGTCGTGCTCGACGATCTTTCCACTGGCCATCGCTGGGCGGTGGCGCCGCAGGCGACGCTAGTCGTCGGCAATGCGGGCGACGCCGCGCTCGCGGGCGCGCTGATCGAAGAGCATGGCGTAGAGGCGGTGGTGCATTTCGCCGGCAGCATCGTCGTGCCCGAGTCTGTGGCGGATCCGCTCAAGTACTACGGCAACAACAGCGCCGCCTCGCGCAACCTCATCGAGG
>JAOUIL010000075.1 GCA_029883975.1 Betaproteobacteria bacterium
CCGCGCGCGCGAGATCGCCTCCGACACCGACCGGATTCCGGTGGGCATCCTGTACCGCAACCCGGAGGTCCCCTGCTACGAAGAGCTGCGGGCGACGCCCGAGCTGCGCACCACCGCGAACCTGAACAAGGGGCTCGAGGCCGAGCTCGACAAGTTCACCTTCTGGCCGCAATGAGCCGCTGACCGTGCAAGTAGACGTCCATCCCGATACCGCGTTCTTCCTCACCGGCCGGCACGCCGGCGAGGCGGGCGCGGAGCCGGCCCTGCGCCCCGCGCTGCTCGCGGCCTATCGCGACCTCACGAAACTGCGCTACGACTTCCCGCTGGTGCTGCGCTCAGGCCCGAAGGACGGTCCAGTGTTCGAGTCGCTGACCGCGTACACCGACCGCCTGATCGAGGGCGGCGCGGAGCGGCAGCAGGCCTTGCGCGCGGAACGGGAGCTGCGCGCCAAGGCTGCCGCCCCTGCCAATATCGACGGCGAGCTCGTCGATTGCGACGCCGCGATGCCCGCGCGCCTGCTCGCCCACGTCTGGCGCGCTACCCAGGACGGCAAGGCCGCCACTTTCCGCCGCAGCGTCGAGCGCCTCATCGTGAAACTCGACGACATGCTGCGGGCGGACCGCGCGCGCTCGGCCGAGGGGCGCAGCGCCGCGAGCCTCAAGGCCTCGTTCGGCGCCCTGCACGACGCGGCGTTCGATTTCGATTCGATGTCGAAATTCCTGGGCACGGTGTCGGTGCAGACCGCGCTGAGCAGCAGCCGACGCGGGCGCATCGAGTCGACGCTCGCCGACCTGCGCGCGCAGCGCTTCTACGCCGCGGGCCGCGCCGAGGCGCTGCATTTCCGCTTCGAGAGCTGCGCCGCCGCGCTGCAGGCCTTCCGCGAGCGGGTGCCGGACATGATGCGCCTCGCCAAGGCGATCACGCTCGCCGAACTCGAGGTCGAGGGCGAATTCAGCAGCGAGCGGCACGATGCGCTGTTCGAGCGGCTCGCGGCGAGCGGCCTCGACCTGCGGGACCTGGCGCTGTTTCCCGACTACCTGGTCTGCGTGCGCGAGGCCGACGCGCGCGGCGCCGAGCTGGACGCGCTGCTCGAGATCCTGGCCGGCGGCCTGCCGATGAAGATCCTGCTGCAGACCGACGACCTGCTGAGCGAGCCGCTGGCGCATGCGGGCCATGTCCCCGCCGGCGCGCGCGGACGGCAGCTCGCGCACATGGCGCTCGGGCTGAACAGCGTCTACGTGCTGCAGGCGAGCGCCGCGCAGCTCGCCGTGCAGCGCGAGCGGCTGCTGCAGGCGATGCGCTTTCCGGGCGCCGCGCTGATCAGCGTGTTCTCGGGCGCGAGCGGCCACGCCGGCAATCTGCCGCCCTACCTCGTCGCCGCGGCGGCCACCGAGTCGCGCGCGTTCCCGTCCTTCAGCTACGACCCCGCGGCCGGCCCGGACTGGGCGTCGCGCTTCTCGCTCGAAGGCAACCCGCAGCCCGGGCGCGACTGGCCGCTGCACGAGCTGGCCTACGAGGATGCGGAGCACCAGCGCGTGCAGGCGCAGGTGGCATTCACGTCGATGGATTTCGCCGCCTGCGACGCGCGCTACGCGGCGCATTTCGCCGCGGTGCCGCACGCCGGCCGCGGCGTCAAGCTGGCGCCGGCCGCCGAGTGCGTGCTGCGCGAGGCGAAAGGCGTGCCCGAGCAGCTGCCGAGCCTGCTCATGACCGACGACGGCAATCTCGTGTACCACGCGATCGTCGACGACTGGCTGCTGCGCGAGGCGCGCCGCTGCCACGAGGCCTGGCGCAGCCTGCAGGAGCTGGGCGGCATCCGCAACTCGCACGCCGAGCGGCTGGTCGCGCGCGAGCGCGAGGAATGGGAGAAGGCACGCGCCGCCGAGACGCCCGCGGCCGCCGCTGCGCCCGCACCCGAGGCGGCGGCGCCCGCCGCGCCCGCGACCGCACCCACGGCCAAACCCGAGGCGACGCCGGAGCGCACTTCGGAGGAGCCCTACATCGAGACGCCGCGCTGCTCGAGCTGCGACGAGTGCATCCAGATCAACGGCCGGATGTTCGCCTACGACGCGAACAAGCAGGCGCACATCGTCGATGCCACGGCCGGGACCTACCGCCAGCTCGTGGAGGCCGCGGAGAGCTGTCAGGTCGCGATCATCCACCCGGGCAAGCCGAGGAACCCCGGCGAGCCGGGGCTGGAGGAGCTGCTGAAGCGCGCCGAGGCGTTCCGCTAGGGCGCGTTGACGCAGGTGAACGCGCCGTGCGGCGGGAGCGTGGGTGCATTTCGCGGCGCGAGGGTGCTCGCGTGCCCTAGAATCGGGCCATGGCGCTCGCCTTCCGCCCGCTCCATCCGCTGTTCGCCGCGGAGGTTTCCCCGATCGATCTGCGCGGCGTCGCCAACCGCGAAACGCTCGAGGAGATCCGCGCCGGCATGGACCGCTACGCGGTGCTCGTGTTTCGCGACCAGCAACTCGAGGGCGGCGAGCAGCTCGCGTTCGCCGAGCGCTTCGACGGCCGGCTGCACGCGAAGACCGGCGCCGCCGTGCTCGGCAAGAGCCGGCTCGGCAACGAGGCGCTGACCGACATCTCCAACGTAGACGAGACCGGCGGATTGCTGTCCGCCGGCGACCGCCGGCGCATGTACGCGCTCGGCAACCGCCTGTGGCACACCGATGCCTCCTTCGAGGACCCGCCGGGGCGCTACTCGATGCTGCACGCCAAGGTCGTGCCGCCGGTCGCGGCCGACACGGAGTTCGCCGACATGCGCGCCGCCTACGACGCGCTGGACGAGGAGACGAAATTGAGGATCGCCGGTCTGCGCGCGCATCACTCGATCGCCTACTCGCGCGCAACGCTCGGCTTCGAGTTCTCGCGCGAGGAGCAAGACAGGCTCCCGGGCGCCGAGCATCCGCTGGTGCGCGTCAATCCGCGCACCGGGCGGCGCGCCCTCTACCTCGCTTCGCACGCCTCGCGCATCGTCGGCTGGCCGTTGCCCGAGGGCAGGCTGCTGCTGCGCGAGCTGACCGAGCACGCCATTCGCCGCGAGTTCGTCTACCGCCACCGCTGGCGCGTCGGCGACCTCGTCATCTGGGACAACCTCGCCACCATGCACCGCGGCGTCGCCTTCGACGACACGGTGCACCGGCGCGAGCTGCGCCGGGTGACCACGCTCGACCTTCCACTACCCGCCTAGCTTCGCGCCAGCACCTGTCCCGGGCGCGCGCCCGTCGCCTTGCCGTCGCGCCACACGACTTCGCCGTTGACGACCACGGCGTCGATGCCCCTCGCCGGCTGGATCGGCTGCGCGAAGCTCGCAGCTTCGTCCACCGTGCCGGCATCGAAGATCGTGATGTCGGCGGCATTGCCCTCCTTGAGGACACCTCGGCCGGCGAGGCCGAAGATCTGCGCCGCGAGGCCGGTCATCTTGTACACCGCGGTTTCCAGCGGAAAGAGGCTGAGCCGCCGCGCGTAGTGCCCCAGCACGCGCGGGAACGTGCCCCACAGCCGCGGGTGCGGAGCGGCGTCATGCGGCAGGCCGTCCGAGCCGACCATCGTCTGCTCGAATGCGAGGATGCGCTGCACGTCCGCTTCATCCATGGAGAAGTAGATCGCGCCCGCGGGCAGGAGCTTCGCGATCGCCGCCTCGGTCGGCAATCCGAGCCTTTTCTCGATCTCGGCGAGCTCCAGGCCGGCGAGCTCGGGATGGGGTATCGACCAGGTGACCAGCACTTTCGTGGCGACCTCGACGCGACTCGCGGTGAGGATGGTCGAGGACGCGCAGTACGGATAGCAGTCCAGGCCGATCCGCTGCGCGCGCATGCGGGCCTCGATCAGGGCCAGCGTCTGCCGCGAGCGCCCGTGGTTGGCGCGTCCCATCACCTTGTGGTGCGAAACCACCACCGGCACGCCCAGCTCGCGCCCGATGCGGAAGGTCTCCTCCAGCGACTCGAGCACGCGATCGCCCTCGTCGCGCATGTGCGTGCAGTAAAGGCCGTTGCGCCGCGCCAGCGGCCGGCACACCTCGACCACTTCCTCGGTGGTCGCGGCGCTCGCGGGCTCGTACCACAGGCCGGTGGACACGCCGATCGCACCTGCGGCGAGCGCCTCGTCGGCGAGCGCGCGCATGCGCGCGATCTCCGCGCCGCTTGCGGGCCGCCCGAGATCGTCTATCGCCTGCACACGCAGCGTCGAGTGGCCGACGAGCAGCGCCGCGTTGGTCGCTGCGGGCTTCGCGCGCAGTTCCTCCACGTAGGCGGCGAAGGTCGGAAAGCGAAACCACGCGCCCGTCCCGTCCAGCAGGTCCATCGGCGGCACGGGCTTCACCCCGGCCGGCAGCGGCGCGAGCGAGATGCCGCAGTTGCCGGCGATGACCGTGGTCACGCCCTGGCTTGCCTTGGGGGCCATGTCGGGCGCAGACAGCAGCAGCCGGTCGTCGTGCGTGTGCGCGTCGATGAAGCCCGGGGCGACGATCCTGCCCGTGGCGTCGATTTCGGCGTCGGCGCGCGCGCCAGCCAGCCTGCCGATGGCGGCGATGCGGCCGCCGCGCACCGCGAGGTCAGCGGCGAAGCGTGGCGCGCGGGTGCCGTCGATGACGGTGCCGTTGCGGATGAGCAGCGAGTAGCGGCCGGACATGACGCGTCCCTGCCGCCATTGTTCCACGCGCCGCGCCCGGCTAGTAGCGCTTGCCGGAGAGGAACTCGCGCTTCAGGCGCGCGACCTGCCGGCGCAGGCTCTCGATCTCGGTGCGCGCGGCGTCGGCCTCGCGCTGCAGCGCTTCGTCGGGCGCGCCCGCGCCCCCGGCCAGTCCGGCGTGCGCCACGCGCAGGCGCTCGTTGGCCGCGCGCCAGCGCTCGACCAGCTCCTGCTCCTGTATTCGCCAGGCGGCGACGTTCGGTTTCCGGTAGGCGGGTCCCGCCATCGCGCGCCTCAGCCCGCCGCGCGCTTGCGCTTGCCCTTGCGCACCGGCGCGTGCCCGCGCGGGCGCGCGTCGAGCACGGCGCTGCACTGCGCCGCGATCTCGGGCTCGGAAAGGCGCAACGCGTTTTCCAGCAGCTGGCGCACCTCGGGGGTGCTCAGCGCTTCGATTCTCTCCCGCGTCCACAGGGGAACGCGGGCCGTGCGAAATGGTTGCATGCTCGACCTGCTCGCGTTGGAAACAAAAAAGCCCGGTTTCCCGGGCTCGAAGAACGTTCTGCGCGGCGGCTTAGGCCGGGCGGACGTTGGTTGCCTGCGGGCCCTTGGGGCCGCTGCCGGCGTCGTACTGCACCTTCTGGTTCTCGGTGAGCGTCTTGAAGCCGCTCCCCTGGATGGCCGAGAAGTGCACGAAGAGATCCTTGCCGCCGTCGTCCGGCGTGATGAAGCCGAACCCCTTGGCGTCGTTGAACCATTTCACGGTACCTGTGCTCATGCGATGTTCCTGGAAGAAAGTTGAAATAAGGCCTGCTTGGCCCTGCGGGGTCTTCAAGGAAGGGAACTACCTGATGAGCTCGGCGCGAACGCCAGGACGGACCAGCTACTTCACTGCTTGAGAATCCTGCGGCCCGCATTGTACATGCCGGCACGCACTAGCGCAAACGATAGGGCTCGAGCTGCAGGTCCTCCAGCTGCGCGCCGAGCATGACGATCGCGCCGTGCCGCCGGTTGTCGCCGGTCTCGGAGAATTCGAAGGCGTAGGTGCGCCGCAGGCGCAGGCGTCCCTCGTCGTCGCGCGCCAGGCGCAGCCTCACGATCGCGACCGTGTCGTCGAGCAGCTGCACCCCGTAGCGCCGGCAGGCCTCGCGCCCTGCGACCACGGCGCGCTCGCGCGCGCGCAGGCTGTCGGCCCAGAGGGCGGCGGCCCCGAGCACCGCGGCGAGCGCGGCGAGCTCCCACACCTAAGTTGCCGAAACGCAAAAAACTGTCATGCTCCCCTCCCAGCGTGATGGGATGCGCATCGCAGACAACCTTATACCCGAGCGTGCACAGGGCCGTGCCTAGAATTGCCAAACCAACAACTGAGGTCCTATGACTGCCTCGCTCGCGAACATCGTCGGCATGTTCTTCACCACGGCCGGCGCGCTGCTCATCCTCCTCTACCTGGTGGAGACGCCCAAGTTCGCCAAGGAGTTTCTGAGCGCGGAGGGACAACAGGCCTTCACGCGGCACCGGCGCCTGCTGATCGTCGGCGTCGGCTTGCTCGTCACCTGGATCGTGATGCAGTACGTCGCCGTCATCCTGTCGTAGCAGGACTGCCGGCCGGCCCTTCCTAGACGATTCTGTCCAGCGGCAGCTGGAACACGCGGATGCGGTCCGCCGCGCGCTGGATCTCGCGGTTGGCCGCCTGCACGCCACGCACCAGCGCTTCGAGCGGCGCCTCGTCCTCGAAGGCGATCATGGTCACCGAGTTGGTGCTGGCGTAGGAGCGCGAGCCGAGGTGCGGCTCGGTGCCGCGCCCCTTGCCCTTGGCGCCGTCCCAGCTGGTGAAGTAGTCGATGCCGTTCTCCTCCAGGATGCGCATGACGCGCTCCATGGTGTAGCTGTTGCAGACCAGCAGGGCCAGTTTCACGACGGGGCTCCGGTCGCACGGTGGACGGCATCAACATACGTCCGCGCGCGCGCCGGCGCTTGACGCAGGTCAAGCGCCGCCCGGCCCTTGTCCGCCGAGCGCGGTTGTGTCACCGTGGCCGCTGTCCGCGTCCGTGGGGAGCACGCTGGGGCCATGCTGCGCGACACCCCTTCCTCGACCGGCCTGGCGCACGCGCCGCCAGGCGAAGTGTTCGCCGCCATTGGCGCGGCGCTCGACGCGCGCGTCGTCGGGCAGCGCGCGCTGACGCAGCGTCTGCTGGTAGCCCTGCTGTGCGACGGGCACGTGCTGGTCGAAGGCGTGCCCGGCCTCGCCAAGACCACTGCGGTGAAGACGCTCGCCGAGCTGCTGGAGGCGGACTTCCACCGCATCCAGTTCACCCCCGACCTGCTGCCCGCCGACCTCACCGGCACGGAAGTGTTCCGCGCCGAGACCGGCACCTTCGAGTTCCGGCCCGGACCGGTGTTCCGCAACCTCGTGCTCGCCGACGAGATCAACCGCGCGCCCGCCAAGGTGCAGTCGGCGCTGCTGGAGGCCATGGAGGAACGCCAGGTGAGCGTCGGCCGCGCGAGCTACCCGCTGCCCGAGCTCTTCATGGTGATGGCGACGCAGAACCCGATCGAGCAGGACGGCACCTATCCGCTGCCCGAGGCGCAGCTCGACCGGTTCCTTTTGCACGTGCAGGTCGGTTATCCCGCGCCCGAGGCCGAGCACGCCATCCTGCAGCTCGCGCGCGGCGGCGCGCCGCGCGCGGGCGCGAAGGCGATCGCCTCGGCGGCGCAGGTATTCGCCGCGCGCCGCGCCGCGCTCGCGCTGCACATGGCGCCCGCGCTCGAGCGCTACCTGGTGGAGCTGGTGCTCGCGACACGCGCGCCCGCCGCCTACGACGCCTCGCTCGCGCCGCTCGTGCGGCTGGGCGCGAGCCCGCGCGCCACGCTCGGCCTGGACCGCGCCGCGCGAGCGCACGCCTGGCTCGCCGGGCGCGATTACGTGTCGCCCGAGGATGTCCAGGCCATGGCCCCCGACGTGCTGCGCCACCGGCTGCTGCTTTCCTACCAGGCGCGCGCCGACGGCGTGGGCGCCGACGAGATCGTCGCGCGCCTGCTCGCGCGGGTGCCGGTGCCGTGAGCCCGGCGGGTGCGCCGCGGCACGTGCCGCGCGGCGTGCGCCCGGCGCTCGACGCCCTGCTCGGCCTGCGGCGCTACGGCGCCGCCATGCGCCGCCTGCTCGACCTGGATGCCGAGCGCCGCGCCGGCCCGCGCGCGGCGTCCGCGCGCTCGCCCGGCATGGAGTACGCGGAGTCGCGCATCTACTCGCCGGGCGACGACGTGCGCCGCATCGACTGGCGCGTCACCGCGCGCACCGGCCGTCCGCACACCAAGCTCTACCGCCTCGAGCGCGGCGACGACCTGTACTGCATCGTCGACCAGCGCGCGCCGATGCGCTTCGGCACGCGCGCCGCATTCAAGTCGGTGGTCGCGGCCGAGCTCGCGGCCCTCGCCGGCTGGGCCGCCGCGGAGGGCGGCGAGCGCTTCGGCGCGCTGGTCGCCGGCGCGGGCGGCACCGCCATCCGCCCCGGCGCGGCGGAAGGCTCGGTCTCCGCCTTGTGCGCGGCGCTCGCCGCGCAGGCGAACGGCGAAGACGCGCTGCTCGATGCGCTCGCGGCGCGCGCGGCCGCCGAGGCGGCGCGCGGCGCGCGCTTCGTGGTCGTCTCCGATTTCCCCGACGAGGAGGACGCGCTCGAGCGCGCCGCCGCGCGGCTGCGCGCGCGCGGCGAGCTGATCCTCGTCTGGGTGCTCGATCCCCTGGAAGCGCGCCTGCCGCCGCCCGGCCGTTATCCGCTCACCGACGGCCGCGAGCACCTGCTGCTCGACACCGGGCGCGCCGGGGTGCGGGCCGCGCATGCGCGCAGCCTCGCCGCGCGTCGCGCGCGCCTCGAGCGCCTCGCTGCGCAGCCGGGCACGCGCTGCCATGCGGTGTGCGCGGGCGAAGACCTGTTCGCCGCGCTCGCGCGCCCGTTCACGCCGTCATGATCCCGGACGCCGAGCTCGCTGCGCGGCTGCGCGACCTGCACCCGCCGCCCGAGCCGTCGTGGTGGCCGCCCGCGCCGGGCTGGTGGCTGCTCGCGCTCGTCGTCGTCGTCCTCGCGGTATTGGCCTGGCGCCGCGCGGCACCCTGGTGGCGGCGGCTGCGCCTGCGCCGGCGGCTGCTCGCCCTGCTCGAGGGCGCCGGCAGCGCCGCCGAGATCTCGCAGCTGCTGCGTGCGGCAGCGCTCGCCCGCTTTCCGCAGGCGGATGCGGCGGGATTGCACGGCGCAGGCTGGGTCGCGTTCCTCGAGGCGCGCGACCGCGCGCCCGGGCGCTTCGCGGCGCTCGGCGACGCGCTCACCGCGGCGCCCTACCGGCCGCCCGGCACGGCCGAGAATCTCGCCCCGCTGCGCGCTGCGGCGCGCGCCTGGCTGAAGGCGGTACTCTGATGCTCGAGCTCGCCTGGCCGTTCGCCGCGCTCGCGCTCGTGCTGCCGTGGCTCGCGGCGCGCCTCGCGCCGCCCGCCGCGCCGCTGGCCGCGCCGCTCACCGTCCCGTTCCTGCGCGAGGCGCGCGGCTGGCAGCGCGACGCCGGGCGCGCTCGCCCGCGCGCCTGGCTCGTGCTGGCGCTCGCCGCCTGGGCGCTGCTCGTCGTCGCGGCCTGCCGGCCGCAATGGGTCGGCGAGCCCGGCGGCGCGCCGGCGAGCGGGCGCAGCCTGCTGCTCGCGCTCGACGTCTCGGCGAGCATGGGCGACGCCGCGTACGGCGGAGAGACCGGCATCGAGATCCTGCGCCGCACCGCGCGCGCCTTCATCGCCAGCCGCGCGGGCGACCGCGTCGGCCTGATCGTATTCGGCTCGCGCGCGCACGTGCAGGCGCCGCCTTCGTTCGATCTGCGCGCGGTGGCCGAGATGGTGGACGAGACCTTCATCGGCCTGGCCGGCGAGGGCACGGCGCTCGGCGACGCCATCGCGCTCGGCGTCGCGCGCCTGCGCGCGACGCCGCGCGCGGAGCGCGTGCTGATCCTGCTGACGGACGGCTCGAGCACCGAGGGCGCCATGGCGCCGGCGGACGCCGCGCGCCTCGCGCGCCACCACGGCGTGCGCGTGCATGCGGTGGGCATCGGCGCGCCCGGCACCGCGCAGTCGCTGCGCCGCGGCGAGGGCCTCGACGAGGCGGGCCTGCGCGGCGTCGCCGCGACCACCGGCGGGCGCTTCTACCGCGCCGACGACGCGCGCGCGCTCGAGCGCATCTACGCGGCGCTCGGCCGGCAGGAGCCGACCGCGTTCGCGCCGCCGCGCCCGCGGCCGCGCGCCGAGCTGTACGCCTGGCCGCTCGGCCTCGCGCTCCTGCTGGCGCTCGCGGCGCTCGCCGCCACCGCGCGGGGCGCGCGACCGTGATCGAGTTCCTGCGCCCCGCGTGGCTGCTCGCGCTGCCGCTCGCACTCGCGCTCGGCTGGGCGTGGTGGCACGCGCGCGCCGGTGCCGGGCCCTGGCGCGGCGTCGTGGACGCCGAGTTGCTCGCGACGCTCACCGGCCGCGCCCCCCGGGCGAGCGCGCGGCTCGCGCTCGGACTCGCTGCCGCCGCGCTCGCGCTCGGCTGCCTGGCGCTCGCCGGGCCGGCTTGGCGCGCGCAGCCCGACCCGCTCGCGCACGCGCAAGGCGCGCGCATCGTGGTACTCGACCTTTCGCCCTCCATGCTCGCGGTGGACGTGGCGCCCAGCCGCCTGGAGCGCGCGCGCACCGCGGTGGCCGGGCTGTTGCGCGAGTCGGACGGCGCGCAGCTCGGTCTGGTGGTGTTCGGCGCCGACGCGTTCGCGGTCGCGCCGCTCACGCGCGATGCCGGCGCGCTGCTGCATCTGCTCGCCGGCCTTTCCCCCGGGACGCTGCCGCGCACCGGCAGCCGACCCGACCTCGGGCTTTCGCTCGCCCAGGCGCTGCTCGAGCGCGCGGGCGCCGCTGCGGGCGAGGTGGTGCTGGTGGGAGACAGCGCGGGCGACGCGCGTATGCTCGATGCCGCCGAGGCGCTCGCCGACGCGGGCTTCCCGCTCACGGTGCTCGCCGTAGGCGCGCCGCACGGCGGGCCGCTGCGCACCGCCGACGGCGCCTTCGCGCGTACCGACTCGGGCGACATCCTGATCGCGCTGCCCGAGCTCGCCGCGCTGGAGCGCGTGGCACGCGCGGGCGGCGGCAATTTCCACTTGCTCGGCGCGGGCGGCTCCCCACCGCGCATCGCGCGCGGCGCGGCGCACGGCTGGCGCTTCGCGCCGCTTGCGTCCGCGAGCGCCTCGGCGCCGCGCCAGGACGACGGCGCCTGGCTCGCGCTCTTCGCGCTGCCGTTCGCGGCGTTGCTCTTCCGGCGCGGCTGGCTGGCGGGCCTCGCTGCGCTCGCCGTCGCGCTGCCGGCGCAACAAGCCGAGGCCTTCGAATGGGCCGACCTGTGGCTGCGCGCCGAGCAGCGCGCCGCCACGGCGTTTCGCGACGGACCTGGCGAGAAGTCCGCGCGGCTGATCGAGCACCTCGCGCCCGGCTCGCCCTGGAGGGGCGCGCTCCTTTATCGCAGCGGCCGCTACGCCGAAGCCGCCGCGCAGTTCGCGCTGGGCGACAGCGCGGATGCGCACTACAACCGCGGCAACGCGCTGGCGATGGAGGGTCGGCTGGAGGCGGCGCTCGAGGCCTACGCCGCCGCGCTCGCGCGCAGCCCGGCGATGCGCGACGCCGTCGTCAACCGGAGCCTGGTGCGCGAGGCGCTGGCGCGTGCGCGCGCGCCGGCGCGCGGCGGCGCGGAAGCGCAGGCGCCCGAGCGCGCAGGCGCGCCCACGCCCTTCGCGCTCAGCCCGGAAGCGCTCGCCGGCGGGCAGGGTGCCTCGGAGGGCAGGATGGCGAACGGACGCTGGGACGAGCCCGGCGCGCCGGCGCCGGAGACGCCGCGCCCGGGGGGCGGCAGCCGCGCCGGCGACGCGCTCGACCCCGCGGAGCTGCAACGCCTGGAAAAGCAGCTGGCGGCGATCGCCGACGATCCCGGCCAGCTGCTCGCCCGGCGATTCGCGCACGAGCTGCGCCGGCGCGGGGCCTGGCAGCCCGACACGGGAGCGCGCTGGTGAGGGCCGTCGCGCTCGCGCTGCTGCTCGCCTGCGCGCCCGTCGCGCTCGCCGCCGCGCCCGATCTGGCCATCGAGATGGCGCTCGATCCGCCGCGCGTCTACGTCGGCGAGGAGGCGCGGCTCACGCTGCGGCTGCTGCGCGCCCCAGGCGTCGCGCACGGCGCCTTGCGCCCGCCCGCGCTCGGCGAGGCGGCGGACCTGACCGCGATCGGGCGTTATCGCCGCTACGAGCTGCGCCGAGCGGGCGCCGCGTACTGGGTGACGGAGCGCGTCTACGCTGTCGTGCCGCGCAGCAGCGGCCGCCTCGTCGTGCCTGGCGCCGCGCTCGAGGACGTGGTGCGCTACGGCGAAGCGTCACCCGGCGGGACGCCGCCGGTGCGCGGGGCGCTGCGCGGGCCGCGGCGCGTGCTCGAGGTGCGGCCGATTCCCGCGGGCGCTACAGCGCTCTGGCTGCCGGCGCGCGCGCTGACGCTCGAGGAAACCTGGTCGCGCGATCCGGCGGCGCTCGCCGAAGGCATGCCGGTGACGCGCACGCTGATCCTCACCGCGCGCGGCATCGCCGCCGAGCGGCTGCCGCCGCTGGAGATGCCCGCGCACCCGGCGCTCGGCGCGCACCATGACCGGGCCGAGCTCGCCACCGAGTATTCGGCCGAGGCCACGATCGGCCGGCGCGTGCAGCGCATCGTGCTCGTGCCGCTCGCCGACGGCACGCACGCGCTGCCGGCGCTCGCCGTGCGCTGGTGGGACGTCGGGGCGGACGCGCCGCGCGTCGCCACGCTCGAGGCGCGGAGCGTGCAATTGCGCGCGGCGCTGCCGCCCGAGGACGCCCCGCCCGCCGCGCGCGCCGTGTCCGAGCGCACCTGGCTGAAGATCGGCGCGGGCGTGCTGACGCTGCTGCTCGCCGCCGCGCTGTGGGCCTACGCGCGCGGCGAGGACCGGCGCGTCGCGCGCAGTCGGCTGCGCGCCGCCTGCCGCCGGAACGACGCGTGCGCCGCGCGCGACGCGCTGCTCGACTGGTGGAACGCCGCGCGCCCCGACGCGCCGCTGCGGCTCGTGCAGCGGCTCGGCGCGCGCTGGGACGATGCGGCACGCGCCCAGCTGGCCGCGCTCGACGCGGCGCTCTACGCCGGGCGTGCGTGGGACGGGAAGGCGTTCTGGAGCCGCGTGCGCCCATGGCTCGCCAGGGAGACAAGGCGCCGCGCCGCGCCACCCCCCGCGGCGCCGCCGACGCTCTTCCGCCTGCAGCCGCCGCGGCACGCGAGCGATCTGGATTCGTGATAGCGGAAGGCGCTGGAGTTTTGCGCGGCCGGCGCCCAGAATCCCCGCAGGCGGACCTGGAGCAGGGAGGCGCAATGGACAAGCCGATCGACTTCGCCGCCGCGCTCGGCGAGGAGCGCGAGCGCGGCGGAATGCCGGCGCAAGGCAAGGCGCTCGGGCTCGCGTTCTCCGGCGGCGGCATCCGCAGCGCGACCTTCAACCTCGGCGTGATCCAGGCGCTCGCCGAGGCCAAGGTCCTGCGGCGCTTCGACTACCTGTCGACCATCTCGGGCGGCGGATACATCGGCGCCTGGCTGTCGCTGTTCATCCGGCGCTACGCCGGCGGCAAGGTCGCGGACGCCGAGGCGCTGCTCGTGGGGCGCGACGCGCGCGGCCTGGAGCATCCGGCGATCCGCTTCCTGCGCGCCTTCAGCAACTATCTCACGCCGCGCGTCGGCCTGAGCAAGGACACGCTCGTCGCCGTCGCCACGTACCTGCGCAACCTGCTGCTCAATCTCACCATCCTGGTGACGCTGCTGGGCGCGGTGATGCTGCTGCCCCGGGTCGCGGCGCAGGCGGCCGACGCGCTGCTGCGCTGGCGGAGCTTCGACGACTGGTACGACGCGCTGCTCCTCGCGCTGCTGATCGCGCCGACGGTGGTGGTGGCGCGCTGCCTGTTCTACGAGCCGCCCGACACCCGCGTGCTGCGCCCGTGGTACATGCGCGTCTGGACGTTGCGCCTGCTGGTCGACATGCCGGTGGTGGCCGCCGCGCTGGTCACCGCCGCCTTGTACGTGCAGATCGCGGAGCAGCCGGTCGCCGTCGGGCCGTGGTTTGCCTCGGTGATCGGGTCGTATTTCCTCGTCTGGCTGGTCGGCGTGCCGGTTGCCGCGGCCTTCAACGAAGGCGCGCGCGTCAGGGTGGCGCGCCGCATGCAGCACATGGCGGCACGCAAGCGCGCGCACTGGGCCATCGCCTTCGTCGCATTCGCCGCGCTGGCGGGCGCGGTCGGCGCGGCGCTGTTCCTGGTCGTCGCCAAGGCGATCGGCGCGGTGCCGCCCGCGCACCGCCTGTGGGTGGGCCTGACGCTCGGTCCGCCCGCGGTGATCGGCGCGATCATGCTGATGGTCGTGGCGCACATCGGCTTCATGGGCCGGCGCTTCGGCGAGCCCGACCGCGAGCTGTGGAGCGTGGTCGGCGCGCGGTTGATGGCGCTCGCGCTCCTCTGGACGGCGCTGGTCGGCGTCGCGTTCTACGGCGCCGCCGTGATCGCCTTCGCCAACGACTGGCTCGTCGGCCTGGGCGGCGCCGCCTGGGTGCTGAGCACGCTGGCCGGCGTGCTGGCCGCGCATGGCAGCGGCACCGGCACGCCGCAGGCGAGCCGCGGCCGGGAGCTGCTCGCGCAGCTCGCGCCCTATGTGTTCGTCGCCGGACTGCTGCTGGCGCTGTCCTGGAGCGTGCATCGCACGCTCGAGGCGGCGGCGCCCGGCATGCAGGGCGCGGCCGCCCCGCCGGCGGCGAGCGCGGCCGCCGCGCCGCCGGAGGAAATCCGCCTGCGGGTCGAGCGCGCCGCCGGCGCGCCGGTGGTCACGGCGAGCGTGCCCGGCACGCCGGGGCCATGGGCGCAGTTCGCGCAGGCCGCCGCGCGCGAGACCGCGACCGTCCCGCGCTGGTTCGCGCCCGGCTGGGCGCTGCCGCTGATGGCGGCCGGCGCGCTGCTCGCCGCGCTGTTCCTTTCCTGGCGCGTGAACATCAACGTGTTCTCGCTGCACCACTTCTATCGCAACCGTCTCACGCGCTGCTTCCTGGGCGCGACCAACGACCGGCGGCGGCCGCACCCGCTGACCGGCTTCGATCCGGAGGACGACGTGAGCCTGTGCGAGATCGCCGGGCAGCGGCCGCTGCACATCGTCGGCACCGCCATCAACCTCAACCGCGGCCGCCAGCTCGCCTGGCAGAACCGGCGCGCGGCCTCCTTCAGCTTCACGCCGCTGCACGCCGGCTACGAACCCGGCTCGGCGCAGGTTTGGGGCGGCTACCGCCCGGTGGCCCAGTACGGCATGGATGCCGCCGGCCAGCCGATGATGCTCGGCACCGCCATCGCCATCTCCGGCGCCGCGGCGAGCCCCAACATGGGCTACCACACCTCGCCCGCGGTGGCGTTCCTGCTCACCGTGTTCAACGTGCGTCTCGGCCACTGGTGCGGCGACACGCGGACGGGCGGCGCCTGGCGGCGGCGCGACCCCGTGCTCGGGCTGCGCTACTGGCTGGCCGAGCTCACCGGCACCGCCGACCAGGACTTCCCGTTCGTCAGCCTGAGCGACGGCGGGCACTTCGAGAACCTGGGCATCTACGAGCTGGTGCGCCGGCGCTGCGCGCTGATCGTGGCGAGCGACGCCGGCGCGGACCCGAAGTACGCCTTCGAGGACCTCGCCGAGGCCATGCGCAAGTGCAACACCGACTTCGGCGTGGACTTCGAGTTCCAGGACGGCGGCGTGGACGCCATCCGGCCCGAGGGCGACGCGCCGAGCAGGCGGCACCACGCGGTGGCGAAGATCCTCTACCCGGACGGCGCGCCGGGCACGCTGGTCTACTGGAAGGCCTCGATCACCGCGGGCATGCCGCCGGACATCATGCACTACAAGCGCACGATGAAGGACTTCCCGCACCAGAGCACGGCGGACCAGTTCTTCGACGAGTCGCAGTTCGAGAGCTACCGCCACCTCGGCTACGAGGTGGCGCGGCGCTCGCTGGCGGCGCTGCCGCCCGGGACACTCTGAGCGGTCGCGGCTACTTGGCCGCGAAGCAGTAGAACAGCCCCGCGCCGCCCGTGCTCACCAGGTTCTCCTGGCTGCAGCCGCGCGTGCCGTGCGAGGAGTTCCACGACTTCATGTGCCGCGTGTCCTTCAGGCCGATGCGGTCGTGGTGGCCGACGATCGCCGAGCCTTCGCCGCTCGAGGTCCAGTTCTTGCAGGTCGTGTCGCCGCCTGCGGTCGAGAACATGCCCTGCGGGTCC
>JAOUIL010000076.1 GCA_029883975.1 Betaproteobacteria bacterium
AGTCGTCCAGGCGCACGTAGGAACTGGTGCGCGGGTGCGTGATCATGTTCGGGTCGACCTCGATGCCGATGCCCTCGAGGAAGTTGGCGAGGCCGATGCGCTCGATCATCTCGCCGCAGCGCTCGTGCTCCAGGCCGTTCTCGGCCCAGAAGTCGATCACCGTGGCGGCGAGCTCGCGCAGCTTGTCGTAGTCCTCGTCGGTGTCCATCTTCATGAACGGCACGATCACCGTGCCCATCGTGTCGCCGATCTTGAGCGTGCGCTTGCCGCCGATCAGCAGCGTGATGCCGCGGTCCTTGCCGGGCTTGAGCGCCTTGGTCATGACGTTGATGCAGTGCATGCAGCGCACGCAGCTCTTGTTGTCCACTTCCAGCGTGTCGTCGTCGTTCAGTGACAGCGCCTGGGTCGGGCAGCGCGCGATCACGTTGTCGATCGTGTACTTGCGGCCGTGGCCCTTGATGTAGTCCTTCACGCCCTTCTGGTCGACCTGCATGTCGTCGCGCCAGGTGCCGATGACGGCGAAGTCGGCGCGCTGGATCGAGTTCATGCAGTCGTTCGGGCAGCCCGAGACCTTGAACTTGAACTTGTAGGGCAGCGCCGGGCGGTGCATGTCGTCGATGAAGTTGTTGACGAGCGTCCGGTGGATGCGGTGCTCGTTGGTGCACGACTGCTCGCAGCGCGCCGCGCCCACGCAGGACATCGCCGTGCGCACGCACGGCCCCGCGCCGCCGAGGTCGAAGCCGTACTCGTTGATCTCGTCGAAGAAGTGCTGCGTGTTCTCGCTGGTCGAGCCGATGAACATGATGTTGCCGGTCTGGCCGTGGAAGGCGATCAGGCCCGAGCCCCACTTGTTCCAGGAGTTCGACAACTGGCGCAGCATCTTGGTGGTGTAGTGGTTGCCCGCGGGCGGCTGCACGCGCAGCGTGTGGAATTCCTTCGACTCCGGGAACATGCTCGCCACTTCGGAAAAGCGCGGGATGATGCCCCCGCCGTAGCCGAACACCGACACCGTGCCGCCCTTCCAGTACCCCAGGCGCGTCTTGTACGAGTGCTCGAGCTGGCCGAGCAGGTCGACCATCATGTTGTTCTCGTGCGCGAGGCGCTTCAGGCCCGTGACGAAGCTCGGCCAGGGGCCGCTTTCCAGCTGGTCGAGCATCGGCGTCGGATGGAAGGCCTTGGTGGACTTCTTCTCCTTGGGCAGGAACGTGCTATGGCGTGCCGGGTCTTTCGGCGGCGTGCGGGCGTCGGACATCGCTTGCCCTCCTCAGGGTGCCATGGAGCCCCGAAAGTGTAATCACCACACCGCCCGCGCAAGCTTGAATTTGGGGATAGACGCTCGGGCCCCGCCCTACCCTTTGGAGATATAGGAGTTGCTAATGACCTAAGCGGCGGCAAATGCGGTAGCGTGTCAGCCCCGATTTTTCCGGGCCCGCGCGCCTTGAACGCCGTCCTGCAACGCGAATCCCCCTTCGACCTCGATCGGCCGCAGGCCTACCTGCGCTGGCGCGAGGAGAAGCTCTCGCGCACCCCGAAGCGCGCCGAGGACCTGGTCGTGGAGGTGCGCGATCCGCGCAAGCTCAGCGAGAGCGAAGCCGCGCAGATCCGCCGTGTGTGCGCCGCCGCAAACATGGCCGTGTACTCGAGCCCGCTCGCCGGCGTGGCCGACAAGGACATCCCGCGGCGCCTCGGCGCGCGCCTGGGCCTCGCGCGCCTGCAGGCCAATCCGCTCGCGGACGAGGACGGCATCACCTCTCTGGAGGTGGCGGCCGAGAAGTCCGGCCGCGGCTACATCCCCTACTCCAACCGGCGCCTTCTCTGGCACACCGACGGCTACTACAACCCGCCCTCGAGCCGCATCCGCGCCTTCCTCCTGCACTGCGTGCGCCCCGCCGCCTCGGGCGGCGAGAACCGGCTGCTCGACCCCGAGATCGCCTACATCCTGCTGCGCGACGCCGACCCGCGCTACGTCGCGGCGCTCTCGGCGCCCGACGCCATGACGGTGCCAGCGAATGAGGAGGATCCGGCCGCACAGCGCGGCGCGCAGGCGGGTCCGGTCTTCTCCTTCGAGGGCGGCCCGCTGCACATGCGCTACACCGCGCGCACGCGCAGCATCGTCTGGCGCGCCGATGCGGCCACGCAGGCGGCGGTCGAGCGCCTGCGCGAGATCCTCGACTCCGACTCGCCCTGCGTGTTCAAGCTGCGCCTCGCGGGCGGCCAGGGGCTGGTGTGCAACAACGTGCTGCACGATCGCAGCGAATTCACGGACGCGGCCGACGCGCGGGGCGCGGGGCGCCTGGTGTACCGCGCGCGCTACTCGGACCGCATCGGCCCGGCATGAAGTACATCCCGCTCAAGTACATCAAGGAAAGCGCCGCCGTCGGCGCCGCCGACGACAGCACCGACGCGGCCGAGGAGACCGGGAAGCTCAAGCGCCTGGTGGCCGGCGTGCGCGAGGAGCTCGACGCGCTCTCGCCCGGCGCCGCGCCGTTGCGGCGCGCGGACCTGCTGCTGCAGCTCGGCCGCGCGCTGGTGCGCCTCGAGCAGCGCGCCGAAGCCTGGGCGGCGGCGCGCGAGGCCTTCGACCTGTACATGGCCGAGCAGGCACGCGAAGGCGCGGCGCAGGCCTGCGACATCCTGTTCCTCGCCGAGCAGCCGCAGTCGCTCGCCGCGCTCGGCATGGGGATTTGGCTGGCGGTGACCTACCCGGTGGATCCGGAGCTGAGCGTGGCGCTGCTACAGCACGTGGTGGACGAGACGCCGCCGGATGCCGACGGCGCGGCGGTCGCGGCGGTGACCGCGCATTACCTCGTAGACCTGCGCGCGCGCGAGCCGCATCGCGAGCACCTGCTGCTCTACACCAACCAGCTGCTGGCCACGGTCGCGCGCCGCCATAGCGGCGTGGACGGCCAGGAAGCATTCAACCGCTGGATCGAGGACATGGAGCTGAACGACCCGGCGGCCTTCCTGCCGCGCCTGCGGAACGTGGTCGACGTCCTGGTGCAGGACGAGTGGTGGTTCGACCGCGACGCATTGCAGGCGGCGCTGCCAGCGGAGTGAGTACGATGGATGAAGTCGTGGACGCCGCGTTCGCGATCGAGTGCCGCAGCCTGCCGGTCGACCATGCCTTCGCGCTCTCGCAGGCAATCCTGGCGGCGCTGCCCTGGTTCGCGGACGAGCCGCAGGCGGGGCTGCACACCGTGCACGGCGCGGCCTCGGGTGCGGGCTGGCAGCGGCCCGAGGGAAAGGACGCGCTGCTGCAGCTTTCCCACCGCACGAGGCTCGTGCTGCGGCTTCCCGAAAGCCGCCTGCAGGATGCGGCGGCGCTCAGTGGGCAGACCCTGGACATCGCCGGCTACGCGATGCGCGTAGGCCGGCTGCAGCCGCGGCCGCTTCTGCGTATCGCGTCGCTCTTCTCGCGCAGCGTGATCTTCGAGGATGCAAACGACGAAACGGAATTCCTCGCCGCGGCAACCGAGGCGCTGCGCGCACTCGGTGCAGAGGCGTCCACCATGCTCTGCGGTCGCGACGTGGCGCTCGCTACGCCGCAGCGCAGCTACCGCACGCGCAGCCTGATGGTCACGGTCGCCACGCCCGCGCAGTCGCTCGCCCTGCAGCGCCAGGGTCTCGGCGAAGCGCGCAAGCTTGGCTGCGGCCTCTTCATCCCCCACAAGGACCTGGGCGACCTGCGCTCCAGAGCGGACCAATCTTTTTGAGAGGAGATCATGACGTACGAAGTGAACGGCAAGACACTCGAGGCGACCGAGAGCGGCTTTCTGGTGAACCTGGACGACTGGGACAAGGACGTCGCCGAGGCGATCGCCACCGCCGATGGCCTCACGCTCACCCAGGACCACTGGGACGTGATCGAGTACCTGCGCGACGCCTTTATCAACCACAACGGCGAGCAGCCCAACAACCGCGCGATCCTCAAGGCCATGCAGGACAAGTGGGAGGGCCGGAAGGTGGACAACAAGACGCTTTTCGACCTCTTCCCGGGAAATCCCTCCAAGCAGGCGGGCAAGATCGCGGGGCTGCCCGAGAGCATGCGCAAGGGCGGCTACTAGCCTCGAAGCCCTACAATCGGCGTTCGCATCGCGACCCGACCATGAGCGCCGTTCCCGTCCTGTCCGCCGTCGAAGCCCGCGTCCTCGCCGTCCTGGTGGAAAAGCAGCGCTCGGTGCCCGACAGCTATCCGCTCACGCTCAACGCCCTGCTCGCCGGCTGCAACCAGAAGACCGCGCGCGACCCCGTCATGCAGGTGAGCGACGCCGAGGCGCGCGAGGCGCTGGACCGCCTGCGCGGCCTTTCGCTCGCCATCGAGTCGAGCGGCAGCCGCGTGCTGCGCTACGAGCACAACATGGAACGCGCGCTGCAGATTCCCTCGACCTCGGCCGCCGTGCTCGCCGTGCTCCTGCTGCGCGGGCCGCAGACCGCGGGCGAACTGCGCAGCAACTGCGACCGCCTGCACTCGTTCGCGGACATCTCCGCGGTGGCCGGCTTCCTGCACGAGCTCGCGGCGCGCCCGGCGGGCGCGCTGGTCGTGGAGCTGCCGCGCCAGCCGGGCGCCCGAGAGAACCGCTGGGCGCAGCTGCTGTGCGGGGCGCCGGCCGCGTCGCAGGCCGCGTCGCCCGCGCCCGCGGATTCCGGCGACGCCGATCTGCGCTCGAGGGTCGAAGCGCTGGAGGCGCGCGTCGCGGACCTGCAGGCGCAGCTCGATGCGATGCGCGCCGGCGGGGCTCAGGCCATGGACTAGCCCTAGCCTTCCGGCTCGCCCTGCCAGAGCATGTCGTAGCCGAGCTCCTTCGTCTCGGTGCACATCTTGGCGAGCGCCTCGAACCTGTTGGTGAAGGTGGCGTCGGCGTGCGAGCGCTCGTGCTCCTCGAAGCTGCGCCAGTAGGTGACGATCACGTAGTGCTCGTCGGCGCCGCGCGTGGCGTTCAGCGAGCCCTGCTCGGAGACGAAGCCGGAGAACTTGAACACCTGCCCGGCGATGAAGCCGCCCTTGTCGCCGCCGTAGGTTTCCTTGACGACGTTGCACATCTCGCCCACCGCCAGCTCGACGTCCTCGAACTTCACGCCGGGCTTGAGTTTCACGGTGTTGAACAGCATCTTGGCGCCGAACGGCAGCGTGATGGGATGAAACATCGGGTTGCTCCTGCGAAGATTTCTGGAAGAAGCCCGATTTTGCCCGGGATTCAGGAGGAAAGACCCCACATGAGGAAGGGCGGGTACGAGCCCGCCCGGACTAGAAAACGACGGCGAAGCTCAGCTCGGGATAGGTGCTGTCGCAGTCCGCGTACACCGAGGGCTGGCAGTCGAGGTAGGACTCGTAGGTCACGCCGAAACCCAGGTAGGCATTGCGGCCCGCCTGCACGAACACGCCCGCGCGCCCGCCGGTCGAGTCGAGCGACGGCAGGCCGTCGATGTCGGTGCGGCGGTAGAAGGCGCCGACGTAGGGCTTCACGGCCTGCATGCCGTAGAAGACGTAGCGCACCGAGGGCGTGATCTTGGTGAAGCCGGGATCGGCGCCGGACCACGATTCGAAGGCGAGCCCGGCGCTCAGGCCGTCGAGCAGGAAGTAGTCGACGCCCGCGCCGATCACCACGTAGCTCTCGCCGAACGCGGAGCCGGCGCCGCCGGAGACGTAGAGGTGCGTCCGGCCCTGCGAGAAAGCGCCCGCCACCTGCTGCGCGAGGGCCGGCGGGGAGACCGTGCCGGCGGCGATCGCGAGGGCGAGAAGGACGCGCATCCAGGTACTGTAACCGATCGCCTCAGCGCGCGCGCCTTGCCCGCCCGACGATCTCCGCGCGCACGTCGGTGATCTCGCGCGCGCGCGAGGCGCGCGCGCCGTCGCAGGGCTCGCTGCGCGGGCAGCGCGTGCTGCGCGGGCAGATGATGCGCGCCGGCTGCGCGAGCGCATCCTCCACCCAGGCGATGTTGAGCACCCTGGCGACCGCGCGGATCGCCTCGCCGGCGGCGCGCGGAATGCGCGCCTCGCCGTGATGCTCGAGGCACGCCTCGCTCACCAGGCCGACGATCTCCCCGGCGTCCACGCCGTGCGAGCCGAGCGCCGGCGTGAGGTCGATGCCGACCGAGAGCACGTGCGGGTTGCCCGCCATGTCGGAGGCGCGCCGCGAATGGCAGCAATACAGGAGCGAGCGCTCGCCGTCGCGCAGCACCGAGATCTGCGAGCCGCGGTCCGGGCCGCGCGCCTCGTGGATCATGCGGAACACCGCCCAGTGCGGGCACGGATCGCTCGCCTGCGCCATGTTGCCCCAGGGCAGCGGGATGCCGTTGCCGCGGTACACCGCGCGCAGGTAGCCCGGCGGGTAGGCGTCGAAGAAATGCCAGTACGGGTAGGGCGACACCTTGGTCATGCGCCGCATGACCAGCGCGGGCGTGAGCTGCATCTTCTCGCCGGCTTCCACGCGGTAGGACTCGCGCGCGAGGAAGCGGCGGAACGGGGCCTTGGGCGCGAGCAGCGCCCCGGCGAAGAAGCTGCACTCGAAGTCGCGCCAGGCGTGCAGCACGTCCTGCGCGCTCATGCCGGCCGCGGGCAGCTCGCCGCCCTCGGGGCTGCCGCCCATCTCGCCGCCGGTGGCGTGCGCCGATTTCAGGCCGTCGCCCTCGTGCAGCACCTTGTGCCCGAGGTGCGCGGCGAGGTCGAACTTGAGGCGCGCCGGGTCGTTCTGCAGCGCGCGGTTGAGGTACACGGTGCGCGGCGCCTCGTAGAAAGAGCGCAGCATGCTGCGCAGCTCGCGGTCGTTGTCGCGCGCGAGGACGGGCTTCCTCTCGAACCACTTCAGCTGCAGCCCGTGGTGGCGGGCGAGGCGCATCAGGTCGTCCGCGTCGAGCGGGAAGCGCCGCTCGCCCACGCCCTCCGCCGCGCGCTCCAGGTCGGGAAAGTCGTTGCGCGACATCTCCTGGTGCGAGCGGATCAGCAGGTGCGCGAACTGCCGGCCGGTGGTGCCGGTCTGCGCGAGCAGCTCCGGGATCGCCGCCTGCAGCACCTCCTTGGAAAAGAGGAACGCCGGCTCGAGCGGCACGCCCGCCGGGCCGCCGGCGCGCGCCGCGCGCTCGGGCGCCGCCGACCCGGCGTCGCTGCCGTCGAAGAACCAGCGCGGGTCGCGCTGGAAGATCGCGGCGAGCAGCGCCAGCACCTCGTCGCCGGGCACGCGCTTGCCGCTCTCGATCATCGACAGGTACGACACCGAGGGCGCGCTCGCCGGGTGTTCCTGGATGCAGCGCGCCGAGAGCTCCTCCAGCGTGAGGCCGTTGCCCTTCCTCAGCGCGCGCAGCTTGGTGCCGAGGAAGTGGCTCTTGCGGGTGTGCGTGGACATGGCGGGTGTGAAATTAACAGTGTGAAATTTCCCCAGTCAATTTCACTGTGTTGATGGCCCTATGCTGCGGGGCATGACACCCCACTCGCTCCTCGACGCCGTGCGCAGGCACCCCGGCCGCCACCGCGTGCTCATCCTCGGGGCCTCCTACGGGTCGCTGCTCGCCACCAAGCTCGCCATGGCCGGCCACGACGTGACGCTGGTGTGCACCGTGGTCACCGCGGCGCTCGTCAACCGCGCCGGCACCCGCGTGCGCTTCCCGGTGAAGGGCGGCGAGCCGCCGCTCGAGGTCGATTCGCGCGAGCTGCCCGGCGAGATCGGCGCGCTCACGCCCGGCGAGGTGGATCCGGGGGCCTACGACCTCGTGGTGCTCGGCATGCAGGAGGCGCAGTACGGCGCGAAGGGCGTGCGCGAGCTGATGGGGCGCGTCGCGCGCTCGCGCAAGCCCTGCCTCGCCATCATGAACATGCCGCCGCTGCCCTACCTGCGGCGCATCCCCGGCCTCGATACCGGCCCGCTCGCCGCCTGCTACGCCGATCCCGGCGTGTGGGAGGACTTCGACCCGCGGTTCGTGACGCTCGCCAGCCCCGACCCGCAGGCCTTCCGCCCCGCCGACCAGCCGAAGAACGTCCTGCAGGTGGGCCTCGCCACCAACTTCAAGGCCGCGCCGTTCGAGTCCAGGGAGGCCACCGCGCTCCTGCGGCGGCTGGAGGCCGACATCGAGGCGGCGCTCTATCCGTTGGGCTACGAGGAGGTCGCGGTCCCGGTGAAGCTCAAGGTGCACGACTCGCTCTTCGTGCCGCTCGCCAAGTGGCCGATGCTGATGGCCGGCAACTACCGCTGCATCCGCCGCGACGACATGATCGCGATCCGCGACGCGGTGCACGGCGACGTGGATAAGTCGCGGCGCGTGTACGAGTGGGTCGGCGCGCTGTGCGCGCGCCTGGGCGCCGCGGCCGAGGACCTCGTGCCGTTCGAGAAGTACGCCAAGGCCGCCGAGGGCCTGGGCAAGCCCTCCTCCGCGGCGCGCGCGCTGTTCGGCGGCGCCGAGCACATCGAGCGCGTCGATGCGCTGGTGGCGCGCATCGCGCGGCAGCACGGGCTGCGCTCCGCGGTGCTGGATGAGATCGTCGGGCTGGTGGACGCGCGGCTCGCGCGTAATCGGGCCGCGCGGCGGGAGGCGGCGCCGGCAGTCGCGGTCGGGGTGCTGGCCGCGGGCGCGGCTTAGCGCCGCGCCCGCGGCTCAATCGTAGTGCTTGCGCTGGGCGCGGCGCCGGCCTACGCGCTGCACTATCCCGCCGAGAATCGTATATGGAGGCACCAATTCGAAGCCGCCGTACTTCGGGTTGAGCGGCTTCAGGAAGCGCCGGTCTCCCTCGATCACCAACTGGCGAAAGAACACGTCCCCCGCGTACTCGACCACCACGTAGGCACCGTCCTTCGGCACATACCCCGGATCGACGATGATCACGCAACCGTCGGCGAACTCCGGCTCCATGCTGTCCCCGAGCACGCGCAGCGCATACGGCTCGAGCGTGCTGCAGCTGCCTTCGACCGTCGCCACTACTTCTCCTCCGAAGGCTTGCGCGGGTGCAGCCGCACCACCGACTCCTTGCTCGGCTCATCCACATAACGCGGCCGCGCCTCCTTCGCCCTCCCCGCAGCCGCGGCCAACTCCCGCTCCCGCGCGCTGATCAACGCCAGGCACTGCCGCAAATCCTCGATCGTCGCGTCCGACAGGGGATGGCGCATGCCCGGCGGCGTAGCCGTATCCTTGATCACCGCGGCGAGCGTCATCTTCACCGCCCGCAGGATGCGCTCTTCCACCGACAGCTCGGTCTCGCTCACAGGTCCGACCACATGCGGATCAAGTTGAGATAAGCGGCGTTCACCTGCGCGGTCTCCTCCGCCTCGGGCGCAGCCGCAAGCAGCTTCTCCCGCGCGAGGTTCAACCCATACAGCAGCTCCCGCCGCGCCGGATCGCGCACCAGGCTCTGCACCCACGTCACCGCCACCAACCGCTCGCCGCGCGTCACCGGGTTCACATGGTGAATGGTGCTCGCCGGATACAGCACCGCATCGCCCGCGGCCTCCTTCACCGAATGCTCGCCCGCCGCCGTGCGGATCACCAGCTCGCCGCCATCGTACGCCCCGGGATCGCTCAGGAACACCGTCACCGCGACGTCCGACCGATACAGCACCCCTCCAGTCCCCATGATCGGATCATCCAGATGCTCGCCATAGGTCATCCCCGGCCGGTAGCGCGCATACAAGGGACTCGCCGCGTGCAGCGGCAGCGCGCCGTTCCGATAGGCAGGATGCCGCGCCAACGCGCCCATCACCAGCCGATCGAGCCGCTCCACGTCGGCGGCGTTGCGATCGCGCTCCTCGTTCTCCTTGACGCGCCGCGCAGCAGCTCCGGCCGACAGCTTCCCGTCCACGAACGGCGCCTCCGCGAGCCAGGAGCGCGCGAGCGCCAGCTCGTCGGGCTTAAGGATGGCGGGAACGATGAGCAGCATGCGGCCTCACGCGAAGCACACCCAGGTGGTGGCAATGTACTTGACCCCGGCCTGCAGCGTGACGCCCCGATGCACGTGCGTCCAGAACGGTGGAAACAAGACGAGCTTCCCCGCGGCCGGCCGCACCAGCACCCCCTGCAGCGGGAACTCCGTCTCCCCGCCCGGCCCGGGCACGTCGTTCAGGTACCAGATGGCCACCATCTGCCGCGCGCTGAACTCGCCCGGCCCCCCGTCCACGTGCCAGTGGTAGTACTCCCCGGGGAGCGTCCTCTGCAGGTTGTAGCCGATGTCCTTGAACTTGTTGGCGGCGAAGAACGGGAACTCCAGCGCAAACACGTTGAACGTGGACACCAGCTGCTGCGCGAGGATGCGGTCGATGTCGCGCCAGTCCTCGCGCCCGCTGATGCGCAGGTCGGTCGAGCGCTTGACCTGCGGCGCGAGCTCGGCGCCCGCGCCGATGCGGCCCGCCACCTGCTGGTCGGTGGACGCTTCGAAGCGCCGGATCGCCTCCGCGCACACGTCGGCCGGCAGCGCGCCCTCCTTCTCGTAGATGAAGGAGAGCGGCTTCACCTCGCGGATGCGCGCGTCGGCGAGCGACATCAGGCGTACAGCAGCTCGGTGTTCTGCATCTCGCCGGCGGCGTCGACGTCCACGCCCACCGCGCCCGGCATGCGCAGCGCAATGTAGGCGGCCATCAGCATGGCGGTGGCCTCGTTGCCCTGCGTGATGCTGGTGAGCAGCCGGTCGGCGACGATCTGGCAGCGCTGCAACCGGTCGGGATTCCCGACGAACTCGCGGCTCATCTGCCAGCCGCGGTCCATGTCGCGATCGAGCTTCGCGTGGAACTCGGCCGAGTCGCGCAGCAGGTCTTCCGGCAGCTCGATGGCGACCACCTGCTCGCCGATGACGACCCTGAATTGCATAATATCGACCTCGTTACAGTCTATACAGGAGCACGTGTCATGGGCAGCCCCTACTACGACGCCATCGACCAGATGCAGAAGAAGAAGGTCGACCCCGAGTACATCAACGGCTGGGCGTCCGGCTTCCTGCACAACCCCAAGCGCGAGGAGCAGCGCGTGAGCGAAGCCTACGACGCGGGCTACGCCGCTGGCCTGGAGAAGAAGACCGGCGGCTTCGAGGCCTGGATCAGGAAGTAGCGCGCTCCGCGGCCGCGCGCCACTTCGCGGCCTCGGCGGGATCGGCGCCGACCCCGAGGCCCTTCTCGTACATGGTGGCGAGCATCGACTGCGAGCCCGCGAGCCCCTGCTCGGCGGCCTTGCGGAACCAGCGCGCAGCTTCCGCCGCATCGGCCCTGGTGCACTCGCCCTGGAAGTACATGAACCCCAGGCCGTGCTCGGCGAGCGCGTAGCCCTGCTCGGCGGCGGCGCGCATCCACTTCACGGCGTTGGCGCAGTTCTTCACCACGCCCAAGCCCACCTGCGCCATGATCGCCACGCGGTACTGCGCCTCGGGCACGCCGCGCTCGGCGAGCGGCTGCAAGAGCTGCATGGCGCGCGCGAACTCCTTCGCCTCGAACGCGGCGATGCCGCTCGCCATCTCCATATCCGGTCCTGACATCACGTCCTCCGGCGACTATTATCCTCGACATGGCCATCATCAGCAGCCGCCCGCAGATCGCGCTTGTGAAAACCCGCTGGCGCAAGAAGGGCGCGCGCACCGTCGAGGAGCGCGCGGGTGTCATCGGCGCCAACGTCTGGAAGATCGCGCTCGAGGTCTTCAAGCACATGGAGAAGGAGGGCTTTCGCTTCGGCTCCGACCGCCTCACCACCGAGGTGATCTCGGAGTTCATCGCCTTCCTCGTGCAGCTCGCCGACCGCGCGGTGTACGGCAGGCTCGCCGAGGACGAGCGCGCCGCGCTCATCGGCGCGGTGGTACGCCACCTCGCGGCGACCATGGAGAACAACCAGCAGGATCTCTTCGGGCCCGGCGAGTACCGCAAGCCCTTCATCGACCTGCTGAACGCGCGCTTCGGCGAATACGCGGGGTTCGAGTACCGCGACGGCGAGCCGGGCTACCCCTGCCTGCGCTTCTTCGCCGGCAAGGTGGCCGACGCGATGGCGAGCGGCGACAACAAGTGGGTGGTCGAGCAGATGATGGACATCGAGGCGCCGGAGATGGTGCGCCTGGTCAGGAAGCTCGTGGAGCAGGCGGCGGCAGCAGAGCCTCCAGCGCCGCCTCGCGCTCCGCGGGAGTGAGCGCCAGCAGCCGGCGCGAAGTCTCCAGCCAGCGCTCGCGCCCCTCGCGCACCGCCCGCCACAGCCGCTCCGCCGACCCGCTGCGCGCGTAGTCCTCGTAGGCCTCCAGCGCCTGCGGAAAGAGCTGGCGGCGCAGCGCGTCGAAAGTCGCGAAGTGGAAGTGCAGCGCGGGCGCATTGCCGCGCTCGAGCAGCGCCGGCAGCGTAGACAGGCAATCGGCCAGCAGGTCGCGCACCGCGCGCATCGCGATCTCCGCGCGCGTGGCCGAGGCCGCGAGCGCCATCTCGCCCCAGGCCGCGCCGAGCAGATCCCCGGCGCGCGCCTCGCCGATCTCGTGCAGGATCATGGATTCGGTCTCGTTCTCCGCCATGCGCGAGAGAGCGCGCTCCGGATCGGCGATGAAGTCGTAGCCCGCCAGCACGCGCGCCATGGCCCCGCCCTGCTTGCGCCACTGCCACTCCTCGATTCTCTCCCACAGATAGCGGCGCACCGACTCCAGGCGCAAGAAGACGGTCCGTCCCTGCAGCATCGCCGGCGGCGCGGCGAGCTCGCGCGCGTACTCGCAGGAGGACACGCAGATGGTGAGACCCTCGCGCTCCTCGATGCGCTCGAGCACGCCGAGGAAGAACACGGGCTTGCCCATGCGGCCGTAGCCCGCGCCGTAGACGCCGCCCTGGGGCAGGAGCTCGCGGTTCGCGGCCGCGGCCTCGAAGGGGTCGAGCGCGCCGGCGCCGAGCGGCAGCGGCTCGAACTGGCTTTCCTCGATGTCCTGCCAGGACTGCTCGCGCGACTTCAGCCACTCGCCCAGCTCGTCTTTCGGCAGGGCGCGCCCGAACGGCAGCTCGTTCTCCCAGCGGTAGTACTCGCGCATCTTCAGCAGGAAAGTGCACATGCCGTAGTCGCCCGCGTGGCGCGCATCCGATATATCGCAGTTGCGCTGCACGGCCTGCGCGAGCTCGGGAAGATGGCGTAGCATCATGGCAAGACTATATTCACTCTAGCACCACCCGGCATGGCCAAGTCCGCCAAACCCAAGCCCCACGTCACGCTCGACATGAAGGGCGCCGCCTGCCCGGGGCCGCTGCTCGGCGCGCGCCGCGTGCTCGACGACCTGCTCGCCGGCGAAGTGCTGCTGCTCATCTCCGACTGCCCCGGCACCAAGGACGACCTGCAGTCCTGGCCGAAGTACGCCGACGTCGAGATCCTGAAGACCGAGAAGCTGGCGCGCGGCGGCACCGCGTACTACATCCGCAAGGGCAAGGCGCAGCGCGTGTCGGCCAACGCGGTGCTCGACATGCGCGGCACCACCTGCCCCGGCCCGGTGATCGAGGCGCGGAAGCTGCTGAACGGCATGCGCAAGGGCGAGGTGCTGCAGCTGATCAGCGACTGCCCCGGCATCCGCGCGGACGTGCGCAGCTGGGTGAAGGCCACCGGGCAGGATCTGGCCGACGCGCGCGAAAGCGCGCCCGGCGAATACGTGTTCCACATCCGCAAGCGCTGAGGACGACATGACGAGCCTGATCGACGAAATCCGCGCCGGCGGCGGCGCGCCCGCCCCGGACCCGGCGTTTCCCCACGCGCCGGAGGGCTGGACGCGCGCGCGCGCGCTCGAGACCGCGAAGCAGGAGGGGCTGCAGCTCGGCGACGAGCACTGGACGGCGCTGCGCGCGCTGCAGGAGTACTACGCCAGGCACGAGACGCCCGGGGTCAACATGCGCGAGCTGCACGACGCGCTGGACGAGAAATTCCACGCCCGGGGCGGCATCCGGCACCTGTACGCGCTGTTTCCCGGCGGCCCGATCGCGCAGGGCTGCCGCATCGCGGGACTGAAGGCGCCGGCGGGCGCCCTCGACAGGGGATTCGGCAGCGTCGCCTAGCCTTTGATCCAGCGCAAGTCGCGCCGCCATGGTGGCGCTATGTTGCTCCGATGTCGCTGACGTGGCTCAAGGCCGGATGCGCGGCGCTGCTGATGAGCGCCGGCGCCTTCGCGACGGGCGCGACCGAGGCTGCACCCCCTGGCTCGGACCTCACGCCCCCCCGCGTCAGTCTGCTCGACGGCAATGTCTCGTTCTGGCGCCCGGGGGCGGAGGACTGGGCGCCGGCGCAGATCAACACGCCGCTCGCGGCGGGAGACGCGCTCTATGCGGGAGAGCGGGCAAGCCTCGAAATCCAGGTTGGCCCGCGCGCCTTCGTGCGCGCGCGCGAGCAAACCCAGCTCGGCCTCGCCAATTTCGACGCCGACTTCATGCAGTTCAACGTCACCGAGGGGGAGATCGCGCTCGATTTGAGAAGCCTTCCCGCCGGTCATACCGTCGAGCTGGACACCCCCAACGCCATCTTCACGATCGAGCATCCCGGGTACTACCGCGCAGCAGTGCGGGACGACGTCACGCGCTTCACGACCCGGCGCGGCGGACGGGCGTTGCTCACGGTTGCCGGGCGCCCGGTCCAGACCATCTCGCCGAGCGAGGAGGTGATCGTGCGCGGCGCCGCGGCGCCGACAGTCGAGGCCTACGTCGCGCCGCCACTCGATGCATGGGATCGGTGGAACTACGCACGTACCGACCACGAAATCGAGGCGCTCAGCGGACGCTACGTTGCAACCGGCGTCTACGGGGTCGGCGCGCTCGACGACTGGGGCACCTGGCGTGTCGTCCCGGTTTACGGGACGGTTTGGGTACCGGCAAGCGTGGCTCCGGGGTGGGTGCCCTACAGTACCGGATCGTGGATCTGGGATCCCTACTATGGCTGGACCTGGGTCGACGACGCACCTTGGGGCTGGGCGCCGTTTCACTACGGGCGCTGGGTCTTCATCAGCGGCTATTGGGCCTGGGCGCCCGGCCCCGTGATCGCGAAGCCGGTATATGCGCCTGCACTCGTCGCGTTCTTCGCGGTCGGGATCAACGTTTCGGTGCGCATCGGGATCGGCGGCCCCGCCATCAGCTGGGTGGCGCTCGGCTGGGGCGAACCGTTGCGCCCATGGTGGGGTGCTCCGGGGTTCATCGGCGTACCGTGGTGGGGCGGCTGGGGCGGGCCGCGCATGGTGAACAATGTCGTGGTCGAACGCGCGACGATCGTCAACGTAAACACCATCGTTTATGCGCACACGGCAACGCCGCGCGCCGTGGTGGCCGTCGGCGAGAAGCAGTTCGGCAGCGGACGCATACGAGGGACCCAGTTCTCGCCGGCCGATCCGCGCGAGATCGAGCACATCGGCGGCGCGCACCCGGCGCGGGCGGGGCCGGCGAGCCTCGTTCCCGCGAGGGGCGCCACGATTCGCCCGCCCGCCGCCGCATCCTCGCGACAGGTCCTCGCGACCCGCCCGACACGCCAGGCGCCATTGCCATGGCCGCAGGCACCGGCGGTGAAGCCCCGGGTCGCAACGCCGGCGCCGCGCATCGTCCCGGCGCCTAAACGTCCGGAAGCCGGCGCTGCGCTGCCACGGCCGTCATTCGGCGAGAAAGGCACGGAACGCCCGCGGCCACCGCCCGCGCCGCGCTTCAAGGAGACGCCTCGCGTGCCGCCTGCAGCCTCGCAAAGTACGCCGCCACGCAGTGCGCCGCCGGCACCTGCGCGTCCGGCAGAGAGTGGTCCTGCACCGCGCGCTCCAGCGGCACGCACGCTGCCGGGCAGGCCCGCCAACGAGCTTTCTCCGCGGCATGCGCAGCCCACCAGCAGGCCGACCCCGCAAGGCCAGCCCGGCGGTCGGCGGTGAGGCTCGGGTTGGCTTAGGTCAGCGGGGCTACGCGCATCGCGCGCCTGGCAGTGCGGGCGCTACTTGCGCTTGAGGAAAAAGACGAACTCCTTGCCGGCCTCGGACTGCGAGAGCAGCTCGTTGCCGGTCTGCTTGGCGAACGCCTGGAAATCCTTCACCG
>JAOUIL010000149.1 GCA_029883975.1 Betaproteobacteria bacterium
CGGGCAGCAGACCACGCTGCCCATCTGGATGCTGCAGGAGCTGGTGCGCCCGCGCCAGCGCCCGGTGACCAACGTGGTGGCGGTGGTGATCGTCGCCCTCACCTTCCTGCCCATCCTCGCCGCCTATTACCTGACGCGCGGCGACGAGCACGCGCGCGCGCCACACAAATGAACGATCCAAGGAGCCCTGCCATGAAATTCCAGACCCAGCTGCTGATCGACGGCCAGTTCGCCGAGGGCGAAGGACGCGCCGAGGAGGTGCTCGACCCCGCCAGCGGCGCCGTGCTCGCCACCGTGCGCGAGGCCTCCGCCGAGCAGGTGGACCGCGCGGTCGGCGCCGCGCACCGCGCCTTCGACGCCTGGTCGCAGACCACGCCCGCCGAGAGGAGCGCGCTGCTGCTCAAGCTCGCCGGGGCGATCGAGGAGCGCGCCGAGGAGTTCGCGCGCCTCGAGTCGCTGAACTGCGGCAAGCCCTACGCGCGCGTGCTCGCCGACGAGCTGCCGGCGATCGTGGACTGCTACCGCTACTTCGCCGGCGCGGCGCGCTGCATGCCCGGCTCGGCGGCCAACGAGTATCTCGCGGGCCACACCAGCATGATCCGGCGCGACCCGATCGGCGTGGTGGCCTCGGTCGCGCCGTGGAACTACCCGCTGATGATGGCCGCGTGGAAGGCGGCGCCCGCGCTCGCCGCGGGCAACTCCGTGGTGCTCAAGCCTTCCGAGCAGACGCCGCTCACGTCGCTGCGGCTCGCGCAGCTCGCAGCCGAGATCTTCCCCAAGGGCGTATTCAACATCATCGCCGGGCGCGGGGATTCGGTCGGTGCGCCCCTGATCGAGCATCCGCAGGTGCGCATGGTCTCGCTCACCGGCGACATCGCCACCGGGCAAAAGGTGCTGCAGGCGGCCTCGAAGTCCCTCAAGCGCACGCACCTCGAGCTGGGCGGCAAGGCGCCGGTGCTGGTGTTCGACGACGCCGACCTCGCCGAGGTGGTCGAGGCCATCCGCACGTTCGGCTACTACAACGCCGGCCAGGACTGCACGGCCGCCTGCCGCGTGTACGCGGGCTCGAAGGTCTACGAGCGCTTCGCCGCCGACCTCGCGAGCGCCGTCTCGAAGATCAAGGTCGGAACGCAGGACGAGGAAGGCGTGGAGATCGGTTCGCTCATCTCCGAGCGGCAGCAAAAGCGCGTGGCGGGGTTCGTGGAGCGCGCCTCGGGCGCGAAGCACATGGAGGTGCTCACCGGCGGGAAGCTCCGCGCCGGCAAGGGCTTCTTCTACGAGCCCACGGTGATCGCGGGCGCGAGGCAAGAGGACGAGATCGTGCGCCGCGAGGTGTTCGGGCCCGTGGTGTCGGTCACGCGCGTCACCGACGAGGAGCAGGCAATCGCGTTCGCCAACGACTCGGACTACGGCCTCGCCTCGTCGGTGTGGACCAGCGACATCCGCAAGGCGATGCGCGTGGCCAAGCGCCTGCAGTACGGCTGCACGTGGATCAACACGCACTTCATGCTGGTGAACGAGATGCCGCACGGCGGGATGAAATCCTCCGGCTACGGCAAGGACATGTCGATGTACGCGCTGGAGGACTACAGCGTCGTGCGGCACGTCATGGCAAAGCTCTGACATGCAGCCCGCCGACCTCACCCTGCTGGAGCAGTCCGCGCTGCTGCGCGCCGGCCAGTGCTCGAGCCGCGAGCTGGTGGATGCGCACCTCGCGAGGATCGAGGCGCTCGACGGCAAGCTGCACGCGTTCGTCGAGGTGTACGCGGCCGAGGCGCGCGCGCTCGCCGACGCTGCCGACGTCGCTCGCAGGGCGCGCCTGCCGCTCGGCCCCCTGCACGGCCTGCCGATCGGCCTGAAGGACCTGTGCGACATCGCCGGCCGCGTGGGCACCATCGGCTCGAAGATGTGGGCGCGGCGCGTGGCCACCGGCACCAGCGCGACCGCGGAGCGGCTGCTCGCCGCGGGCATGATCCCGCTGGGGAAGCTGCACATGGTCGAGTTCGCGTTCGGCGCCTGGGGCACCAACCCCCTCATGGGCACGCCGTGGAATCCCTGGGACCTCTCCCGGGCGCGCGCGCCGGGCGGCTCCTCGAGCGGCACCGGGGTGGCGGTCGCCGCGGGCCTCGTCCCGGCGGGCATCGGCAGCGACACCGGCGGCTCGGTGCGCGTGCCGGCCGCCTTCAACGGCGTGGTCGGCCTGAAGACCACGTTCGGGCTCATCAGCCTGAAGGACACGGGGCTGCTCAGCTGGAGCCTCGACACCATCGGCCCGCTCGCGCGCTCGGTGGACGACTGCGCCGCGCTGCTGCGCGTCCTGGCGGATACCCCGCCGGAGCTTCCGGCGCCGCTTGCGGCCGGGCGGCTGGAGCGCTACCGCATCGCGCTGCCCGACCGCGCGCAACTGCCGCCCTTCATGCACCCCGCAGTGCTCGAAGCCTGGGTCGGCGCCGCACGGCGGCTGGAGCAGCTCGGCGCGCGCGTCGTGCCGGCCCGGCTACCCGCGTGGTACTTCGAGCTGGCGCGCGACGTGGGCATGATCCTCGCCTCGGAAGCGTTCGAGCTGCACCGCGCGCACATCGAGGATCGCGACCAGGCGATCAACGACGCGGTGCGCGAGCGCATCCTGAACGCGAAGCAGCTCGCGCCCGGCGAGTACGCCGGCATGCTGCGCACGATGCAGGAACGCCGGCGCGCGTTCGGCGAGTGGTTCCGGGATTACGACGCGCTGCTCCTGCCGACGGTGCCCGTGCCCGCTCCGCCGCTCGACGAGCTCGACGAGCGCGCGCCGATCCCGTCCTATCTGACCCGCTCGGTGAACTACCTGGGGCTATGCGCGCTCGCGCTGCCCGCGGGGCTGCACGAGGGCCTGCCGCTCGGCGTGCAGGTCGTCGGCAAGCCTTTTGCCGAGCGGGAAATCCTCGAGATCGGCAAGGCCTGGCAGGAGGACACGGGCCACCACAAGCTGCGGCCGAAACTCGGCTAGCCGAAATAGGCCTGGTGCACCGCCGCGTCGCGCGCGAGCTCCCGCGCGCTGCCGGCGGCCACCACCCGGCCCTGCTGCAGCACGTAGCCGTGGTGCGCGATGGCGAGCGTCTGGTGCACGTTCTGCTCCACCAGGAACACCGTGATGCCCTGCTCGTTGATGCGTCGGATGATCTGGAAATTCTCCTTCACGAGCAGCGGCGAGAGCCCGAGCGAGGGCTCATCCACCAGCAGCAGCCGCGGCGCGCTCATCAGGCCGCGGCCGATCGACACCATCGCCTGCTCGCCGCCCGACATGGTGCCGGCGAGCTGCGCGCGGCGCTCGGCGAGGCGCGGGAAGATCTCGTAGGCGTGCGCGAGGCGCGCCGCCACGGTCGCCTCCGCGGCCTCCTGGTAGGCGCCCAGGCGCAGGTTCTCCTCCACCGTGAGCTTGGGGAACACCTTGCGTCCCTCGGGGATGCAGGCGATGCCGGCGGCCACGACCTTGTGCGTGGGCAGCCCGGCGAGCTCGGTGTCGCCGAAGCGGATCGAGCCCGCGCGCGGCGGCGTCAGGCCAAGGATCGTCCGGATCAGCGTGGTCTTGCCCGAGCCGTTCGAGCCGAGCAGGCAGGTGATGCTCCCGGGGGCGACCGAGAGCGTCACGCCCTCGAGCACGTCGGCCTTGTCGTAGGCGGCGTAGACGTCCTTCACCTCGAGCCGGGCGGCGGCGCTCATCGCATCCTCACTCCACTCCCAGGTAGGCTTCCTGCACCTGGCGGTCGGCCGCGACCTCGCGATAGCTCCCTTCCGCGATCTTGCGGCCGAAGTTGAGCACCACGCAGCGCTCGGTGATGCGCTCGATGACGCCCATCTCGTGCTCGATGATGAC